>NZ_CAKLBB010000005.1:0-337978 GCF_920939515.1 Sphingomonas sp. Leaf4 | reverse complement strand
CGGGGTCAGTCCGCTTGCCCAGGCAATGCGGCTCGATCTTTGCCCATTGGGCGTCCGTCAGTACGTCACGATCCATCCATAGCGTGAATCACATCCGCACAACTTTGTGAATCCCCACAGACCCTAGGCCAAGGTGAAGCGGCGACGACGATCAAGGCGCTGCTCCGATCGTGGAACGCGGCCGATCTGTTCGTGGCGGCGCTGGCGCATCACGGCCGGCCGATCGAGGCGTTCTGTAAGCATGCAAGTGTCGACTCTCGGGTCGGCTTGGTCGATTATTGGCATTCCGACGCCGGCTATGATCCGATCGCGGAGCTGCTGGACGTCCTTGCCGCCATTCGCGACCGCTACCCGCAGGCATGGGCGGAAGGCCCGCCGCTTCCCGCCGCGCCGCAATTCACCGCACTGTTCGCCGGGCTGGTGACGCTGGCCGACTGGGTCGGATCGGACGCGCGCCGTTTTCCGGTCGGCGCGCCGCACGGGGCCGAACGCGAAGCGCTGCGCCGGACCTCGGCGCAGGCGGCGGTCGCGACGCGCGGCATGACCCCACGGCCGACGCCCGAAGCCGACTTCGCCCAAGCGTTCGGGAATGACCCCTATGACTTCCAGCACGCCGCAGCCGCCGACGATCTCGGCCCGATCGCCCTGATCGAAGCCGAAACCGGGTCGGGCAAGACCGAGGCGGCGCTATGGCGCTGGCTCGCACTGCGTCGGCGGGGCCTTGTCGACGGGCTGTATTTCGCGCTGCCGACGCGGTCCGCGGCGGTGCAGTTGCACGATCGGGTCGACCGGATGTTGCAGCGGGTGTGGGGCGATGGCGCGCCCGAAGCGGTGCTGGCGGTGCCCGGCTATCTGCGCTCGGGCGATGCCGAGGGGCAGCCGCTGCCCGATTTCGCCGTCCGCTGGGACAGGGGCGAACCCGATGCGGAGGTGGATGCGCGTTGGGCGGCGGAACGATCCGACCGG
Organism: Sphingomonas sp. Leaf4; assembly: GCF_920939515.1. Lineage (NCBI taxonomy): Bacteria > Pseudomonadati > Pseudomonadota > Alphaproteobacteria > Sphingomonadales > Sphingomonadaceae > Sphingomonas > Sphingomonas sp. Leaf4. Next base: position 337,012 of record NZ_CAKLBB010000005.1, on the reverse strand, counting down.
TATCTCGCGGCGCGGGTGGCGGTCGGCACGATCGATCAGGCGTTGTTCGGCGCGATCCCGATCCGCCACGCACTCTTCCGCGCCAGCGCGCTGTCACGCAGCCTGCTGGTCGTGGACGAGGTCCATGCGTCGGACGCTTATATGACCGGCCTGCTCAAGCAACTGCTGGCCAATCATCGCGCGGCGGGCGGTCATGCGCTGCTCCTGTCGGCCACGCTCGGCGGAACGGCGCGCGCCGACCTGTTGAACCCGGCCGGCCCCAAGCCGACGCTGGCCGAGGCCGAAGCGGCCCCCTATCCCGCGCTGACCGGTGGCGACGGCGTTCCGCGCGCGGTGCGGACCGGCGGGCGAACGAAGCAGGTCGGCATCACGACGGTCGGCTGGATCGACGATGTGGAAGCCATCGCCGCCGCCGCGATCGACGCCGCCCGTGCCGGGGCATCGGTGCTGGTCATCCGCAACAAGGTCGATGATGCGGTAGAGGTTGCGCAGGCGGTCGCGGCGTTGGCACCCGATCTTGCCTTCACGGTCGACAATGTCGCCACGGTCCATCACGGCCGGTTTGCGCCCAATGATCGCCGCAAGCTCGATCACGCGGTGGAGGGGGCTTTCGGCAAGAAGCGCGCGGCAAAGGGGCGGATACTGGTCGGCACGCAGACGCTCGAACAGTCGCTCGACATCGATGCCGATTATCTCATCACCGATCTCGCGCCGATGGACGTGCTGCTTCAGCGGATCGGCCGTCTCCATCGGCACGATCGCAACGATCGCGGCGCCTTTGGTGCGGCGCGTGTCCTGGTCCTGCGGCCGGCCGATCGCGACCTGACGCCGATGCTGCGCGGCGGCAATCCGGTCTACCGCAACGTCGTCGTGCTGGAGACGACACTCGCCCTGATCGAAGCGAATCCGACCATCGCGATTCCGCACGACAACCGCCGGCTGGTCGAGCATGCGCTGCACCCGGACGCCATCGAAGCGGCCGCGACCGCGCGAGCAAACACCTGGCAGAACCATGCCAACGAGGAAGCCGGTCGCGAAGATGCAGAAGCCAAAAGAGCCGAGGCGCTCTCGATTGATCTGACGCGGGACTATCGCCTGCTGAGCTTCGCCCCCGATGTGGAGGTCGCGGTCGCCACCCGCCTCGGCGGACGCGACCTGATCGTCGATCTTCCCGATGGTCTTGCCGGACCGTTTGGCGGATCGGTCACACGGCTCAAGATCCCCGACTGGATGGCGAAGGGGATGAAGCCCGACAGTCCGGTAACGATCGTCGACACCGCCAGCTTCACCCTCGGCGAGCACCGCTACCGCTACGATCGATGGGGATTGCGTGCGGACTAGGCGCTGCACCGATTGTCACCACCGACCAAAATCGTATCGGGTGTAACGTAAATGTCGCACTCGCCGGTTTCGTATCCGGTTCCGTCGATGGCTGATGGACAGCCACCAAACCCTTCCATAACCTTAACAGGGATTTAGATTGATCCGTCACCGGTGGGGTATCGTATGACTGTTGTTTCGCGTCGCAATCGTCTTGCAATGCTGCTGGGGGCGGCGTGGCTGGGATCGACCGCGCTGGTCGCGATGCCGGCCGCCGCGCAATCGACCAACCTGCCCGCACCCCCGGCACCGACCGGCGGTTATTTCATGGCCAACGGACAGCGGACGACCGACTATGCCGCCGCGTTAGATTCATGGCGCAAGGACGCGCAGTTCGCGGTCGATTATACCAAGAGCTATCTCGGCCTCGAATATGCCTATGTCCTCGGACTGAACGGCAACGGTCAGACGATCGGCATCAACGATTCGGGCGTCGCCTTCGGCCATCCGCTGTTCGGCGGCAGCGGTAAGATCAGCGGTATCCGCACCGTCGCCCCCGCCGGCTATGGTAACGATGGGCAGGTCAATCCCCGTCGCCCGTGGGAAATCCACGGCACCCACGTCGCCGGAACCGCCGCCGGCGCACGTGTCGCTGGGCAGCGGATGTTCGGCAATGCCTATGGCGCGAACATCCTGTCGGCGACGATCAACTTCGCGGCGGGCGATTTCCTGTGGTGGAAGGATCAGGTCCTCGACGGCACGACCGTGTCGACCCCGCGCGACAACATCGTCGACCTTGCCAATACGGGGAAGGTTCGGATCATCAACAATAGCTGGGGATCGGGCACTTCGCTGCCCTATACCGCGTCGCTCGCCACCGCGCAGGCGCAGTTCCGCCAGACGCTGAACGGCTTCTACGATCCGGTCCTGAAGAACGACGTGCTGGTCGTCTTTTCGGCCGGCAACGGCGGCGGGGTCCATGCCAGCATCGATGCGGTGACGCCGCTCAACGACATGCGGCTGCGTTCGAACTGGCTGTCGGTCGCCAATTACCAGGCGAACGGTACCGCAGCGCCGAGCACCAGCTTCTGCGGCCAGACCGCAACGTGGTGCGTCGCCGGCCCGGGCAGCTCGGTCATCTCCAGCGTCACGACCTATACGGTCGACACCGCCGCGATTCAGGCGAAATATACCCGTGCCGCCTATCCCGGCATCTATGCCGCGACCACGCTGGCCACGTTGCAGAATGCCGCGACCAACGCATGGCTGACCGTCCTCAACGGCTATCTCAACCGTCGCGCCGCCGCCGCTGCCGCCGGCACGACCTTCGACGAGGCGGCCGAGCGGACCTTCGCCGCGCAACAGGCGGTCGGCATCTCGCTTGCCTATGGCGCGCGCTTCGTCGGCGGCGATCCCGACGGCTATACCAGCACGCTCGCCAACATCCTCACCGTGCCCGGCAACGTCGCCATCATCGGCCGCGATTTCTCGGCATCGGTGCTGACGCAGGCGAACACGATTATCACTGCCGAGTTGCAGCAGTTCATCCGCTTCGGCGGTCCGGGCTATGGCGCGCTGACCGGCACGTCGATGGCCGCGCCCAACGTGTCGGGCTTCGCCGCGCTGCTGATGCAGGCGTTTCCCGAATATAATACCGGGCTGATCGCCGACATCCTCGTGTCCAGCTCGCGCGATCTGGACACGCCGGGCGTCGATCTGAAGTCCGGCTGGGGCGCGCCGCAGATGGGCGTGGCGCTGGCCGGGCCGACCGCGCTGCGCCAGACCCGCGAGGTGACGGTCGCGTCGGGCACGGTCGATGTCTGGACCAACGGCATCACCGACGCGCGCGACCGCTATTCGGCGGAAGTGCTCGCCGGCTTCGGCAACGACATCGGCGGCCTGACCAAGCGCGGCGGCGGCGAACTGATCCTCGCCGGGGTCAGCAGCTACAGCGGTCCGACCCGGGTCGAACAGGGCCTGCTGACCGTCAACGGGCAGCTCACCCGGTCGGCACTGACCGCCGCCGGTGGCGGCACCATTGGCGGCAACGGCACGCTTGCCACGCTGACCGCCGCATCGGGTGGCATCGTGTCGCCCGGCAGCGCGAATGCGATCGGCACGCTCTCCGTCGCCGGGGCGGCGGCATTCGGCAGCGGCAGCCAGTTGCTGATCGACATCGGCGCCAGCGGCACGTCGGACCGGCTGGTCGCCGGCACCGCATCGCTCGGCGGCACGCTGACGCTGCGTCCGCTCGACCGGCTGCCGCGCTTCGGCGATGCCTATACGGTGCTCAGCGCCAATGGCGGTGTCACCGGCACCTTCGCTGCCGCGACCTCGTTCAGCGCGATCCTGTTCCCCGAACTGCGCTATTCGGCGACGCAGGTCGCCGCGACCGTCGCCGCGCGCCCCTATGCCAGCGTGGTCGCGGCCACGCCGGTGCAGACGTCCTACGCCCGCCTGCTCGACAACAACCGCGCGGCCTATGCCTCGCTGCGCGGGACCTATGACCTGCTCGACCTGCAGGATGTCGCGACGATCCGCGCCTCGCTCGAAGGGCTCGCCCCGCGCGCCGAAACCGCGCGCCGGGCGATCGGGACGGTCAGCCTCGACAATATGGCGCGCTTCTATCGCGAGCGGACGGCGGCGATGCAGCCGGGCAACTTCGCCGGCGGATCGGTCGCGATGATCGGCAAGCCACTGGAATTCGCCGCGACCGCCGTGGTCGCGCCGGGGCAGGCGATGAGCGTCGGCGATACGCCGATCACCAACGTCCGCGAAAACGTGTTGCCCGATACCGTTTCCGCCTATCTGGCGGGCGGCTATCTCAAGGGATCGGGTGCGTCGATGCCCGGCACCTTCGGCAGCGACACGCGCGATCCGTTCGACGGCTTCTATATCGCCGGCGGCGTGGAAGCGGCGGTGACCGACACCGCGATGCTCGGCTTCGGCCTGTCCTATTCGGACATCGACGGCGAGCGCCGCTTCGGTCAGGTCGCGAACGGCGAACTGATCCTCGGCACGCTGTACGGCAAGATCGGGACCGTCACCGGGCCGGCGCTCGACGCGCAGTTCGGCGCGGGCGTGTTCCAGTCGCAGACGCGGCGTGCCGGCACGCTGGTCGGCACGGCGGTCGACCTGCGCGGGCGCGACAATGCGCTGGCGCTGTCGAGCGAGGTCGGCGCGAGCTATAGCCTCGGTAGCGAGGCGCTGCGCATCGGGCCGCGCGTCGCGATCCGCGCGAGCCGGATCGACTTCACGCCGATCGCCGAGCGTGGCACCGGGCCGGCATTGCTGATCGCCGAGGACCGCTTCACCAGCGTGCAGGGTCGCGCCGGACTGTCGTTCGACGGACAGGCGAACGGGCTGCGGCCATTCGGTTCGGCATATTTCGTCCATGACTTTCACGACCGGCCGGGCGTGTTCGACGCCGGCTTCGTCGGCGGCACCGGGGTGCGCGCACCGTTCGCGGTGGCGGGGCAGGACCAGAACTGGGGTGAGATCGGCGCGGGGCTTGCCTATGGCAGTGAGCGTGTCGAATTCTCGATCGCGGCCGATGCCTCGGTCGGGCGCGACGATGTGCGCAACCAGTCGTACCGTGCCGGCGTGAAGGTGCGCTTCTGATCGCGTTGCTGCTGATGTTGGCGGGACCGGAAGCGGTTCCGCCGACGTTTCTCAACCGGCCGGGTGCGTCCGCCGCCTTGCTCGATCGCGAGACGGCAATGTGTCGGGTGATCGCCACCGGCCCGGCGGCGACGATCGACGGGAGGCAGTTGACGCCCGCTGTGCCGGAAGCGTTGCCACGCGCGATCGAACCGGTCCGGTCATCGACCGACGCCTGCATGATCGCGCGCGGTTGGCGGCGCTTCGTCCTGTCCTCCGGCGAACGTCGCGCGTTGGCGCGAATGTCCGCAGCGCGGCGGATGCGGACCTTGGCAGCATTGCGCAGTGCAAGGCAGCCTGCGATGGGGCGACTGGTCGACGCTGGTAAACCGATTCTCCGTTCGCCATCTGCCCCGGACTGAAGCCGCTGTGCCGATCAGTCCGCTGCGACCGCGATCGGCAAACGCGGACTCGCCTCGGCCTTCAGTCTCGGCGCATGGGTCAGGAAGTTGCGCAACTCGGTCCGGCGGAGGTGCTCGTCGGCGAACTGATCGTCGACGCCCAGCATCCATCGCGGTGCCAGTCGCTCCGGCGTGCGATGCAGCGCGGTCAACTGCTCGGCGCGATCACGCACCGCAGCGGTGTCGTCCGCCAGCCCGGCGTCAACCAACTGGTCGGCCTGCCGCTCCAGCGCGACGGCGATCTCGCCGGGGGCCAGTTCGGGGTGATATTGCACGCCCCAGAACACGCCGCGATCATGGCGGATTTCCGCTGCCTGCACCCGCGTCGCGGCATTGCCGGCCAGCAGCATCGCGCCATCGGGCAGGGTTTCGACCTCGTCGCCATGGATCGCCGGCGCGTCCCAGCAGCAGGGCCGCCCGTCGAGCAGCGGATGATCGCGGCCATCGGCGGTCGCGGCGATCCTGCGCGCGATGCCGGCCTCCATCCGTTCCGGCATCTTGCGGACCGTGCCCCCCGCTGCCGCCACCGCGACCTGTAGCCCGGCGCATGATCCGAACGCCGGCGTGCCCGAGGCGAAGACCGCGCGCATGAACGCGATCTGCCGTTCGACCTCCGGGGTCGGGTCATAGACGTGCAACGGCGATCCGGTCAGGAACACCGCATCGAAACGCTCCAGCGCGTCGATCCCGATCGGTTCGGCATCGGCATCGGCGGGCGCGACGATCGTGATGTCGGCATGCGGTGCCAGTTGCCGCAAGGTCGCGGCATAGCTTTCGCCCGAACTCTTGCCGGCATGGTCGCGGCGGGCATCGCGTTCTTCCCGCGTTTCGCTCTCGGCGATCAGGAAACGGGGCATCACGATCCTTCGGCAAGCGCGGGGGAAGCCCCGATCGCCCGGCTGGCGAGGCCGCGGACGTCGACCCGCGCCTTCAGTCGGGCGGCAAGCAGCGCGGTGCCGCTGACCTTGCGCTGGACGAACAGCGTTTCGACGTCGGGGACGTGCCATGTCGCACGATCGGCAACCAGCGCCTTTGCTTCCTCGCGCACGACCGGTGCGAAAGCGCGATCGCCGAAGTCGAACGGGCCGGAGCGGTTCATCGCATCGTCGATCGCCGCGATCATCCGGTCGACGGCGGGACGATGCGCCTCGGCCGCCGCTGCTCCCAGAAACCCGGTCGCGACCGCCGTTTCGCGAATGCGGTTGCGGTCGCGCGCCAGCCCGGCCTCGATCAGCGAACGATAGGCATCGGCGGTCGTCGCCGGCACAGTTCGCGCCGCGCCGAAATCGAGCAGCACAATCGCGCCGGTCGCCGGCTGCCAGCGATAATTGGCGAAGTTCGGATCGGTCTGCATCACCCCGAATTCGAAGATCTCGCGCAGCACCAGTTCGATCAGCGCGGTCGTCACCGCGTCGCGGCGCTCCTGCGGCGCATCGCTCAGGCTCTCGACCGGCTCGCCCTCGACATAGGACATCGCCAGCACCTCTCCGGTCGTCAGCGGTTCGTACAGATCGGGCACGACGAACCGCGCGTCTCCGTTCAACCGCGCGGCATAGGCCTGCATCTGCGTGCCCTCGCGCCGGTAATCCGCTTCCTCGGCCAGTTGCCGTTTCGCTTCGCCGAGCAGCGGCTTCAGGTCGAGCGTCGATGGCAGGAGGTTGGAGATGCGCAACAGCGTCGCGACATTGTCGACATCGGCATCGATGCTGTCGCGGACGCCGGGATACTGCACCTTGATCGCCAGCAGCCTGCCGTCGGGCAGCGTGGCGCGGTGGACCTGCCCGATCGAGGCGGCGGCGATCGGGGTCGCGTCGAACTGGCGGAAGCGGCGACGCCAGTCGTTGCCCCATTCGCCGCGCAGCACCCGGTCGAGCTGCTGTGGCGGCATTCGGTATCCCTGATTGCGCAGGCGCGACAGGATCGTCGACAATTCGGGCGGCAGCACGTCGCCGGCATCCATCGAGATCATCTGGCCCAGCTTCATCGCCGCGCCGCGCATGTGCGACAGCCGGTCGGCGACCCGCGTCGCATTGGCGGGGGTGAGGACGAGGTCGCTCAGTTGCGGCCGTTCGCCGCTTGCCAGTCGCCGTGCGCCCTCGGCCAGCATGCCACCGGCGACGCCACCGGCAAGGCGGCCGAAGCCGCTCAGCCGCGCGAAGCGTCCGGTGGGTACGGCACGGCCGCGTGCGGCGGGGAAATCATCGTTTGCCATGCGCGCATAGCTCCCGCCGGCCCGATCGGGTTCCGTGCGGTACGCAGTGGATCAGTGAGCGACCGGCAGCAGCTCCGCCAGATAGGGATGGGCGAGCACTCGAGCGGCGTTGCGCGCACCGATCGCGGTATCGTTGACCAGCCGGCTGCCGGCGACGGTGCGGTACAGCGCGACACAGGCATCGATCCGCGCGAAGCGGGCACCGGCCGCGCCGGCGCGGGTGTAGAAATCCCAGTCGTTGCAATTGTGGAAGCTCGGGTCGAACCCGCAGACCGTCTCGACCATCGCCCGGCGGACCACCGACCAGCTTGGCCCGATGACGCCGCCGCTGGCCAGACCCCGCCGGATACAGTCGCCGTCCCAGCCGCATTCCGGCGCCTGCGGTGCGGCATCGCCCTCGACGCGGGCGAAATGACCGACGATGATGTCGTGATCGTGCGCAACCTTGGGGTCGAGCAGCGTCCGGGCGGCACCCGGCAACCAGATGTCGTCGCTGTCGAGGAAGGCGATCCAGTCGGCACGGGCGAGCGCCGCGCCGGTGTTGCGCGCCTGCGATGCGCCGACGTTGCGCGGCAGGATGAGGGCAGTCACCTGCGGATGGACATCGGCCAGCGCGCGAATCACGCCCGCGCTGTCGTCGCGCGACCCGTCGTCGACGACGATGACGTGATTGGGCGCATGATCCTGTGCCAGCACGCTTTCCACCGCGTCGGCGACGACATGGGCGCGGTTATGGCACGGGATGACGACGTCGTAGCGCCCAAGCGGCGAGAACAGCGGAACGGGGCGATGCAGCATGCACGCCCCATGCCGGATTTCCGCGACGGATCATAGGCTCAGCGTGGACCGTAGCGCAGCTTGGCGCCGACGTAGAAGAAGCGCCCGACCGGGGAGATCGGCACGTTCGTCTCGAAGCCAATATCGGGCTTCTGGTCGGCCAGATTGTTGACGCCGCCGTAGAAGGAGAAATCGTCGCCCGCCGCCACTTCCGCCTGAAGGTCATGCTGCCACAACTCCTTGTACCGGAAATATTGCGGGGCGACGAGCGTCGGGTTGGTGTCGGTATCGATCCGCGCGAAACGGCGGACGCCGTTCTGCCAGCGCAGATTGTACGACAGCGTCAGCGGTCCGGCGATCCAGCTTGGCGAGAACACGAAGTTGTACTGCGGGCGGAACGGCTGATCGACGTTGTTCTCGGTCACGGCCCCCGGCGTCGCGATCTGTTCCAGCCGGTCGAGATAGCCGCCGACGAAGCGGAGGTCGAACGTCCCCGCGCTCGCCGTGGTGAAGCGATAGGCGATATTCAGTTCGGCACCGGCGGTGCGGAAGGCGGCGACATTCTGCGGCTGGACGATGAAGCCGTTGATGAAGCCGCTGCCCGGTGCGCGGGTGATCGAGCGGCAATAGGCGTTGTCGAGGGTCGGCTGGTCGACACAAAGTTCGGCGACGGTGTTGGCGTCGGGGGTGTTGATCGCGTTCCTGAGGTCGATGTCGTACCAGTCGACCGCGATCGACAGGCCGGGAACGAAGTCGGGGCGCAGCACCACGCCCGCCGTCCAAGTGCGGGCGGTTTCGGGTCGCAGGTCGGGATTGCCCTCCTGCGTGCCGGGGATGAAGATGGTGGCGTTGGGGTTGTTGGCGGCGGTGAAATTGCCGAAATTGCCCCCTGCGGCGGCGATCAGTGCGCGGCAGTTTTCCGACCGGAACGATGTGCCCAGATTGCGGTTGGCGACGTAGCAGGGGTCGGAGAAGAAGTTGCTGGTCCCGGTGCGCGGGCGGAAGATTTCGCCGATATTGGGTGCACGAACCGACCGGCCATAGGAGCCGCGCACCGTGATCGCCCGGATCGGCGCATAGATGCCGTTGAACTGATAGGTGCGGGTGGAACCGATCGTCGAATAGTCCGACAGACGACCTGCCGCGCCGACCGACAGGAGGTGCGCGAACGGCACATCCTTCAGCAGCGGTGCGTTGAGTTCGCCGAACGCTTCCCACACGTCGAACGCGCCCGACGACGGGGTCGGGATGATATATTCGTCAAATTGATAGAAGCGGTTGTCGATCAGTTCCTGCGCGGGATCGAAGCGGCTGGATTCGCGCCGATATTCGCCACCGACGGCAAAGGCGACCGGACCGCCGGGCAGGGTGAACGCCTGACCGAAATCGCCGGTCAGCGCCGCATTGGCGACATGCTGTTCGACGCGGGCGTTGCTGACCGGATCGAACAGGAAATATCCGAACGAGCGCCCGTCGACGGTGTTGCCGCCAAAGGTGTTGACCGGCAGGCAGCCCGCCGAGCGCGCCGCCGCCGACCGGCACACGATCGCCCCCGAAACCGGGTCACGTACCGCGTCCAGGGCATCGATGAACCGGTCGTTCAGCCGGTCGTTCAGCTTGGTCGCGCGAATGTCGGTCCGGCCGTAGGTGTAGGACACGTCGTAGCTGGCATGATCGCTGATCGCCCCGGTCACGTCGACCACGCCGCGCCACGTCCGGCGGCGGTCGCGTTCGCCGCGACGGGGAATGTCGAAGTTGTTGCGGCTGACGTCGACGGAGGTAAGGCCGGCGGCGCGTGCGGCGTTCAGGATCGACAGCGGAATGAACGGATTGTCCAGCGCGATCGTGGCGGGATAATTGCCGCCATAGCCGCCGAAGGTCGTCACCTCGGTCTGGACGAACTTGCCCTCGAGGCTGAGCTTGAACGCATCCGAGAAATCGAAATGGGTCAGCGCGTTGACGGCATGACGCTCGGTGCGCGGAAAGATGTCGCCGATATAACCCGCGACGGGGGTATCGTCGCCGCCGACCGAATAGCCGTCGTTCACCAGGTTGCGGCCCGGCGTGTAGCGCGCGCCATCCCCCCGGAATATCTGATCGCCGATGACGATATACCCCTGGTTCGAGCCATAGGGATAGCGCAGGTCGCGGACCGGTTCGACCTTGTAACTGCCTGTGCGGTTCGGGTCGTAACTGTCGCTGTTCACGAAATATTGCCGCTGCGCGAGCGACAGGTAATCGCGGTCGTCGTTGGCCAGCGGATCGTCGGCGTTATATTCATAGGCCAGCGTCAAATTGCCGCGACCATCGGCAAAGTTGCGCCCGGCGATGACCGAGGCGAAACGGTTGCCCGCATCGCCCCGTTCGGAAATGCCAACCTGACCCCGTGCGGCAACCCCGTCGAAATCGCGGCGCAGGACGAAATTGACGACGCCCGATACGCCGTCCGCGCCGTAGATCGCCGAGACGGCACCGGTCAGCACGTCGACGCGCTGGATCAGGTCGGTGGGGATGGTGTTGATATCGACGGCGGCGGTATCGGTCTGCCCCGCGACATGGCGACGGCCGTTGACCAGCACCAGCGTGCGCGACGGCCCCAGGCCGCGCAGGTCGAGCAGGTTCAGCCCGACCTGTCCCACCGCACCATCGGCCTGCGAATTGCCGGCGGTGCGGGTGGAATCGCGTGAGTTGGTGAGCGCCGGCACGCGCTGGAGGAAGGTCGTTACGTTGGTGTTGCCCGACTGCTGCAGATCCTCCGCGCCGAACGATACGACCGGGTTGGGGGCGGCATAGTCCGGCCGGACGATGCGCGATCCGGTGACGACGATTTCGGCACTTTCGTCATTTTCGGCGGTCGGGGCCGGCACTCGTTCCTGCGCATTGGCGCTTGCCGCGAATAGAACGAACAGCGCAGCGCCGCACGAAAGGCGACGACGACCGGAAACCGACATGAATTTTCCCCTGACGGCGCCCGCCAAATTCCCCCGGCCGACGCAAAACTGACCGGTATCAACCGTCGAAAGTCGTTGCGGTTCAAATGTGTACGGAGTGGACGCTGAACATGCCGGGGACGGGGAAAGTGCCGCCAGCCACTGGCGCGGCGCGCGGCATTGCGCCATCGTGCCGCAGTGAGGGCGCGTGCCAACTTCGAACGCCCGAGCAGGCGCAGCGTCCTGAAGGCGGTGCCGGCACTGGCGATCGGCGGCTGCGCGCGGACAACGGCCGTCGAACCGCTCAAGCTGTGGGCGATGAGTTACGAAGGCGATTATTCGCCGATGCTGATGCCGCGTTTCACCGCCGCTACCGGCATCGCGGTCGACGTCCAGTCGTTGCCGAGCACCGCGAGCCATGAAAAGCTGCTTACCGCATTCGCCGGTGGCGCGCTGCCCGACGTGTTCATGCTGTTCAATGGCTGGATCCGCGAATTCGCGCTGATCGGCGCAATCGCGCCGGTAGTGTCGCCAGCACTCGTCGCCCCGCTGTTTCCCGAAACACGCGCGGGGGTCGCGGTCGATGGACGCGACTTCGCGATTCCGTGGTCGGTCGCGCCGCAGGTCCAGTATTTCCGCCGCGATCTCATTGCCCGCGCGGGCTATGCCACGCCACCGCTCGACTGGACGGGATGGCGCGCGATGGGCCGCGCGATCAAGCGACGGCGGCCGGACGATTATGTTTTCCTGATGCTGCTCAACTGGCCCGGCGCGCTGGTGACGATGCTGCACCAGAACCGGGCGGAGCCGTTGCGTGACCGGTCGACGCGCGGCAACTTCCGCTCGCCCGCCGCACGCGAAGCGTTCGCCTTTTACAAGTCGCTGTTCGACGAGGGGCTGGCCCCGCGCGCGTTGTCGACCGAGGTGCAGGACCCGCTGGCGGCGTTCGCGCAAGGGTATTTCGCGATCTGGCCGAGTGCGCCGACGACGCTGCGCGACCTGACGCGACGTGCAAAGGAAATTCCGGCGGACCGATGGGGCACCGCACGCCTCGCCGGTCCGCACGGACCGGGGCCGGTGTCGGGCGACAGCGCCAGCCTCTGCGTCGCGACGACGACGACCCGCCCGGCCGAGGCATGGGCGCTGGTGCGCCACCTGACATCGGTGCAAAGCGAATTGCGGTTTCAGGACCTGATCGGCAACCTGCCCGCGCGGGTCGATGCGTGGTCCTCGCCCCAGCTCGACCAATCGGTACTGGTGCCGTTCCGCGAGCAGATGCGCCAGCCCGCCCCAATCCCGCCGGTGATCGAATGGGAGCGTATCCAGACCGAGATCCAGTTGGCCGCCGAACGGGTGGTGCGCGGCACGCTGACGATCGACGAGACACTGGTGGCACTCGACGAACGGGTCGACCGGTTGCTGGCCAAGCGGCGTGCGCTGGTGGATGCGGGGCGGCTGGCATGACCCGTCAGGAACGGACCGCATGGGGCTTCACCCTGCCGGTGCTGGCGATCATCCTGCTGGTGTTCGTGGTGCCGACGCTGCTGGCGCTGGCGCTCTCGCTGACCGATTATTCGGTCTATGCGCTGATCGATCGGGCGAACCTGAAGTTCGTCGGGCTCGACAATTTCACCGGACTGCTCACCACCCCGCTGTTCTGGCGGGCGCTGGGCAATACCATATTGTTCGCCGTGCTGGGCGTGCCGATGGCGATCGGCGCGTCGCTGGCCGCCGCGCTGCTGCTGAACGATGCGACCGTCCGGTGGAAGCCGCTGTGGCGGGTGGCGCTGTTCGCCCCCTATGTCACCAGCGTGGTTGCCACGGCGGTGGTGTGGCGGTTCCTGTTCAACGAACGCTTCGGGCTCATCAACCAGGGGCTGGCGATCATCGGGCTGGGGCCGGTCGACTGGCTGGGCAATCCGGCGACGTCGATTCCCGCGATCCTGATCTTCGTGACGTGGAAGATCTTTGGCTACAACATGATCGTGTTCACCGCCGCGCTGTCGGCGGTGCCGCAGGATCTGATGGAGGCGGCGCGGCTCGACGGGGCGGGGCGCTGGACCCGGTTCCGCCATGTGACGCTGCCGGCGATCGGGCCGACGCTGATGCTGGCGGCGGTGATGAGCGTCGCCGGCTTCCTCCAGATCTTCGCCGAACCCTATGTGATGACGATGGGCGGGCCGGCGCAGAGCACGACGACGGTGCTGTATTTCATGTTCGACGAAGGCTTCAAATGGTGGAATCTGGGGCAGGCGAGCGCGGTAGCCTTCATCCTGTTCCTGATGATTCTGGCGGTAACGCTCGTCCAGACGCGGCTGGCACGCCGGGCGGAGTGGTTGTGACGAAGCCGCTGCGGACCACCCTGATGACCACGCTGGTCGCGGCCCTCACGCTGCTGACGGTTGCGCCGCTGCTCTACATGCTGATCGTGTCGTTCATGCCGCGCGGGGAATCGACGATGCTGCCGATCCCGCTGTGGCCCTCGCGCTGGTCGCTGGAGAATTATCACGAACTGCTGGTGCGCCGCCGGATCGACGATGCGTGGTTCGATTATCGCATCCTGCCCGCGCTCAGGAACAGCATCGGCATCGCCGCGCTGTCGACGTTGCTCGGTCTGCTGCTGACGGTGCCGGCGGGCTATGCCTTCGCCAAGCTGCGGTTTCGCGGGCGGGACCGGTTGCTGAAACTGCTGATCGCGTCGCTGATCGTGCCGGGGCAGGTCGCGATGCTGCCGCTGTTCCTGATCTTTCGCCAACTGGGGCTGGTGAACAGCTATGCCGGGGTGATCCTGCCGGGGCTGGCGGGCATCTTCGCCATCCTGTTCGTGCGGCAGGCGACACTGTCGATCCCCGACGAACTGATCGACGCCGCGCGGATGGACGGGGCGAGCGAGCGGCGCATCTTTGGCGTCATCGTCCTGCCGCTGCTGACGCCGGTGGTCGTCACGCTGGCGTTGTTCCTGTTTCTGGGAAGCTGGAACGATTTCCTGTGGCCGCTGATCGTGCTGGCGGACCAGCATCGCTACACGCTGCCGGTCGCGGTGGCGGCAATCGCGCGCGAACATGCGGCGGACGGCGAACTGATGATGGCGGCATCGGTGGTGACGACGATGCCGATATTGCTGCTGTTCCTGTTGCTCCAACGCTATTATCTGACCGGGCTGCTCGGCGGATCGGTGAAGGGATAGGCGCGACCGTCGGGCGCGAACAGGTGCGTTTCGGCCGGGTCGGCGGCGAAGCACAAGGTCTGGCCGAGCGTCACATGGCGGTCGGGGGGAAGCTGGGCGACGATGGTATCGGTCGCGCCGCGCCGGCCAAGATGCGCGAACGATAGCGGCCCGAGCCGCTCGAACAGCTCCACCGCGCCGCAGAACGCGCCATCGTCCGCCGCGCGCAGATGTTCGGGGCGGATGCCAAGGGTGGCCTGACTGCCGATCGCGGAGGGCGGGACCTGCGCGGCGGTCGACAGCAGCGTGCCGTCGGGCAGCCGTACCTGCGTGCCCGAGGGGCCAGCGGCGATAATGGTCACGGGCAGCAGGTTCATCCCCGGTGATCCGATCGCGGCGGCGACCGCGAGGCTGGCGGGGCGGTGATACACCTCGATCGGCTGCCCCACTTGTTCGATGCGGCCGGCGCTCATCACCACGATGCGTTCGGCCAGCGTCATCGCCTCCAACTGGTCGTGCGTCACATAGATCATCGTCGCGCCGAGTTGCTGGTGCAGCCGGGCGAATTCATGCCGCATCCGCGCGCGCAGCGACGAATCGAGATTGGACAGCGGCTCGTCGAGCAGCAGCACCTGCGGGCGGCGCACGATCGCGCGGGCGATCGAGACGCGCTGGCGCTGCCCGCCCGACAAGGCGCGGGGGCGGCGGTCGAGCAGGTCGGTAAGGTCGAGCATCGCCGCCGCTTCCTCGACCCGGCGGGCAATCTCCGCTTTGGGCAGGCGGGCGACCTTGAGCGGAAAGGCGATATTCCCGGCGACGCTCAGGTGCGGGTAGAGCGCATAGGACTGGAACACCATCGCCACGCCGCGATCGGCGGGGGCGGCGTGGGTGACGTCGCGTCCGCCGATGGTGATGCGGCCGTCGCTCGGGCTTTCGAGGCCGGCGATCATCCGCAACAGCGTCGACTTGCCGCACCCCGATGGGCCGACCAGCACGACGAATTCCCCGTCGGCGATGGTCAGGTCGCTGGGGTGAAGGACCGTCGTGTCGCCGAAGCGCTTGGACAGCCCCCTGATGTCGACCGCCGCCATCGTTCCTCCTTCACGTTTCGGACCGAAGCAACGACCGTGCCCTATCAAACAGGAACCGGCGGCAGCGTCAAACCGGCGCGGCGTACCGAACCCTTGGGGCGCCTGAGCGTTCAGCGCACACCGGCACCACCGGCCGGTTCGTTCCCCGGAGTCATTCATGCCCAAGACCAGCGTCGCCGATCTCTTTGCCGAAACCCTGCATCTGGCCGGGGTCGAGCGCATCTATGGCGTGGTCGGCGACAGCCTGAACGGCCTGACCGACAGCTTGCGCCGGCAGGGCAAGATCGAATGGGTCCATGTCCGCAACGAAGAGGCGGGCGCGTTCGCTGCCGCCGCCGAGGCACAGTTGACCGGCAAGCTGGCGGTGTGCGCGGGATCGTGCGGGCCGGGCAATATGCACCTCATCAACGGGCTGTACGACGCGCATCGCAGCCGCGTGCCGGTGCTGGCGATCGCCGCGCAGATCCCCAGCGGCGAGATAGGATCGAATTATTTCCAGGAAACCCGGCCCGAGGCACTGTTCCGCGAATGCAGCGTCTTTTGCGAGACGATCACGACCGGCGAGCAGATGCCGCGCACGCTCGACACCGCGATCCGCGCGGCGACGGGGCATCGCGGGGTCGCGGTGGTGGCGATGCCGGGCGACGTGGCGCTGACCTCGACCGATGGCGTATTGGCGCGCAATGGCGGTGCGCTGTTGCCGGCCGCGCCGGTGGTGGTGCCGGGCGAGGGCGAACTGGCGAAGCTGGCGGCGTTGCTGAACGATGCGGGCAAGGTGACGATCCTCGCCGGGCGTGGTTGTCGCGGGGCGCATGCGCAGTTGATCGCCATCGCCGAGCGGTTGCAGGCGCCGGTCGTCCATGCGCTGGGCGGCAAGGAGTTCGTCGAATACGACAATCCCTATGACGTCGGCATGACCGGGCTGATCGGCTTTTCGAGCGGCTATGACGCGATGATGGGTTGCGACACGCTGCTGATGCTCGGCACCGACTTTCCCTACCGGCAATTCTACCCGGAAAAGGCGAAGGTCGTGCAGATCGACCTGCGCCCGGAGAATCTGGGGCGGCGGACCGCGATCGATCTGGGCATCGTCGGCGATGTCGCGGTGACGATCGATGCGGTGCTGCCACGGCTGACGACCGGGCGGGACGGCGCGTTCCTCGCCGATGCGCGCGAGAATTACGCCAAGGCGCGCAAGGGGCTGGACGAACTGGCGCACGGCAAGCCGGGGAGCGGCATTCTTCACCCGCAGGAAGTGGCGCGGGTGGTCAGCGACCTCGCGAGCGACGATGCGGTCTTTACCGCCGATGTCGGCACGCCGACGATCTGGGCGGCGCGCTACCTGAAGATGAACGGGCGGCGGCGATTGATCGGGTCGTGGAACCACGGATCGATGGCCAATGCGCTGCCCCATGCCATCGGCGTGCAGGCGAGCGCGCCCGGCCGGCAGGTCGTCAGCCTGTCGGGCGACGGCGGCCTCGCGATGCTGATGGGCGAGTTGCTGACGGTGCGACAGTCGGGGTTGCCGGTGAAGATCATCGTCTTCAACAACGGCACGCTGGGCTTCGTCGAACTGGAAATGAAGGCGGCGGGCATGATCGAGACGGGCGTCGCGCTCGACAATCCCGATTTTGCCGCCGTCGCGCGGGCGATGGGCATTCACGGCGTGCGCGTGACTGATCCGGCGCACGTACAGGCAGGCGTGGCCGAGGTGCTGGCGCATCCCGGCCCCGCCCTGCTCGACGCGGTGACGGCGCGGACCGAATTGTCGATGCCGCCCAAGCTGACGCTCGAACAGATGACAGGCTTCACCCTTTATGCCGCCAAGGCGATCCTGAGCGGACGCGGCGATGCGGTGGTCGAACTGGGGCGGACCAATATCGGGCTGATCGGTAGCCTGCTGGGGCGTTGAGTCAGCGTGCCCAGTAGCGGACGTAATCGACCCGCATCGCCTGTGGAAAGGCGGTGTCGTCGATTCCGCGCGCGCCGGCCCAGTCGCCGCCGACCGCGACATTGAGGATCAGGTCGTAGGGCCGGGTGAACGGCCATGCCGCTTGCCCGCCCGGCCGGTCGTTGCGGACCCGCATATAGCCCCCCCCGTCGATGCCGATGGTGATCGTGTCGGGGGTCCATTCGAGCTGATAGCGGTGCATCGAATCGCAGGCGCGGGGCAGGGTGGTTTCGGCGCCGCGCTGCGTCCCCTTCACATGGTTGAACGCACCGCTATGAACGGTGCCAAGCACCACGCCGGGATTCGAGCCGACCATTTCCATGACGTCGATCTCGCCCGCGTCGGGCCATTTGCCGTCGGGCGGCAACAACCAGATCGCCGGCCAGATGCCGCGCCCGCACGGCAGTTGCGCGCGGATTTCATAGAAGCCGTAGCCCAGCGGCTGGCGGGTCACGAGCTTCGCCGAGCTATACGCCTGTCCGCCCCAGTCGGCCCGGTCACGCAGCCGTTCGGCCCGCGCCTCGATCACCAGCGTGCCGCGCTCGATCCGGGCGTTCTCTGGTCGGTCGGCGGCGTAATATTGCCGTTCGTTGTTGTACCACCCGGCCTTGTTGCGCGCCGTGTCGTAGCGCCAGCGGGTGGTGTCGATCGCAGGCGCATCGAACTCGTCGGCGAAGCGCGGGGTGCCGGCGGGGGCCGCCATCGGCACGTCCACCCGGTAATTGTCCGCGCCCAGCGACGGCGAGGTCTGGACGGGACCGCCCATGGCCGGAGCCGATGCCGCCAGCAGGATGAATGCCAACCGTTTCATCATCTTCTCCCGTTGCGGACCTTGTGGTCCGCTTGCGACACGAATGGCATGCGTCGGGTATCCAAGGCAACGTCGACTATCCTGCAATCGATTGTTGCAATGATCCCGGCGGCTGCGTATCATATCCACAAGCTCGCGCCAGACGGGCTTGTCCGCGACTGTGAGGATGTCCGATGCGTCTGCCCGCCACCAAGCCCCGCCTGTCCCTGCCCCGTATCCTCGAGATGAACCTCGGGTTCCTCGGGCTGCAATTCTCGTTCGGGTTGCAGCAGGGGAATATGGCGCCGATCTACAGCTATCTCGGCGCATCGGAGGCGACGTTGCCGTTGCTGGGGCTGGCCGGGCCGATCACCGGGCTGCTGGTCCAGCCGGTCATCGGTGCCTTGAGCGACCGGACCGACAGCCGCTTCGGACGGCGCACCCCCTATTTCATCGCCGGCGCGGTGCTGTGCGCGCTGGGGCTGTTCTTCATGCCGCTCAGCTCGTCGCTGCTGATGGCGGTGTCGCTGCTGTGGATCCTCGATGCCGGCAACAACATCACGATGGAGCCGTACCGCGCCTATGTATCGGACCGGCTGAACGAAGACCAGCACCAGATCGGCTTCCTGTCGCAGAGCGCCTTCACCGGCTTGGCCCAGATGCTGGCGTTCCTCACCCCGTCGCTGCTGGTGTGGGCGGGGATGAACCAGGACTGGGTGGACGCCCACAACATCCCCTATACCGCGCGGATCACCTTCATGCTCGGCGCGATCCTCAGCTTCTCGACGATCCTGTGGTCGATCTGGCGCGTGCCCGAACTGCCGCTGGCTCCGCAAGAGCGCGCGCGGATCGCCGCCGAGCCGAAAGGGTTCGGCGCGATGCTGGCGGAGATCGGATCGGCGATCCGCGACATGCCGCAGGCGATGCGCAAACTGGCGCTGATGAGCCTGTTCCAATGGTATGCGATGGCGGCCTATTGGGGCTATGTCATGTATTCGATCGGCCGGTCGGTCTACGGCACGTCGGTCGCCACCTCGTCGGGCTTTCATTCGGCGGTGCTGACCAACGGCGAGATGGCGGCGTTCTACAACGGCATCGCCTTCCTCGCCGCCTTCGCGATGGTGCCGCTCGCTAGGCGGATGGGGGCGGCCTCGCTCCATGCGCTGTGCCTAATGCTGGCGGGGGCGGGGATGCTGTGGTTGCCGCATATCACCGACAAATGGATGCTGTTTCTGCCCGCGATCGGCATCGGCATCGGCTGGGCCAGCATCATGGGCAACCCCTATGTCATCCTCGCCGGATCGATCCCGCCGGAGCGGACCGGGGTCTACATGGGCATCTTCAACATGATGATCGTTATCCCGATGCTGATCTTCTCGGGCACGATGTGGCTGTTCTATGACCGGTTGCTGGGCGGTGATCCACGCAACGTGCTGACATTGTGCGGCGTGCTGATGTTCGCCGCCGCCGCCGCGGTGTGGAGCGTGCGCGAGCGCAACGCCGCCGGGCTGCCGGTCGGAGCGACCGCATGATCGCCGCGCTCCATGCCGGCGACGCCTGCGTCGTGATCGAACAGCGCGGCGTGTTGCCGCCGGTGTGGCGCTGGTGGGGGCCGCGCGTCGGGACCGACCGACTGCCGCCGATCGCCGACGTCCGCCCGCCGGCCTCCTTCTCGCTCGACGTGGATCAGCCGTTGCCGGTGGTGCCGGCGCGCGGAACCGGGTGGTTCGGCCCCGCCGCGCTCGACGCTCACCGCGCGGGACGATCGTTCGCCCACTGGTTCGAAACGCAGTCGGTCGAGGCGGATGACGATGCGATCACCGTGACGCTGGTCGATCGCATAGCGCGGATCACTATCGTCCAGCGGATCGCCCGGACCGACGGCGCGCTCGTCCTGTCGGCATCGGTGGTGAACGACGGCGACGACCTGCTCGACATCGCATGGCTGGCGGCGGGGACGCTGCCGCTGCCCGCCGACTGCGCGGCGATCCATAGCTTCACCGGGCGGCACAATGCCGAATTCGTGCCCCATGCAGAAGCGATGCCGGCGCATGGCTGGGTACGCGAAAACCGGCGCGGGCTGACCGGCCATGCCGGGCCGCCGGGGCTGTTCGTGACCGGACCGGCGGCGGGGTGGCATGCCGGGCGGGTGCATGGCGCGCAACTGGCGTGGTCGGGCAACCACCGGCTGGCGATCGAGCGCGACGACGACGGCGTCTGGGTGTTGCAGATGGGCGAGGCGCTGGCGCCGGGCGAAGTGCGGCTGGCCCCGGGCGAGCGCCATGACAGCCCGGAAATGCTGGCGGTATGTTCCGCCGATGGCATCAACGGCGCGATCCACGGCTTTCACGCGGCGGTCCGCGCCCGCGCGCCATGGCCCGCCGCCGGCGCGCCGCCGCGCCCGGTGCATGTCAACAGTTGGGAAGGCTTCTACTTCGATCACGACGAAGCGGCGTTGATGGCGCTGGCCGACCGGTCGGCCGCGCTCGGCGTCGAACGGTTCGTGCTCGACGACGGCTGGTTCACAGGGCGCGACGACGATACCGCCGCGCTCGGCGACTGGACCACCGATCCGGTCAAATATCCGCGCGGGCTGAAACCGCTGGCGGACCATGTCGTCGCGCTGGGCATGGAATTCGGGCTGTGGGTCGAACCGGAAATGGTCAACCCCGACAGCGACCTCGCCCGCGCCCATCCCGACTGGGCGTTGCAGGTGGCCGGCGTGCCCAGGCTTACGTCGCGCAACCAGTGGGTGCTCGATCTCGGGCGCCCGGCAGTGCGTGACTATCTGTTCGATGCGATCGACCGGCTGCTGCGCGACCTGCCGATCGCCTATCTCAAATGGGATCACAACCGCGATCTGGCCCCCGCCGGCGGGGCCGACGGACGCGCGGGCTATCATGCGCAGGTGCTGGGTGCCTATGCGCTGTTCGACCGGTTGCGCGTGGCGCACCCGGCGGTCGAGATCGAGGCGTGCGCCGGTGGTGGCGGGCGGATCGACGCTGGCATCGCCACGCGCAGCCACCGGTTCTGGACCAGCGACTGTATCGATGCGGTCAGCCGGGTCAGGATGCAGCGCGGCTTCCTCCATTTCCTGCCGCCCGAGATGATGGGCGCGCATGTCGGCGCCAGCCTGGCGCATTCGACCGGCCGCCGCCAGGGGATGGCGTTCCGCGCCGCCGTGGCGCTGCCGGGGCATCTCGGCGTCGAACTCGACCCCGCGACGATCCGCGATCGCGAGGCAGAAATCCTGGCAACGGCGATCGCGCGCTACAAGGCGCTGCGCGGCCGGCTCCACCATGGCCGGCTGTGGCTGGGCGAGGGTGCGGACGGGCTGGTGTGGCAGTTGCACGGCGAACCGGGCGACTGGCTGCTCAGCGTCACCCGGACCGATCCGACCACCATCCGCCGTCCGCCGGCGATCCCGCTGCCGCCGCTGAATGGAGCGGGCGCGGTGCGCGTCCGCCTGATCGATCTGGCGAGCGAGGACGGCCATCCGCCCCCCGACGCCCCGCTGTTCGCCGCGATGCGGGGGGAGGGCGTGGCGTTCGATGGCGACTGGCTGGCGCAGGCCGGCCTGCCGATGCCCGCAATGAAGGCGGAGAGCGTCGCGCTCTTCGCGCTGGAGACGCTATGACGACGACTGCCCGCTCCCCGGCCATGACCCGGACCACCCCGACCCACTGGTCGAACGAGGCCGCGCGGCTGGCGGCGGATCAACCCGCCGCCGCGCTGCCGGTGTTCACGCAAGCGGACGTTTCCGCGATCCTGCCCGGTCACGACCTGTGGGACATGTGGCAGATCGCCGATGCCGCCGGGCGTACCACGATCGTCGACGGGCGGAGCTGGTGGTTCTTCCTCGCCACGCCGCGCTTCGCCGATCCCGACGATCGCCACGATGCCGCGCGCATCCGCCTAACCAGCCATGGCGCGGATGGCTGGCGCGATCATGGTGATGCCTTTCCCGACGGCTTCGCGCCGGGCAGCCGCGAATGGTCCGGGTCAGCGGTACTCGCCGACGACGGTGAGACGTTGACGATGTATTTCACCGCTTCTGGCCGGCGGGGGCAGGCACGTACCTTCGAACAGCGCCTGTTCGAAACGGTCGGGCGGTTCGCCGAAGGCCGCGTCGGCGACTGGTCGCCATCGGTCGAATCGGTCGCGGCGGACGGCGTCACCTATCTGCGCGCCGATCAGGGCGATGCGGTCGACGGCCGAATCAAGGGATTCCGCGATCCCGGCTATTTCCGCGATCCCGCGAGCGGCATCGAGTATCTGTTGTTCGTCGGATCGGCCGGCTGGGTCGACGATGTGCATGACGGCATCATCGGCGTCGCCGAACGCGCGTCGCCCGATACACCATGGCAGCTCAGCCCCCCGCTGGTCGAGGCGATCGGCGTCAACAGCGAACTCGAACGGCCGCATATCGTGCTTCGCGACGGTCGTTATTATCTGTTCTGGTCGACGCAGGGGAAGCGGTTCGCCCCCGGCACCGGCGCGCCGACCGGGCTGTACGGAATGGTCGCCGACGCCATGACCGGGCCGTGGTCGCCGCTCAACGGATCGGGGCTGGTCGCCGCCAATCCGGCCGCCGAACCGTATCAGGCCTATTGCTGGTGGGTGACGGGCGAGCTGGACGTCATCAGTTTCGTCGATAGCTGGGGCCTCGCCGGTGCGGAGCCGACCGACGCCGCTACCCGCCGCGCGCATTTCGGCGGAACGGCCGCGCCGTTCTTCCGCCTCGACCTCGACGGTACGACCGCCCGGATCGTCACCGCCTGACCAAATATATCATGTGAAGTGCCGACGCCCGGCCGGGACTGCCCCGGTCGGGCGTTTTGTTGTGCGTGGCCTGCCTCCCGGCAAACAATGAACAAAAAAAGGGCGGCGGGACCGAAGTCCTGCCGCCCATGGTCAGGCTGGGGAGAAAATGGTCAGAAGCGGTAGCGCACCGACGCCGTCACCGTCCGGCCATAGAGCGCGGTGTTGTTGAACACTGCGCTGGTCGACGACAGGATCGGGTTCAGGCTGCCGCCGCCACGGAAGCCGAGCTTGTCGAACAGGTTGTTGACGTTCAGCCCTAGTTCGACCCGCTCGATCGGCCGCACGGTCACAAAGCCGTTGACGAAGGTCGACCCCTTGATCGTGTAGAGGTTGAAATCGTCCGACGGCGTGGCGGTCTGCCCGTTCACGCTGACGCCGAAGGCGACGATCCCCGCGTCATAGGACGGCGACACTACATAGAGGAACTCAGGGAGTCCGCCGGGGCGGTTGCCGACGAGCGCCGGGGTCACGCTGCTGACGATCTTCGAGTTGGAATAGGTCGCATCGACCGACAGGTGGAACCCGCCGCTGTTGAGCCGGCTGGAGAATTCCACGCCGAACGAGCGATAGCCATTCGAGATGTTCGGGTCGTTGTTCGGTGCCGGATTGTTGATCCGGGTGAAGTCATAATTGTTCTCGGTCAGCGTCGAGCGGAAACCGGTGACTTCGACCGAATAGGACCCGCCGAACACCTGCCCGCGCTGCTTCAGGCCGATTTCCTGTTGGTTGAGGAAGTTGACCGAGGTCGACTGCCCCTGCGCGTTGAGCGAGCCATCGGCATTGAAGTTGCCCGACAGCACCCGGCGATCGGCGTTGAAGCGGCCGCCCCGGCTGACGCGACCGAACACGCTGGTATTGCCGCTGAAGGCATAGAGCGCGCCCAGCGACCAACTCACATAGCTGTCGCTATAGTCGATCTTCTCGATCGTCCGGCTGAGCACTAGCGACGGGATCAGCGCCGATCCCAGCGCGTCCGACACCCGCGTCGTCGGCCCGGCGACGCCGCCCTGCGCGGTGCCGTTACCGCTGACAGTATCGTAGCGGACGCTGGCGTCGAGGTTCAGCCCGCCGGTCTCGTAGCCGACCTGCAGGAACGGGGCGACGTCGGTGTAGCTGAGATCGACGCGACGGGCGCAGCAGCTTCCCCAGTTATCGTTGAACCCGGCCTGTCCGGCGGCGGTAAGCTGCGTGCCGGTGGTCGAGAACAGGTCGAGCGGTGCCGCATTCTCGCCGTTCAGCTCGGCGAAGTTGCGGTTGACGTGCCAGTCCTGCTCGATGTTCTGCTTCATCACGAACACGCCGGTCGACACCGTCGCCTTGCCGCCGCCGACGTCGAACTTGCCGTTCAACGCCAGATTGTTGGCGAAGTTGTTCATGTTCTTCATCAACGTGTTGATGTTCGGATTGTTGTTCACATAGGCGCCGGTATAGACCTGCCCCTGGTTCGGCCCGGCGGCATAGCGCAGCGAACCGACGACCTGTCCGTTGACGGTCGATCCGATTACCCCGCCGGCACCGGTACGCGACGCGACATTGATGAACTGGGTGGTGAAGTTGCCGCTGATCCACTGGTAGCGCGCGACGTTGTCGAGCGTCAGCCAGTCGTTGACCTCATAATGGAACTGCGCGCCGAGCCCGGTGACGCGCGGATGAATGCCTTCCACCTCGGCGTTGCGGATGCCGCGGCCGTCGTAATCCAGATACTGGAAACTGCGGTTGTAGATCGAATAGGACGATCCGTCGCGCCCGTCGAAGGTTGGCAGCGGCTTGAAGTCCGTCACCTTGTTGCCGTCGAGCGTGGCGATCGACGGGGTCGTGGTGTTGGTCGGTGCCTGTTCGTCGAGCCGCTTGAAATACAGCCGCACGAAACCGCGCCCGTCGGGCAGGTCCTTGGTGACGTTGGCCTTGATCTGGTAGCCGCGCAGGATGTTGAATCGCTCGTTGGTCAGGCCGCCGCCGTTGCGGGCATAGCCACCGACATGGAAGCGCAGCGTATCGTCGATCGGCGCGCCGTAATCGAAATCGACGCGGTGTTCGCGGAAGCCGACGCCGTTCGAATAGGCGATCTGTCCGCCGGCCTTGTCGCCGGTCTTGCTCAGATAGTTGATGACCGCGCCGGGCGCCTGGCTGGAAAAGGTCGATGCCGACCCGCCGCGCACCGCTTCCACCCGCTGCACGTTCTGGTCGAAGCGCAGCCAGTAATCGTTGTTGCCGAAGTTCATGTCGCCGAACAGAACGGTGGGCAGGCCGTCTTCCTGAAGCGCGACATATTCCGAACCGCCGGTCGACACCGGGATGCCGCGCACGCCGATGTTGGCGTTGCCGCCCGGACCGGCGGTGTCGGAGGGCTGGAGGCCGGGGATGTTGCGCAGCACTTCGGCTTCGGAACGCGGCGTGAAATTCTGGATCGCTTCGTTGCTGATCTGGCTGACCGAGATCGAGCTGCGGAAGCGCGAGCGTTCGCCGCTGCTGGCGGTGACGACGATCTCGTCGCTCTGCGCGGCGGCGTCGGGAATGTCGCCGGCCTGCACGGTCGCGTCGGCGACGGCGGCCGGGGCGGTGGGCGCGGCAGGATCGGTCTGGGCGAGCGCCGGGGCGGCGACGAGCAAGGCGATCGTCGAGGTGCAGGCGAGCAGAAGCGTGGGTTTCATGGCAATCCCTCCTGATTCGTCCCACTGGCGGGGACGCTGTCGAGTGTTGGAATAGCACCTCAGCAATCGTTTGCAATACAAATTGCAAAGGATTGCATTTATGTGTTCGCTACGGCTGGATCGCGCCGATCCGTTGCAGATAGGCGGCATGACCCGGCATCGACCGCGCCATCGCATCGATCGCGCCGGCCAGCCGGTCGACGAAGCCGCTGCTGGCCTGCGGTCCTGCGGCATAGGCCAGCAACGGATCGCTCCCGCGCGGATCATTGCCCTGGCCGATGTGGACCGCGAGCCAGCTTGCCGGGCCGAACAGGTCCATGTCGCGCGCGATCAGCCGCCCGGTGCTGCGGAAATGGTCGATCTTCATTGCCAGCGTGTCGGGGATCGCCATCGCCGCGCAGTCGCGCCACAGCGGCGCATCGCTCCGCTGCGTCAGCTTGTAATGCAGAATCAGGAAGTCGCGGATACGTTCGCATTCGGTGATCGCGACGCGGTTATATTCGTCGACGACCGCCGGATCGAAGTCGCGCGTCGGAAAGAACGCGAGCAGCTTGGCGATCGCCGCCTGGATCAGATGGATGCTGGTCGACTCCAGCGGCTCCATGAACCCGCTGGCCAGCCCCACCGCCACGACATTGCGGTTCCAGAATTTGGTGCGACGTCCGGTCGTGAAACGCAGGAAGCGCGGGTCGCCCAGCGCCGGCC
This sequence comes from Sphingomonas sp. Leaf4, assembly GCF_920939515.1. Lineage (NCBI taxonomy): Bacteria > Pseudomonadati > Pseudomonadota > Alphaproteobacteria > Sphingomonadales > Sphingomonadaceae > Sphingomonas > Sphingomonas sp. Leaf4. Next base: position 310,534 of record NZ_CAKLBB010000005.1, on the reverse strand, counting down.
CGTCGAGGTTGGCCAGCAACGTCGCGGCGGCCTCGTCATCCGACAGGTGACGGCTGCAATAGACATAGCCGTTGCCGGTGCGATGCTGGAGCGGGATGCGCCATTGCCACCCCGCCGCCCGCGCGGTCGACCGGGTATAGGGGGTCATGCCCTCACCCCCGGTGGCGCACGGCACCGCCACCGCGCGGTCGCACGGCAGCCAGTGCGTCCAGTCCTCATACCCGGTCCCGAGTGCCTGTTCGATCAGCAACCCGCGAAACCCCGAGCAGTCGACGAACAGGTCCGCCGCCACCTGCCGCCCGTCGGCAAGCGCGACGCTGGCGACATGGCCGTTGTCGCCGTGCAGCGTGACGTCGACGACCGCGCCCTCGATCCGCTCGACTCGCCGCGCCTCGGCATAGCGGCGCAGGAACGCGGCATAGAGGCCGGCATCGAAATGATAGGCATAGTCGAACGTCGAGGCGACGCTGCGCGGATCGCCGACCGGCGGCGCGAACCGGCCGTGGCGCGCCGCTCCCCACGCCATCGACAGTTCGTCGAGCGGAACGCGCGATCCACCGGCCCGCGCCGCCAGCCAGTGCTGATGCACCGCCAGCAGGTCGAACGGCTTGCCGAACGTCCCGAACGGATGAAAATAGCGCTGCCCGGTCCGCGCCCAGTCGACAAATTCGATGCCCAGCTTGAAACTGCCCTTCGTCTCGCGAAGGAACTCGGCCTCGTCGATGCCGAGCGTCTGGTTAAAGACGCGGATCGGCGGAATGGTCGCCTCACCGACCCCGACCGTGCCGATCGCATCGGATTCGATCAGCGTGATCGTGCAGCCGCGCGGGATGGCATGGGCGAGCGCTGCCGCCGTCATCCAGCCAGCGGTGCCGCCGCCGACGATCGCTATCGACCGGATCGCAGTATCGGCGGCCTGTTCCATCGTGCATCCCCTTCCCGTCGCTCCGATGCTTTCCGCATCGTTTCCAGCAACCTATGCCGGCACGTCTGGCGTTGCAATCGATCGCAGCGGCGATGATCCGAACGGCTGAATCGAGCATTGCACTGTCCCTGAATGTGGATCATCATCCCATATATAGATTCGGTTGGACGAACCGAGGTATGGAGAGGCAAGGATGACCCGATCGGGATGGCTGCTTGCGGCGGCGGCGACCATGGCGCTGACCACGCCGATGGCACATGGCGCGCCACGGACCGTGACGCCATTGGCCAACGACTGGCGCTTCGTTCAGGCCGATCCGGCCGGCGCGGAAACGCCCGAACTCGATGACAGCCGCTGGGCAACGGTATCGGTGCCGCACGACTGGGCGATCGCCGGTCCGTTCGACGCGAACGCCAAGGCGGCGGGCGAGAACGGCTTCCTGCCGAGCGGCGTTGCCTGGTATCGTAGGGCGCTATCGCTGACGCCAAAGGCGGGGCGACGCTATTTCGTCGAATTCGACGGGATCATGGAACGCAGCGGCGTGTGGGTGAACGGCCATCATGTCGGCTATCGCCCGATGGGCTATGTCGGCCAGCGTTACGACATCACCCGCCACCTGCGCGCCGATGGCCGCAATATGATCGCGGTGCGTGCCGATACGTCGGCGGCACCGTCGTCGCGCTGGTACACTGGGTCGGGCATCTATCGCCATGTCCGGCTGATCGAAACCGACGACGTGCATATTCCGCAGGGCGGGGCGTTCGTGCGGACCGGCGCGCTTGCCGCCGATCGCGCGGCGATGACCGTCGGCAGCGACGTCGAGAACCTGACGGCGCAGGATGCGACCGTCCGGCTGGCGATCGTGCTGCGCGACCCGAACGGTCGCGAAGTCGCCCGCACGACGACCGCGCCGGTAACGGTCGCTGCCGGGCGTACCGCGCTGGTGCAGGGCGACTTGACCCTCACCGATCCACGCCGCTGGGATATTCGCGATCCCGCGCTCTATCGCGCAAGCGTGCAGGTGCTGACCGGCGACAACGCGGTGCGCGACGACGAGACGGTTCGCTTCGGCATCCGCGAGGCGCGGTTCGATCCCGCGACCGGCTTCTGGCTCAACGGCCGCAACTTCAAGCTGAAGGGCGTGGCGCTGCATCACGACGGCGGCGCGGTCGGCGCGGCGGTGCCGCTGGCGGTGTGGCGGCAGCGGCTGGGCGCGCTCAAGGCGCAGGGGGTGAACGCCATCCGCACCGCGCACAACGTGCCGGCCCCCGAGTTTCTCGACCTGACCGACGAGCTGGGCCTGATCGTGATGGACGAGCTGTTCGACCAGTGGAACGTCGCCAAGACGCCCGAGGACTATCACCTGTTCTTCGGCGACTGGCACAAGCGCGACACGCTCGACATGGTCCGCCGCGACCGTAACCATCCGAGTATCGTGCTGTGGAGCGCGGGCAACGAAATCCACGATACCGCCTATCCGGCGCAGGCCAAGGCGGCGCTGCGCAGCATCCTCGACATCGTCCATGCGACCGATCCGACCCGCCCCGTCACCATGGCGCTGTTCCGGCCGAACGTGACCAAGGATTATGACAACGGCCTTGCCGACATGCTCGACGTGGTCGGGCAGAATTATCGCGAGAACGAACTGATCGCCGCCAGCCGGCAGAACCCGAAACGCAGCATCGTCGGCACCGAGAATGCGCTCAACCGCAGCAACTGGCTGCCGGTGCGCGGCTATGCTCCGTTTTCAGGCATGTTCCTGTGGACCGGCGCGGATTATCTGGGCGAGGCGAACCGCTCGGGCTGGCCCAACATCCAGAACCCGGCCGGGCTGCTCGACCGGACCGGCCGACAGAAGATCGCCGGCATGGAGCGCGAAAGCTGGTGGTCCGAACGGCCGGTTGTCCATGTCGTGCGCAATGCCGATCCGGGCGCGGCGGGACCGGCGACCGATGGCGCGGGCGGCCCCAACCAGCCGGCGCTGCCGACGATGATCGCCGTCGCGACACCGAAGCCCAAGGTCGCGTTGTTCGACGACTGGACCCCGGCCGACCGGAGCCCGCATGACGAGACGATCGAGGTCTACAGCAACTGCACCCGGGTCGAGGCGCTGCTGAACGGCCGTTCGCTCGGCACGCTGCCGACCAACGCCGATGCGTCGCCGCGCCGTTGGCGGGTACGTTATGCGCCCGGCGAGGTTCGCGCGGTGTGCCGCGATGCCGGGCAGGGCCATGTCGCCGACAGGCTGCGGACCGCCGGGCCGGCGGCGCGGATCGATCTCGTCGCGGATATGCCCTCGGTCGGCTCGACCTTCGACGATCTGAGCTATGTCCGCGCTCGGGTGGTCGATGCGAAGGGGACGACCGTGCCCGACGCCGCACACCGCCTGCACTTCGCGGTCGAGGGGAGCGGCACGCTGGTCGCAACCGATAATGGTTCGTCGGTCGATCATACGCCGTTCGCCTCGCCCGATCGCGCCGTGCTCGACGGCATGGCGGTGGCACTGGTGCGCGGTGCCGGACGCGGCCGGCTGCGCGTGACGGCCAGCGCCGACGGGCTGGCCAGCGGCGCGGTCACGCTTCGGACACAGGAGTAAAGGTGCGAACAACAAGGGCTTGCCCCCGTCCACGCTAACGGACACCATGCACGCATCGTCAGTATCGGGAGTTGTTCATGGTTCGGAAAACGGCATTTCTGCTGTCGCTGCTTGCATCGGGCGCGGCATGGGCGGCGGACCCGGCACCGGCCTATCACCGCGCGCCCGATGCGATCGCGCGCATCCTCGACGCAGCCCCGACGCCGTCGGTCGCGGTCAGCCCGGATCATGCGACGCTGGCGATCCTCGGGCGGGAGAATCTGCCGTCGATCGCCAATCTGGCGAAACCGATTTTGCGGCTGGCGGGCTATCGTATCGATCCGTCGACCAACGGCCCGGCGGAGGTCCGCGTCCAGTGGCTGAACGCGCTGTCGTTCAAGAATATTGCTAGCGGCCGCACCGCCCGGGTGACGCTGCCGGCGGGAACGCGGTTCACCTCGCCCGACTGGTCGCCGGATGGCCGGTATCTGGCGTTCGTCGTGCAGGAAAGCGACGGGCTGGCGCTGTGGATCGCGGGACGCGATGGCACAGCGCGGCGGCTGGTGCGCGGGCTGAACGCGGCGTTCGGTTCGTCGTTCGCATGGACGCCCGACAGCGCATCGATCGTCGCACGGCTGGTGCCGGCCGATCGCGGCGCGCGTCCGGCGGCTATCGATACGCCGACCGGGCCGGTGGTGCAGGAGAGCATGGGCCGCACTTCGGCGGCGCGCACCTATGAGGACCTCCTCAAGAACGCGGCCGACGAGGCACTGTTCGATTATTATTTCACCGGCGTGCTCGGCCGGATCGACATCGCCAGCGGCACGCTCCAGCCGCTGGCGGCCAAGGGGATGTGGCGCAGCTTCGCCGTGTCGCCCGATGGCCGCTATCTGCTGACCGAACGGCTGAAACGCCCTTACAGCTATCTGCTCCCGGCCGGTTTCTTCCCGACCGAAGTGGCAGTCCAGCCGATGGCCGGCGGGGCAGGGGGCCGGGTGATCGTCGATCGCCCGCTTGCCGACGATCTGCCGGTCGATTTCGACGCGGTGGTGAAGGGGCCGCGCGAGGTGGAATGGCGCAGCGACGCACCCGCCACGCTGCTGTGGGCCGAAGCGCTCGACGATGGCGACCCCAAGGCGAACGTGCCGTTCCACGACCGGCTGGTGACGCAGGCCGCGCCGTTCGACGCCGCACCGGTCGAACTCGCCAAGACGGTCAAGCGCTACGCGGGGACGCTATGGGGCGACGACGGCTTCGCGATGATCGTCGATCGCGAATGGCGCACCCGGACCGAGCGGCGCTACGCCGTCGCCCCGTCGCAGCCGGGGACCGTGCGATTGGTGGCGACGCGCAACTATCAGGATCAATATGGCGATCCCGGCATGCCGATGGTCGAGGAGAATGCGGCCGGCAAGCCGGTGATGCGCTTCACCCCCGATCGCAAGGCGGTGTTCGTCACCGGCGACGGCGCGACCAAGGAAGGGGCGTTTCCGTTCCTCGCGCGGATGCCGGTGGCGGGCGGCGAACAGACCCGGTTGTGGACCGCCAGGGCCCCCTATTACGAAAGCGTCGTGTCGCTGCTCGACGACAGTGGCCGCCGTATCCTGACGCGGCGTGAAAGCGCGAAGCTTGCCCCCAACTATGTCATCCGCAGCGTGCGCGGTGGCGGTGCGAAGCCGATCACCGATTTCGCCGATCCTGCTCCGACCTTCGCGAACGTGACCCAGCGGACGATCACCTACAACCGGGCCGACGGCCTGCCGCTGTCCGGCACGCTGTATCTGCCCGCCGGCTATGACGCGAAGCGCGACGGGCCGCTGCCGACGCTGCTCTGGGCCTATCCGTCCGAATATACCGATGCCAAGGTCGCCGGGCAGACGGTCGATCAGGGCAACCGCTTCACCCGTCCGCGCGGCATCAGCCACCTGTTCCTGCTGACGCAGGGCTATGCCGTGCTCGACGATCCGGCGATGCCGATCATCGGCGAAGGCGCCGCCGAAGCGAACGACACCTACATCAAACAGTTGCGCGAGGATGCCGAGGCCGCGGTCGAGGCGGTGGTGAAGCTGGGCGTCGCCGATCGCGACCGGATCGCGGTCGGCGGGCACAGCTATGGCGCGTTCATGACCGCCAACCTGCTGGCGCACACCGACCTGTTCCGCGCCGGAATCGCCCGGTCGGGCGCGTACAACCGCACGCTCACCCCGTTCGGCTTCCAGGCGGAGCAGCGGACCTATTGGCAAGCGACGCCGACCTATACCGAAATGTCGCCCTTCACCTATGCCAACAAGATCAAGGAGCCGATCCTGCTGATCCATGGCGCGGCCGACGATAATTCGGGCACTTTCCCGATCCAGTCGGAACGGATGTACGCTGCGCTGAAGGGTAATGGCGCGACGGTGCGCTATGTCGTGCTGCCCAACGAACCGCACGGCTATCGCGCGCTGGAATCCACCGGTGAGACATTGTGGCAGATGACCGACTGGCTCGACCGTTACGTAAAGCCCGCCCGACCGGTTAAATAACGGGTCACGCTACCCATTTTGCCGATCATACTTTCGGTGGTGAACCCCTGTTAACGTCTTTCCAATATGCTGCTCGTCGAACGGAAGGCGGCAGCGGCGGACAGGACGTGAAGCGCAAGATTATCTGGATCCTCGCGCTGCTCCTGCTGGCGTTCGGCGCATTGGCCGAACGCCCGACGACCACGGCGATCGCGCTGCACCACCCGCTGTGCAGCGCGGTGCTGGGGGACGGCGCGGGCGACCGCGCGGTGATGACCGCCTCCTATCGCTGCGGCGCGCAGGCCCCGACCGACAGCGAGGACTGGCTGTGGCTGCGGCTCGATACGCGCGGGCTGGGCGCGCTTCCGGCCGGCTGGCAGTTGCTCGTCGACCAGACGCGCTTCGACGAACTGGCGATCCTGAGCGTCGGGCAGGGCGGGGCATCCCGGTCGACCTGGCGGGCCGATGCGCTGGCCGGGCACTGGGCGCCGGGCGGCATGCTGCGCTTCGACATGGCCCCGCCGGGGCGCGAGGTGCGCGCGCTCTACCTCGGCTTTCGCCGGATCGACGACCTGTCGCTGATGCGCAAGGTCGGCGCGGTCGCGGCACCGGCGCAGGCGGGGGCCGACACCCGCTGGCTGCTGCTGATGGGCATCTTCGCCGGCACGATGCTGTCGGCATTGCTCTACAACGTCGTCATCAACACCGGCCGGCGCCACGCCTTTCAGCGCTGGTATCTGCTGTGGGTCGCGGTGTCGTTCGCCTATGGCATGACATGGACCAACATGTCGGCGCTGCTGCTGCCCGATCTGGTCGGGCCATGGGCGGTGCGGGTCGATTTCGTACTCGTCGGGCTGATGGTCGCGGCGGGCAACATGTTTTTCTATGCAGTGATCGAACGCGGCATGGTGCCGCGCGGGTTGATGCGGACCGGGCGGACGCTCGCCGTGCTGGGGGCGGCGCTGGGGGTCATGGCGGCGCTCGACCATGTGTTCCCGCCGGTGCCGGCCGATCGCTGGCTGAACTATGTGATCGCCGCGACGGCGGTGACGGTCGCCCTGTCGTGCGTCATCGCGGTCCGCCGCGGCAGCCGGGTGGTGTGGTTCTACCTGCTCGGCTGGGGGCCGGTGATCTTCGTGTTCGTCGCACGGCTGGTCCGCAACCTCGGCCTTACCGCGCAGAACGACCTGATCGACATGGCGACCTTCGCCGCGCTCGCCTTCGAGGCGCTGGTGCTCTCGCTCGCGATCGCCGACCGGTTCCGCCGGGTCCAGCGCGAGCTGGACGACGCGCGGCAGCGGCGCGCGGTGGACCATGCGGAGGCGCGGACGCTGCGCCATGCCGCGCAGACCGATTTCCTGACCGGTCTGGGCAACCGCGCCGCGTTCCACGACGCGGCGGGAACGCTTGCCGACCGGGGGACCGCGTTCGACCTGTATCTGATCGACGTCGATTTCCTGAAGGACGTCAACGACCGGCTGGGGCATGGCGGCGGCGATGCGCTGCTCCGGCTGGTCGGCGAACACCTCGCCGCGCTGCGTACCGTGCTGCCCGACCTGCATTGCTCGCGGATCGGCGGCGACGAATTCGCCATTCTCTGCCCCGGCGGTCCGGCGGAGGCGGAACTGCTGACCGCGCGGCTGGACGCGCTGCAAGGCATCGCGTGGCGCTTTCAGGGACGCGAGCGTAGCCTGTCGCTCAGCATCGGGCGTGCCGATTTCCCCGCCGACGCCGCCGATGTCGATCAGCTCTACCAGAACGCCGATCTCGCGCTCTACAGCGCGAAACGGCTCGGCCGGGCGCAGCTCTATCGCTACGATCCGCTGCAACGCATCCTGCGCGACCTTCAGACCGAATTCGTTCGCGATGCCGATGCGGCGTTGCGGCGCGACGAATTCTGCCTGCACTATCAGCCGATCGTCGACATCGGCACGGGCGCGGTGCGCGGCTATGCCGCGCTGCTGCGCTGGGACCATCCGCGCCATGGCCTGTTGCCGCCCGATCGCTTTGCCGACGTACTGGTCGCCGAACGGATCGGGCTGCGGGTGCAGGAGCATGTCCTCGACCTCGCGTTGCGCCGGTTGCAGGCCGATGGCGACCGCATCGGTCAGGTCGCGCTGACCTTCACCGCCGCGCAACTGGCCGGGTCACGCTCGGCGGAGGCCGTGCTCGATCGTCTTGCCCGCTACGGCGTGCCGCCCGCCCGGCTGTGTATCGAGATTACCGAAAGCGTTCTGCTCGACCGCGCCGCCGACGTCATCGCGGCGACATTGCAGCGGCTTCATGCCGCCGGCGTCTGCATCACGCTGGACGGCTTCGGAACGGGCGCGGCGTCGCTCGCCCATCTGCGCCGCCTGCCGATCGACCGGATCAAGCTCGACCGGTCGTTCGTCGCCGGACTCGACAGCGATGGCGGGGGCACGCTGGAGATCGTGCGCGCCATCGTCGGGCTGGGCAGGGGACTGCGCAAGACCGTCGTGGCGGAGGGGGTCGAAACCCGGGCGCAGGCGCTGGTGCTGCGCGACCTCGGCTGCGATCTGGCGCAGGGGCTCCGCTATGGACGGCCCGCGCTGCTGCCCGATGCAGTTGTCGCGCAGGAGGATCGCGCGCCGCCGCGACAGGTCGGCGCGCGCTGAGCGCTCCGGCCTACTGCCCCCGGTTCAGGTCCGCCGTTTCGGGCACCGGGGTCAACGCCGGTTTGCCGTCGAACCACGCGATCAGATTGTCGACCACCAACTGCCCCATCGCTGCGCGCGTCGCCTGCGACGCCGAGCCGACATGCGGCAGCAGCACGACATTGTCGAACGCGAGCAGGGCGTCGGGCACGTTCGGCTCGTCCGCGAACACGTCCAGCCCCGCCCCGCCGATCGTTCCGGCGTCGAGCGCGGCGATCAGCGCCGCCTCGTCGACCACGCTCCCGCGCGCGACGTTGATAAGCACACCGTCCGGCCCCAGCGCCGCCAGCACCGCGCCGTCGATCATATGGCGCGTCTCCGCCCCGCCGGGGACGATCGCAATCAGCACGTCGCACGCCGTCGCCAGCGCGACCGGGCTGTCATAATAGGGATAGGCGACCCCCGCCTGCTGCGAGCGGCCATGATAGGCGACCGATACCGCGAACGCATCGAGTCGCCGCGCGATCGCCTTGCCGATCGCCCCCAGCCCGATGATGCCGACCCGTCGGCCACGCAGCGTCGGCGACAGCGGAAACGGCGCATCGCCCCAGCGCCCGGCGCGCAGATAGCGATCGGCCTGCGGAATCCGTCGTAGCGTGGCGAGCAGCAGGCCGATGGCAAGGTCGGCGACTTCTTCATCCAGCACGCCCGGCGTATTTGTGACGACGACCCCGCGCGCTGCCGCCGCCGCCGCATCGACATTGTCATAGCCGACACCGAAACTGGAGACGATCTTTAGCGCGGGCAACCGGTCGAGCCACGCCGCGTCGATCATGCCCGACAGCGTGCTGACCGCCATGCCGGCGATCTGCGGTCCGCGTTCGGCGAGAAAGGCGTCGGGATCGCCCTGTTCCCACAGGCGGTGGAGCGTGAAGTGGCGATCGAGCGCGTCCATGACGTTCGCCGGCATCGGTGCGGGCATGAGAAGCTCTATTCCGGTCAAACGATCCTCCTTGGCGGGCGCGGTGGGTCGGAAAGAGGTACGAACGGGCGGCGGGGAGGTTTCGTCGGCGCGACCGGGTTTCACACAGCCGTAACAATATCCCACTAATATGATGGGACATGGAAACGAACAGCTCCGCGCATCGGGCGCGAAGGGTCCTCATCGGGAGGATCGAAACCCTGGCCATCGGCCGGAACGACGCGGCGCTCGGCTTTGAAGGGAGGCTGGCCGCAGAGAATGGATGGACGGCAACCTTCGCCGACCGGGTCGCCACCGAATATCGCCGGTTCCTCGTGCTGATTGCGACCAGCGACGAAACGCTCACGCCATCGGATGCGGTCGATCAGGCATGGCACCTGCACATGGCCTATACCCGCGACTATTGGCACGGCCTGTGTCGCGACATCGTCGGGCGCGAGCTGCATCACGAACCGACCTCGGGTGGCCCCGACCAGCGCGACTATTATCGCGACCGCTATGCCCGGACCCTCGACCGGTATCGCGCGACGTTCGAGGCCGAACCGCCCGGCGACATCTGGCCCGATCCTTCCGAACGTTTTGCGGGCGAGTTCGAACGGGTCGATCGTGCCGTAACGATCCTGCTGGGGGTCGAGGCGACGACAGGGCTGGGCATCGTTGCGGTCGGGCTGGTCTTCCTGATCGCGCAGGGCATGGCCGCGTTTGCTGCCGTCCTGCTCGCCGTCGTCGCGATCGGCGCGTTCATCGCGGGCGTTGCCTTGCGAACCCGAAGCTTCCGCCGCCGCTTCCAGTGGAACTTCGATGGCGGTGACGGCACCGGATCGGACGGATGTGGCGGCGGTGATGGCGGCTGCGGCGGGGGGTGCGGTGGCGGTTGCGGATGACACCGCGTCGATTCCGGCTTCCCGCACGCGGCCGATCGGGCAAGATGCGGGGATAAAGGGGAGAGTCGATGCGATATATCTTGGGCCGGATCACAACGGGCGTGGTGCTCGCGGCGACGTCGCTCGCGCCCGCACAGGCGCAGCGGCCGCGTGCGGTCGTTCAGCCCGCCGCCGCGGTATCGGCCGAACGGCTGGCCCGGCTCGACCGGGTCTTGCAGGCCTATGTCGATCAGGGGCGGATCGCCGGAGCGGTGGTGCAGATCCAGCGCGACGGGCGCACCATTCATAGCAAGGCGGTCGGCTGGCGCGACAAGGAGGCACGCGATGCGATGCGCACCGATTCGCTGTTCCGCATCGCATCGCAGACGAAAGCGCTGACCAGCGTCGCGGTGATGATGCTGATGGAGGAGGGCAAGCTGGTCCTGTCCGATCCGGTCGGCAAATATCTGCCCGAATGGAAGGCAACCACCGTCGCGGTCGCGAAAGCCGGTGGCGGCTACGACGTGGTGCCGGCCAAGCGCCCGATCACCATCCGCGATCTGCTGACGCACACCGCCGGTATATCCTATGGCGCGGGGCCGGCGGAAAAGGCGTGGCGCGACGCGGGCATCTTCGGCTGGTATTTCGCCGATCGCGACGAACCGGTGGCAACGGTCGTCGCGCGCATGGCGGCGCTGCCGATGGCCGAGCAGCCGGGCGAGAAGTTCGTCTATGGCTACAATACCGACATTCTGGGCGTACTGGTCGAAAAGCTGAGCGGGCAGACGCTGGAGCAGTTCCTGCGCGAACGGCTGATCGATCCGTTGGGGATGAAGGACACCGGCTTCTATGTCCCGCCGGCCAAGGCGAACCGGCTGACCACGGTCTATGCCGCCGATCCGAACGGCGTGCGGCGCGTCCCCGACCCCGGCGCATGGCAGGGCGGCGGGCATGTCGGGCAGGGGCATTATCTGCGCGGGCCGCGCGTGGCGTTCTCGGGCGGGGCAGGGCTGGTGTCGACCGCGCCGGACTATGCCCGGTTCCTCGAAATGCTTAGGCGCGGCGGCGAACTGGACGGGCGGCGGTATCTCGGGCGCAAGACCGTCGAACTGATGGTCGCCGATCAGCTCGGCGACATTCCCTATCAGCCGGGCATGGGGTTCGGGCTGGGCTTCAGCATCCGCACCGATCTGGGCAAGGCGGGCCAGCCGGGGTCGGTCGGCGACTATGGCTGGGGCGGGGCCTATCACAGCACCTATTGGGTCGATCCGCACGAGCGGCTGACCGTCGTCTACATGACCCAGCTTCTGCCGGCGGGCGACATCGACGATCATGCCAAGCTTCGGGCGCTGGTGTATCAGGCACTGAACTGAAGCGGTTATTTCGATACGCGCTTCAGCTTTGCCTGCGCGGTGCCGACCTCGACCTCGATCGTATCGGCGCGGGGATCGAGCGCGATGGCGGCAAGGTCGAACGGCTCCTGATCGCTGGGATGATAGGTGAAGCGGAAGCTGTTCGGCCCGCCGGGCCGGACGTTCACCGTCTGCAATATCTTGCGGTCCGATGCTCGCACGATCTCCACCACCGCTGCGCCAGCCGGCTCGCCGGAACGGGTCGTGTGCCGGCCGTCGGACAGCATGTAGAGCCCGTTCGCATCGGCCCATGTCACGCCCAGACCCTCGGCCGGGCTGCCATCCGCGTTCATCGCCGTGACCGACAATCCCACCGACGGATCGCGTGTCGGAGCGCCCGCCGCCACCAGCCGGACCGGTCCGGGCTTGTTGTGGATATGGATATGTGGATTGTCGAGCGTCCAGAACCCCGTCAGACGGATGAACTCCGCCTGATCCTTGCCCGTCGTGATCCGGTAAAGCGCGGTATGATCGGCGTTCAGGTGAACGTCCATTTTGAAGTCGTCGCTCGTTTCCTCATAATGATATTTGCCGATCAGCACGCGCTCGTCGGCGATGAACGCCGGCCGGCTGTTGGACGGCAGTTGCGCGCCGGCCGTTCCCGCCCCCGCGACGAGGAACAGCAGCGGGCAGGTCATTCGTATCATGCGCTTCATGTCGCACTCCCGTTCATCGCCTCCGGTCGGTCCGAAATGGTCAGGCCGGGCGATCGCCCATGGCCTCGCCCAGACGAACCTTCGCTTCCGGTGCCCAGTCCTTGTTGAACGCGATGGTTCCTTGCCCGAACAGCATCACGATCGTCGACCCGAGGAGAAAGCGGCCCATCTCCTCACCTTTCTTCAACACGATCTCCTGATCGGCATAGCGCCATTCGGCGGTCCGGCCGGTCCGCCGCGGATTGACGACGCCGTGCCACACGGTCGCCATGCTCCCGACGATGGTAGCGCCGACCAGCACTATGACGAACGGGCCATGATCCGCCGACTCAAAAATGCAGACCACCCGTTCGTTGCGCGCGAACAGGCTGGGCACGCCGCGCGCCGTGACCGGGTTCACCGAAAACAGTTTTCCCGGCACATAGATCATGCGGGTCAACCGGCCGTCGCAGGGCATGTGCAGACGGTGGTAGTCGCTGGGCGACAGATAGAGGTTGGCGAAACTGCCGTGACGAAAGCGCGCGGCCAGTGCAATATCGCCGCCGACCAGTTCGGTCGTGGTGAAGCGATGTCCCTTTGCCTGCACCATATGATGGTCGTCGATCGGCCCGAACTGGCTGATCGCGCCATCGACCGGACAGACGAAATCGGCGGTGGCTATCGGGCGCACCCCGGCCCTGAGCGGGCGGGTGAAGAAGTCGTTGAAGCTCTGGTAGCTGGCGATGTCGCTGTCGGCGGCCTCGCCCATGTCGACGGCATATCTGCCGACGAACCAGCGGATCAGCCGCGTCGTCATCGCGCCGCCCCGTGCCCGGGCGATGCGGCCGGCGAAAACGGTCAGGCCCTGCTTGGGCAGCACATGTTGGAACAGGACTTTCAAACGATCGGACATCGGAACCTCGAAACGTCGCCGCTGTCGGGCAAGGGCGTGATCCGACAGCTTGGCCTGTAAAAATGCGGGGCAACGACGCGGTCCGTCGATACGCTTGCGGACAGGCTATCAGCACAAGGCGACAATGATAACCGAATACGCATCCGGTTGGGGGAAGCCCCGCAACGGCCGCGCCCATAGCGCGTTCACCCTGATGATCGCCACACGGGCGTTGCCGTGCTAACCCCGCCGATATGTCGAAATCCAGAAGCAATGCCGGAACCATCGAAGTGGACGGGGTCAAATATGACTGGCAACTGCAGCGCGAGCCGCATCTGTCGGATGACGAAGGGTGGAAGGGGATGACCGTCGCGCTGGTCCAGCGCGATGCCAAGCGCGAGGCATGGGTGGAATTTCCCGCGCCCAAGCGACTCCTGAAGGGATTGCCGCGCGGGCGTCTTCAGCTCGATGATGCGACGATCTCGCGCTGCACGCGCGCGGCCCTGTCGGCAGGGTGGGACCCGATGTCGCGTGGAAAGCCGGTCGTCATGATGGTCGACGCCGAAGGCAATTGAGCCGCTCCGACGGTCGCGTCAGGCGCCAACGGCCCGTCCTGGTTCATCGGACGGGCCGGTAGCGGTTCGTCAGGCCGCCGCGCCGCCGTCGACGTTGAGCGTGGTGCCGGTGATATAGCCTGCATCCGGTCCGGCAAGGAATGCGACCGCGCCTGCGATGTCCTCGACGCTGCCATACCGGCCAAGCGGGATGGCACTCATCATCTGCTGGGCGAACTCGCCGTCAGCGGGATTCATGTCGGTGTCGATCGGTCCCGGCTGCACGGTATTGACGAGGATATTGCGCGAGGCGAGATCCTTTGCCCAGCCGCGCGCCAGCGCGGCCACCGCCGCTTTGGTCGCGCTGTAGACCGCGGTCGCGGGGAACGCGACTTCACCCGAAATGCTGCCGATCAGGATGATCCGTCCGCCATCGCGAAGATGTGGCAGGGCAGCGCGCGTGCCGACATGCAGGCCCTTCACGTTGACGCCGAACTGACGGTCGAACATCGCGTCGGTATCGTCGGCGACGGTGGCGAATTCCGCCACGCCGGCATTGTGGACCAGGATGTCGATCCCGCCCAATGCGGCGGCGGCCTGTTCGACACCGGCACGCTGCGATGCGGGATCGGCGGCATCGGCCTGAAAGGCGAAGGCGGTGCCGCCCGCGCGCTCGATCGCCGCCACGGTAGCGTCCGCCGCGGCCTTGTTTCCGGCATAGGTGATCGCAACCGCCGCGCCATCGGCCGCCAGTCGTTTGGCAATGGCCGATCCGATGCCGCGCGATCCACCGGTGACGAGCGCATTCCTACCCTGAAGCGACATAGATATTCTCCGAGATATGGTCCGCGATCACGGCGTCGTGCGCGGCTGGCATAACGAAAGATGGCGTGATATTTCGATAGTTCAATATTCCCGAACTATTAAATTGACAGCATCGCCTTATATTCCGTCCATGCCTCGCTTTACCCATCCCCGGCTGGAGGACGTCCCGCTCGATCTGGCGCTGCACGCGCTGGCCGATCCCAATCGGCTGGGCATGGTCGCTCGCCTCGCCGCTACCGAGCGGCTGAGCTGCGCCGGTGCGGCACCGTGCGACTCGATTCCCAAAAGCACGCTGTCTAACCACCTCAAGCTGCTGCGTGCGGCGGGGCTGATCGAAACGACGCAGGTCGGGCGGGAGATGATTAACACATTGCGGCGATCCGAATTCGATCGGCGCTTTCCGGGCCTGCTCGACGCGGTACTCGCCAACCGGGCGGCCTGACGGCCAATCATGCCGCTCCTCGTTCTGGCGTGGGTAGCTGGTGCCGCTTCTAGGCTTAGCCGATGCTGCGCGGGGGTGAAGTCGAAGCCCTTACCGTCAGTTGGGCCGGCACCGACTTCGGTTCGATCGACAGCCTGGCGCCATGTTGCTCGGCGATGATGCGTTCCACCGCCTCGGCGACGACGGCAGCGATCGGTTGCGTCACGGCCGTCAGCGGCGGCGAAGCATAGCGGGCGATCGGCGTGTCGTCGAAGCTGATGATCGACAGGTCGTGCGGCACGGCCAGCCCGCGTTCGAGCGCGACGTCCAGCGTCGCGATCGCCATCTGGTCGCTGCTGGCGATAATGGCGGTCGGCGGATCGGCGGCATCGAGCAGCGCACCCGCCGCCGTTCGGCCCGATGCGTAATCGAAATCGCCGGGTTCGATCAGATCGGCCGCCAGACCCGCCGCGTCCATCGCCGCGCGCCAGCCGGTGACGCGCCAGCCGCTCAGTTCATAATCGTCCGAGCCCTTGATGAAACCGATCCGGCGATGGCCGAGGTCGAGCAGATGGCCGGTCGCGAGGCGCGCCGCGGCCTCGTCGTCCATCGTCAGGCAGAATCCGGGACCCGGGGTCAGCGAACCGATACGGGCGATGCTGATCCCGCGCTTCGCCAGCAGGTTGAGGATCACCAGATCCTGCGAATGCGGCGGGGTCAGGATGACGCCATCGGGTTGCAGCGCGCCGATCGTCGCCGACAATTCGCGTTCGATATGGTCGCTGTGGGTGTCGACCAGTTCGAGGATGAGGCGATAGCCATGCGCGCCGCAGGTCAGCATGCCGCCCAGCAGCATCTGATCGACCCAGTCGGTCCCTTCGCGGTTGCGCCACCCCGCGATCGTCCGGTCGCGATCGTTGAGTGCCAGGATCAGCCGCGATTTCGATCCGCCCATGCGCTGCGCCGCGATCAGCGGGACATAGCCCAGCCGGTCGATCGCCGCCTGCACCCGCTCCGCCATTTCGGGGCGGACATTGGGTTCGTTGTTGATGACGCGACTGACGGTCTGCAATGACACGCCGGCATCGGCGGCGACATGCTTGATCGTCACGCCCCCCCGGCGACGTGGCATCAGGGGCGGTCCGCCGGGCAGTAGCGCGCGAGATAGTCGCCATGCGGCGGCATCGTCGCGACGGTGTCGGCCACCTGCCGCCGGACCATCGACAACAGCCGGTCGAGTTCGTCATCGGTCAGCCTGGCCGCGATCGGATGGTGACGTTCCGGCACGATCCCCTGACCCATCATCACCTGCACCCAGCTATTCTCACCGAATAATTCCTCGTTGCGGCGGAATACCCGCCCGGTCTGGCGGAACAAGTCGATTTTCTGCGCGAGGCTGTTTGGTACGTCCATTGCGGCGCATTGCCGCCAGAAGGGGGAGTCACGGCGATCGGTGGCCTTGTAATGCAGGATCAGGAAGTCGCGGATCTGCTCCATGTCCTGCAATTGCTGGTCGTTGAATTCGGCGACGTCGGCGGGGCTGACCCGCGCTTGCGGGAACAGCCGCAACAGGCGGAGGACGGCGCGCTGGATCAGGTGGATGCTGGTCGATTCCAGCGGTTCCATGAACCCGCCCGACAGGCCGATCGCCACGCAGTTGCGATGCCATTGCCGCCGCCTGGCTCCGGTGGTGAAGCGCAGGAAATTGGGATCGGTCCGCACCTTGCCCTCGACATTGTTCACCAGCCGGTCGAGCGCGGCATCGCGATCGAGATAGCGGCTGCAATAGACGATGCCGTTGCCGACCCGGTGCTGGAGCGGGATACGCCATTGCCAGCCGGCGTCATGTGCCATGGCGCGGGTATAGGGCACCGGCGGAGCGACGCTGTCGGTCTGAAGCGCGATCGCGGCGTCGCACGGCAGCCAGTGGGTCCAGTCGTCATAACCGGCATGGAGCGCGCCTTCGATCAGCAGCGCCCGGAAACCGGTGCAGTCGAGGAACAGGTCGCCGGGAATCCGCCGGTCGCCGTCGAGCTGCAGCGCGGCGATGTCGCCGGTTTCCGTGTCCAGTTCGACCCGCGCGATCCGCCCCTCGATCCGCCGCGTGCCGTCGCGCTCCGCCATCGCGCGCAGGAATTGCGCATAACGGCCGGAATCGAGCTGATAGGCATAATTGGTGGCATCACCCGGCAAGTGCGCGAACCGGCCCTGCAACGCCGCGACCAGTTCGGTGCAATAGTCGTCATACGGCTGCGCGTGACCGCGAGTCAGGCCGTTCAGCCAGTAATGCTGGAACCCCGCCGCCCAGTGATCGCGGCCGGTGGTGCCGAACGAGTGGAAATAGCGGCTGTCGGCGGTTTTCCAGCCGTCGAACAGGATGCCGAGTTTGAAGGTCGCGGCGGTCGCGGCCATGAATTCGGCTTCGTTGATGCCGAGCAGCCGGTTGTAGGTGACGAGTGGCGGAATGGTCGATTCGCCGACGCCGACGGTGCCGATCGCCTCGGATTCGACCAACGTCACCTCGACCATGCGGCCCATCGTCCGCGCGATGGCGGCGGCGGCCATCCAGCCGGCGGTGCCGCCCCCGGCGATCACGACGCGGGTGACGCTCATTTCGCCAACTGCCGGAGCAGGAAGTTGCGCAGGCGATCGGCGCTCGCGGCGGTCAGCGGGTCGAGCACGCCGCGCCCGCCCGGCGGGATATGCGCGGTGACGCCGTCGTCAGCGTCGAACACATAATGGTCGAACAGCGCCCGCCAATAGCGCTTCTGGTCATCGGGCAGATCGCGGACGGCAAGGATCGCATGGTGCAGCGCGTCCTGCGGCTGGCCGAGCCAGCGCGGCTGGTCGCGCCACCAATAGTTCACGAGGATGTTGAACGGTGCCAGCCCCTCGACATGATGCCACCACAGCGCCGGGATATGGATCGCGTCGCCCGGCGCCAGTTCGGCGACCTGGGCATGGGCCAGCGCCTCGGCGAAACGGGGAAAGCGGGTGGGGTCGGGGTCGTCGAAATCGACCATCGACACCGCCCGGCCGGCCGGCGTGTTGTCGAGCGGCCCCAGGTGCAGGTTGCGGAACTGGTCCGGCGGGAACAGCGTGAAGCGGCGACGGCCCGCCGCGACGCAGGCGAGATTGTCGGGCTGGTCGTTATGCGCGGCGATGCGGGTGCGCGTGCCGATCCAGATGCTGGCGAGCGGTTCGCGGGTGCCGAGATCGACGCGGTTCGCCTCGTCCAGCCCGTCGAAGAAGCCGCGCATGTCGATCGAGGCAAGATAGATCGGGCGCGGATCGTCGCTCGTTTCGCCCCGGTCGATTTCGCCGAGCACGTCGGGCAATCTGGCGCGGACTGTCGCGAAGTTCATCGCCATCGCATCGTCGTAGAACAGCCGACCGCCGCTGCCGGGTCGTCCGACCGACACGGTGAACGGCACGTCGCGGTGATGGTCGACCAGATAGTCGCGGGCGGCCTGTGACGATCGCTTCGCCGCCTGCACCAGCGGCCAGTCGGCGACAAGGCCGCGCACCACGAACGGCCCGGTCGCGGTACGCAACAGATGGTCGAGCGCGGCGGCGTCGGGTGCCGTCACCTCGGCGATGGGCGGCAGGTCAGCCACGCCGGTTCTTGCGCGCGATCAGGGCGGGGAAATTGGCGAGCGAGGCGACCGCCATGTAGATCGGCAGCAGATGCCCTTCCGCGTTCAATTTGCCGAGCGTCGCCGCATCGAGTTCGGCCAGCCGTTCCTCGGCGATGGCATGGAAGCCGACCAGCCGGTTGGTCGCGCCATCGTCGAGCGTGACCTCCAGCGTGAAGGGTTCGA
This sequence comes from Sphingomonas sp. Leaf4, assembly GCF_920939515.1. Taxonomy (NCBI): domain Bacteria; kingdom Pseudomonadati; phylum Pseudomonadota; class Alphaproteobacteria; order Sphingomonadales; family Sphingomonadaceae; genus Sphingomonas; species Sphingomonas sp. Leaf4. Next base: position 291,510 of record NZ_CAKLBB010000005.1, on the reverse strand, counting down.
GCAACCCGTAGCGATCGAGCGCGTCGAGGAACGCGGCCGACCCGCGATAGCCGGCGTCGAGCGCGCCGAGACGTTCGAGCACGACTTCGAGATAGGGGGAGGGGCGGCCCTCGCGATCGAAGATGCGGACGCCGTCGTTTGTGGCGATGCGCGGGCTGGCAAGGTCGATCACCGCCTTGGGCGTCGCATCGGCACCGGGCGCGCCGCCGATCAGGAACGGCTGAATATCGATCGACAGCGGCAGATAGGGGGCGTCCCAGCGACCGCCCTCGAGGAACAGGTTCTCGCCCGCATCGAAGCCGAACAGCGCCAGCGCGGCAAAGCCGGTCCGTTCGCGGTTCTGGCGGAACAGGATCGGGTAGCTCGCCTGCACCTGCCGGAATTCGTCGGGAACGATCAGCGCGGTCATGACCGCATCGCCAAGGTCGGCCAAGCGTTCGCGGCGGACGCGCAGGTCGCGGTGTGCGGCCACGTTCAGCAGTTGATGGTCAGACATGGGTAATTCCGTTCAGATAGGCGCGATTGGTCGGCAGGCTGGCGGTCAGCGTCCGGGCACGCTGGCGCACCTGATGCAGCACCGATGCGGTCTCGGGGCGGGGGCGCAGCGGGCCGGCGGGCGGGGGCGTCACGCCCATGCCGTACAGGACATATTGGTAGCTGGCCGCCGGAAAGATTTCGCCGGCCTGCGCGAAGTCGGCCGGCGAGGGCGGCTGGGTCCGCCACAAGGCCAGCAGGTCGCACAGCGAGGGCGGGATCGAGGCGGGATCGCGGTGCGCCCGCCAATAGGGGGTGTCGCGACGGCTCGGCACGTAATGCAGCTTCAGGAAATCGATGATCCGGTCCCAGCGATAGCGGAACAGCGCGTCGAACCGCCGGGCATGCAGGTCCATCGCCGCGCGATCGGCCGGAAAACCGTCGAGCAGCGCATCCAGCGACAATTCGATCAGCACGATCGCCGATGCTTCCAGCGGTTCGAGGAACCCCGCCGACAAGCCGATGGCAAGGCAGTTGCCGACCCAGAACCGTTCGCGATGCGCCGAGCGGAAGCGAAGCTGGCGGAACGACAGGTCGGCCGGATCGACGCCGGGCGCGGTCCGGGCGAGATAGGCGGTGAGCGTCGCCGCCGCGGCATCGTCGTCGAGAAAGTCGCTGGCATAGACGCAGCCGATCCCGCGCCGGGCGGGCAGGCCGATGTCCCAGATCCAGCCGGCGTCGTGCGCGGTGGCGTTGGTCTGCGACGCGATCGGACTGTCGGAGGCGACCGGCACCTGCACCGCGATCGCGCGGTCGTTGAACAGGGTCGCGGTGCGATCGATCGTGCCGATGCGACAGTGACCGCCGATCAGCAGCGCGGCCTGGCCGGTGCAGTCGAGGAACAGGTCGCCGGTGATCCTGCCGGTGTCGCGGGCGACGACGGCGGCAATATCGCCGTTCGCGGCCGGCTCGACGCCGGTCACATGATCGCGGATGTGGGTGACGTTCAGCCGGTCGACCGCGGTTTCGCGCAGCAGCGCGGCGAATTTGGTGGCGTCGAGGTGATAGGCATAGTTGAGCGCGCCGGCATAGGGCGGCATCGCCGGCTGGCGCGGGGCAAGGTCGTCGGCGCAGACATTGGGCTGGGCGCAGACATGGTCGGCGAACCCTCCGCGTCGCCAGTCGCGCAGCAGATCGGCGGCGGGCAGGTCGGCCGGGGCGGTGAAGGGATGATAATAGCGGTCGTCGGCCGCGCCCGTCCGCCAGCCGTCGAAACGCGATCCCTGTTTGAAGCTGGCGTCGGTGGCACGCAGGAAGGTCGCTTCGTCGATGCCGATCCGGGCGAGCGTCCCGCGCATCGTCGGCCAGGTGCCCTCGCCGACGCCGATCGTCGCGATGTCAGGCGATTCGATCAACGTCACCGACAGCGGTTGTTGCGCCGAGGGGTCGGCGGCGGCGGCGATGCGGCACGCCGCCAGCCATCCGGCGGTCCCCCCGCCGACGACCACGACCCGCCTGATCCGACCGCTCACCGCTTCCCTGTCCTTGTTCGGGTTCCGGGCGGAGAGGCTCCGCCCGGAACGTTCGTGCGTATCAGAAGCTGAAGCGCATGCCGCCGGTATAGCGCGCGAAGCCCGGCTGCGCGAAGGTCACGAAGTTGTCGTTGCGGCGGTGGCCGCGCCGCCCTTCGCCGGTCAGGTTGATCGCTTCGGCGAACACGGTCAGGCCCTTGCGGAACTCATAGCTGATGCTCGCGTCGATCTGTCCGTACGCCTCGACATAGGTCGGGTTGGGGTTACCCCCGGCATAGAATTTGTCACGCCAGTTGTACGCGACGCGCCCCTGCAACCCGGCCTTGTCATAGAACAGCACCGCATTGGCGCTGTCGCTGAGCCCCGCCAGCGCGAACTGGCCGACATTGGGGTCGAGCGCATTGTCGAACTGCGCATCGCCGCGCACGATCGTATAGTTCAGGATCGCGCCGAACCCGGTTTCCCAAAAGCTGTGCTGGATCGCGAATTCAAACCCGTCGATAGTGGCGGTCTGGTCCGAATTGAACGGCGTGCCGACGCGGAAGTCGACCAGTCCGTCTTCGGGCAGGCCCAGCACCCGGCCGGTGTAATAGCCGTTCACGTCGAGGATCGGGGCTCCGGCCGCATTGCGCGCGACCTCGACGCCCTGCGTGAAATTGCGCAGGATATAGTCGCGGATGCGCGCGGTGTCGGTGGTGCCGGCCAGCGCCGCCTGCGCCGCGCGGAAACGCGGGCCGTCAGCCGGGTTGCGCAGATCGAACGCCGACCGCTCGACTTCCTGCGAATTGATGAAATTGCTCACCTTCTTGCGGAAATAGCCGGCCGACACATAGCTGGTCGGTGAATAATACCATTCGGCCGACACATCGATATTCTTCGACAGGAACGGCACAAGGTTTGGATTGCCCTGCAAACCTCCGCCACCGGCGATGCCGAACTGCCGGTTGAGCGTCAGCCCGCCCTGCAGGCTGTTATAGTCGGCGCGGGTGATGGTGTGGCTGTACGACGCGCGCAGCTTGACGTTGTCGAGCGCCTCGATGTCGAAATCGACTGCCGGCAACCAGTTGTCGTAGCTGCCCTTGTTGGGCAGAAAGTCGCTGTTCGCCGAATAGACGACGTTGAACTCGCCCGTGGCAACCCATGCCGTGCCGACCGGAATCGGCGTCAGCGAGGCGGAATTGACTGTCGTCTGGTCATAGCGGACGCCGGCGATCAGGTGCGAGCGACGGCCGAGCAGGTCGAACGTATTGTTGACCTGGACGAAGGGCGAGATCGTCTTTTCGGTGATGCGCCGGTCGGTGTCGAACCCGGCGAGGCAGTTGCCGTCCCGGCCGCAGATGCCGAAGCGGCTGTCGAGCAGGTCGACCATCCGTTCGAAATCGAACCGGTAATAGGCGGGGATGATCCCGTCCTTCGCGCCGTCCAGCCCGCGGAACTTGTCGGGCAGCGATACGCGCTCGAACAGGTCGTCGGGCAGGTCGGCCGGCGTGCCGACGCCGCCCCACGTATCGTTCTGCACGAAGCCATAGGCCGAGCGGACCTGATTGTTGACGTAGGAGAAGCCGAAATCGATCGAATCGAGGAAGCTGCCGTCATGGTCGTAATGACCGTTCAACTGCACCTGATTGATCTCGTCGCGGAAATAGGCGTTGCGGAACGAATTGCCGGTCGCGTTGATGAGCGCCGGGTTCAGCGCATCGACACCCGGCTGCATTGTGTAGAACAGGACCGGCAGCTCCTTGGTAAAATCGACCGTCTGCGACGCGACGCCGAAGATCGCCGATCCGACCGAGGTACTGGTGCCGAAGCGGTTGGTCGGCTTCGATTCCGCGGTCGAATGATGCGCGTCGAGGGTCACGGTGACGCCGCCCGGCGCGTCCCAGCGCAGATTGCCGCCGAGCGACTTGTTCTCGGACAGGTTGGCGGTCAGCGACCCGCTGTACGACAGGTCCTTACCCGGCCCGAAGCGTTCGGTGTAGAAGACCGGCCCGGCGGCGGGGCCGTCGGTCCATTCGGTCGAGGTGTCGCCGAAGTTGAACCAGATGCCGACGCTGCTGTCGCGCGCCTCGATCTTGTTGCGCGAATAGGTGAAGTCGACGGTCGCGGTCAGCGAATCGACCGGGCGATATTGCAGCACGACCTGCCCGTTGATCCGCTCGCGGCGAATGTCGGTCAGGTTGTACGCCGCGCTCTGCGGCACTTCGTACACGTCGGTGGGGCCGGGACGATTGACCACGTTCGGCCCTTCGGCGCCCAGCGTCCCCCAGTCGTTCTCGGTACCGAGGAACGCATTGCCGAACCCGACCGAGCCGGTGTTCACGCTGGCGTTGCGCTTCTGATAGACGCCCGACACGAGGAAGCCGAACTGGTCGTCGCTGCCGAAGGTGGTGCTGAACACGCCCGAGACTTCCGGCGTGATCTGATCCTTGCCGTTCTGCGACGTGTCCAGGACGCCGCGCGCCGCGACCGATCCGCGCATGCCGGGACGGTCGAGCGGGCGGGGCGTCTTGATGTTGATCGTCGAGCCGATGCCACCCGAGGGCACGGCGGCGCGTCCGGTCTTGTACACCTCGACGCCGGCGATCCCTTCGGACGCGAGATTGGCGAAATCGAACGAGCGCGAGGCCGGCGCGCTGGCGCCGTCGCCCAGCGTCGAGGTCGGCAACTGGCGACCGTTCAGCACGACGAGGTTATATTCGGGGCCGAAACCGCGCACGGTGACGGTCGATCCTTCGCCGTTCTGACGATCGATCGACACGCCGGTGATCCGCTGGAGCGATTCGGCGAGGTTGGTGTCGGGAAACTTGCCAATATCCTCGGCCGAGATCGCGTCGACGACGCCCTGCGCATTGCGCTTGATGTTCAGCGCGTCGCGAAGGCTGGCGCGGATGCCGGTGACGAGGATTTCATCGCCTTCTCCCTCGGCCGCCGGCGCGTCCTGAACCTCGGACGGTCCCGGCGCACCCAGTGTCGCGGCGGCGTCCTGTGCCCATGCCGGGCTGGCAATGGCGCTCAGTGCGATGGTCGATGCCCCGATCGCAAGACGCGACACGGTGCGGACGGCGGTTCCGCGCATGGTATTCCTCCCCTTGTTATCAGCGCTTATTCTGGCGTGCGCATATTGATAACGTTCACTCAGCCATGTGAACATCGCTGTCAAGATGTTCGGACATCAATTGTGAACGTTCCCATTGTTGCGCGAACGACAGTAATCAGCCCAGCGGCAGCCCATCATCGCTCGCGTCGAGAGTGCTGCTGGGTGTGACGGCGGCGGCGCGGTGGTACATCGGCTGAAACGCCGTGACGGGTCCTCACCGCGATGCGACGCCCGAGATCGTTTTCCCGGCGCCACGCATTTCCGATCGACCGGTCTAGAAACCGAGCTGCCGCAACCACGCCGCGCATAGTTGCGGCCAGAGCGTTACCGGCCCCGACGGGGTATCGAGCGCGAAGCCATGCGGTGCATCGGCGAACACATGCAGCTCGGACACGCCGCCATTGTCCTGCACGGCGGCATGCAGGCGACGAGCGTTCTCGACGGGAACTACCGGATCGTTGCCGGAATAGACAAGGAACGTCGGCGGCGGGGCAGGGATCAGCATCGCATCGGGTTGCAGCGCGTCGTACATCGCCTGTTTCTCGACCGGCGGCAGCGGCGGCTTGTCCATGATGACGGTCCGCCCCTTCGCATTGGTCGAGATCGGACCATAGCCGACGACCAGCACGTCCGGCCGGCTCGACTCGCCGGGAAAGCGCGACGGCGGCGGCGTCCATCCGGCAGGGTAGGAAGCGGCAAGACACGCTGCCAGATGCCCACCGGACGACAGCCCGATAACGCCCAGTCCTTCCGGTGCCCAGCCGCTGCCACGGATCAGGCGCATGGCTTCGATCGCATCGTCCAGCGCAGCGCCCGGGCCATGTTCGGCGTCGGGGAAACGATGGACCAGGACGAACGCCCGGTAGCCAAGACCGGTCAACCATCCGGCGACCGCCACGCCTTCGCGTCCGACCATCAACTGCGTGTAGCCGCCGCCAGCGAGAACCAGCATCGCCTTGCCGTTCGGTTGGCTGGAGTCGTAGCGCAACAGGCAGGCATGGTTCACGCTGGTGACGACGGCGGCGCCTGGTTCGCTCGCCGGATCGCCAAGGTCAAACGCTTCGCCGTCGTTCGCTTCCCGGACTGGAACCGTTTCGTCCGCGTTCAGCATATCAGCTCCTGACAATGGCCCCGCCTCGCAACAAGAACGTCGGGTAGACGACCGGCCGGTCCATGGCCATGCGGCATCATCGAAACCGGGAAGTGCCGGGTGTACTGCCCGCCCTTGTAACCCTGTACCAGAACATGGGTCGGGTCCTGACGGGTTTGCGACTAGGGCCGATCCACATTCATTCGCGCGTCGTTACCCCGGACTCGTTCCAGGGTGACGAAAGAGGGCGGCTGTGTCGGCCGAAACTGACGAAGACTGGCCGGAAATGGCGAATGTCGATCGGCCCTAGATCGCCTTCGCCAGCGGTTCGGGCTTTTTTTCGTCGGGCAGCATCTGCGCCAGATGGTGATGGACGGTGCGCTTGTTGAACGGCTTGGAGATGAAGGTCGCCCGTTCCGGCATGTCGCCGTCCCGGGGCAAGACGTGACCGGATGCGATCACGATCTCGATGTGCGGCCAATGGCGATCGGCATGTTGCGCCAGCTCGAAGCCGTTGGTCGATCCCGGCATGTCGACGTCCGAAAAAAGCAGGACGATGCTTTCCCAGTGTTCGGCCAGAACCGCCTTGGCCTGATCGCCGTCCATCGCTTCATGAATTCGGAACCCGGCGTCTTCGAGGATGCCCGATGTATCCATCAGGATCATCGGGTCGTCATCGACGACCAGCGCGAAGGGGATTGTTGAGGTTGGCATGGTGTCTCAACCGGCTGTCTGGCCACAGGTTGCGACAGAACCGACATAAATCAGCAATGCTTTCCGGCCGGATGCCGGCGTACGGCGAAAGATCCCCTGGTTCCCGCCGACTGCGCCGCCCGGATCGGCCGGCGCTGCAACCATCATGGCAGGCAACGCGGGTCGACGGGAGCGGCATGCCTGCCGGGCGGGTCGGTGTCAGCCCTTGGGCGTGACCCATACCGAAATCGGCGTGACCGCCTTTCCGGGTGCCGGCTTGCCAATGTCGACACGGTCCGCCTTCACCATCTCGCCGGTCTGCAGCGTGAAGGACTCCCACGGCTTCGGCATCCGTCCGAAACTATGCTTCTGGATGGGCTGACCGGTGGTCGAGTTCATGATCGTCGTGACTATTGGCATGACCGGCCGATACCGACGCCGATCGATTCCCGTCCACCCCCGCATCGTCGGATTTGCGACGGACCGAGGGGCGGACGCCCCCGCGCATCCAGCCCGGGGACGCGCCAGCGGCGCTGGTCGCCGTCACTTCGGGAAATGAATGCCGCAAAGTTTATTGCCGTCGGGATCACGAACATATGCCAGTTCGATCCTACCCATCGAGGGCGTTTCGCGCGGGCCGGGAGGCGCTTCGATCGACGTCCCGCCATTGGCGACCGCGACGTCGTGGAACTGCTTCACCTGTTCGGGCGAGCTGCACTGGAACGCAACGGTGCCACCGTTTGCGGCGGTGGCGGGTTCGTCGTTGATCGGCTGGGTCACGATGAAAACGGTTCCTTCCAGACCGCGGTAGATCAAGCGGGTGTGTCCGCTGCCGGCGATGTTCAGCGTCGCTTCCTGCACCCCGAGGGTGCCGAGCACGGTGTCGTAAAAGCGCTTCGACCGGTCGATGTCATTGGACCCGATCATGGTGTGAAACAGCACGCATATTCTCCTACCCGGCGCGTCGGAACCGAACGCCACCTGCGCGCCAACCGTAGCGAAAACGATGGGGGCACACACCTGGTTTCATCAGGCCGTTGCCGGACCGGGCGAAGCCCCGCACCCCGGAAAAGTTGCGCCCGGCCAGCCGTGCCGGCAAGAAACCGATATGCGCATCAGCCGCTCCGATCTTGCCGACGCGAACTGTCGCCCGACGCCGCTCACATGGTCCGGGATAATGCCCTGACCGGCACAGCGTCGTTGCGGCACGGGCGGGGCAGGTGCATTCTGCCCGGCGTACCAATCGGTCCGAAATGTACCGCCTTTCACCAGAGCCACGGCGCGCAAGGCCGGTTGGCTTGACGGGAGCGAACGCGATTTTCCACCTCTTCTTCGCCGTACCATGCCTGTTCGTCCTTGCGCGCTGGCTATGGCCCCTGGCGCTGACGCCGGGCGTGAAGGCCTGCGTGGCTGTCGTGCTGCTGATCGCATCCCAATATCATCTGTGGAGCCGCTTTTCCTCAGGCTCGGTTTTCGCGCCCGAAATGCCGCGGGCGGTGGTGATCCTGTTCAACTGGGCCTTTGGCGCAGTCCTGCTGCTGGCGGTGTTCCAGATCGCGCTCGATCTCGGAACGCTGGCGGTAATGGCGGCGCGACGCTCGACGGTGATGGTGCCCGATGGCGTGCGGTATGCGATCGCGACGATCGCCGCATTGCTGGCGGCGTGGGGCGTCTGGAATGCGATCCGCGTGCCGCCGGTCAGGGATGTCGAGATCGTCGTCCCCGGCCTGTCGAGCGAGTTCGACGGCTACCGTCTGGTCCAGTTGACCGATCTCCACATCAGCCGGCTGTTCCCCGGCGGCTGGACGCGGGCGGTGGTCGACCGGGCCAATGCGGCGGGGGCGGACCTGATCGTCGTCACCGGGGATTTCATCGATGGTTCGGTCGCGATGCGCCGTTCCGACGTCGCGCCGCTGGCCGACCTCCGGGCGCCCGACGGCGTCTATGCGATCCCGGGCAATCACGAATATTTCTTCGATTATGGCGACTGGATGCGGCACCTGACGGGGCTGGGCATGCGGATGCTGCCCAACGCGCATACCGTCCTGCGGCGGGGCGACGCGCAACTGGTCCTTGCGGGCGTGACCGACCTTTCCGCGCCAGGCGTCGGTCAGGCCGGACCCGACCTCGATACCGCGCTGGCCGGCGCACCGGCGGGCGTTCCGGTACTGTTGCTCGACCATCAACCCAAGGAAGCACGCCGGGCCGCCGCGCGCGGTGTCGCCGTCCAGCTTTCGGGACATACCCATGGCGGCATGATCCGGGGCCTCGACCGGCTGGTCGCGCCGGCCAACAACGGCTTCGTTTCGGGCCGCTATGCGGTCGGCGGCATGACGCTGTACGTGAACAACGGCACCGCGTTGTGGCCGGGCTTCGCGCTTCGGCTCGGCGTGCCGTCCGAACTCACGCGCATCACGTTACGCACGGCACGGTGACGGAAGGCAAATCGCGATTCAATCTTCGGCGAGATGGGATATATATTTTTTGGCAGACGTAAGCGCGATGGATTTCGCACCGCTCCAAATATCCTGCCCCTCGAACGCGCCGAACATTCGATCGAAGCCATAGCGATCGATCTGTCTTGCCATGGCTGCGACGACCGAAGCCGGAAGCGGCAGCATGTTGGGATAGCTCCACATGAACGACAGCCTGTCGGCGCCGGGCGCTATCTGAAGAATGTCGCCGACGAACAAACTACCGTTATCTTTTTCCCAGTGCAGCACCGCACCGCCCGGGAAATGGCCGCCCAGGCGGATCAGCCGGATGGCCGGCATCATGTCGAAGCTGTCGCCTTCCCAGAACCGAACCGCGCCATGGTTTCGCATCAGCCATCGCCGGTCGTCGGCATGGAGAAAAATGGGCGCGCCAAAGGCGTCGGACCAGTCCTGCATGGTCGTGTAGTAATGCGGATGCGACAGGGCGATCGCACGGATGCCGCCCAGCGCTTCGACAAGGGTGCGGGTCGCCGCATCGAGGTTGGCAATGCAATCCCACAGGATGTTGCCGGCGGGTGTCATGATGAGGAACGCGCGCTGCCCGATCGCGAAGCGCGGCGTCGTCACGATGCTGAAGAGGTCTGGCGCGTGCTGACGCCAACTGTTCAGATGGCGGGCGGCGATTGCCTCGCGGGTAGTCCAGCGTTGTCCGGTCGGCGGCACATATTGCCGTTCGTCGTTGCAGATCGCGCAGCCACCGGGCGGGATCGCGCCCGAGGCATAGGAGGTCCCGCAGGTCGCGCAGACATGGATCATGGCCGATGCTCCGGTCACGCTACCCGTGACGTTGGTCGAAAAGCCGGTCCGGCAAGAAGTTCAGCAACCATGCCAGTCCGACCAGATCGATTGCAACGATCCCGCTCGCTGCCAGAAACGCGGTCGGAACCCCTTGCCCGGATCGATCGGCGATCATCGCGAAGTAGATCGTGGCCACCAGCGCGGTGCCGAGCGCGCCACCGATCTGCTGTACGGTCTTGAGCGTGGCACCGGCGACGCCGGCATGGTTGCGATCGACTCCGGCAAGCGTGATCGGGCCGAGCGGCCCGCTGAGCGTACCCATGCCGATGCCGGCGACCAGCAGCGCCGCACCGATCAAGCCCGGCGGCAGCACCAGCCAGATCGCGATCGCGGTCGCCAGACAGCCGGCGGCCATCACGAGCGCCCCGATCATCGGCACGCGCTTGCCGTGGCGGGGCAGCGCCTTGCGTCCGATCTGGCTGATGCCGGCCATCACGCCCAGACCGAAGGGGACGTGAAGCAGCGCGACGTCGATCGGCGCATAGCCCAGACCGCGTTGCAGCGTCAGGCTGAGGGTCAGCAGGAAGCCGGCGGATGCCATGGCGAAGGCTGCGGTCGTCGACAGGCCGATGCAAAACCGGGGTTCGGCGAAAAGCGACGGTTCGATCAACGCCGAACCGATCGTCGCCCGTCGCCGTCGCTCATAGCGCCAGAACGCCCACCACAGCCCGACACTGGCAACGCCCAGCGCAATGGTCCACCACGGCCATCCGGCAGCACGCCCTTCGATCAGCGGTAGCAGCGCCGTTCCGAGTGCGCCGAACAGCAGCAGCGATCCCGGCACGTCGGGGCGCAGCGCATGGCCCGACCGCCCCGAAGGCAGCAGCGTCAGACCGGCGACCAGCGCCAGCATTCCGAACGGCAGGTTGATGAGGAACACGCTGCGCCACCCGAGACCAAGCGGACTCCATTCGATCAGCAACCCGCCGAGGATCGGACCGCCGATCGCCGCCAGCCCGCCGATGACGCCGAAGGCCGCCAGCCGTCCGATGCGTTCGGTGGGCGTGTAGAGCAACTGAATCAACGCCACCCCCTGCGGGGCCATGATCGCCGCCGCCGCGCCCTGCGCCAGCCGCGCGGCGGACAGGGTGCCGCCGTCCGGCGCCATGCCGCAGGCAAGCGACGCCAGCGTGAAGCCGACCACCCCGATCACGAACATCCGCGCGTAGCCGAACAGATCGCCCAGCCGCCCGCCGACGACCAGCAGCACCGCGAACGTCAGGAAATAGCCCGACACCACCCACTGCATCACCCGGTCGGACACCGCCAGTCCGGACTGGATCGCGGGCAGCGCGGTGTTGACGATCGTCGAATCGACCACGTCCATCACGAACGCCACCAGGATCGTGGCGAACGCGAAGCTGCGTTGCCGGTTGCTCAACCCGTCCGAAACCGCCGTGATGGTCACCTGATCGATCCTTGCTTGACAGGGTTGCAGGTCATGGCGATACCACGTATCAGAATGCAAGTTCTAATTGAGCCGGATCACCGGTCGTGGATTGCGGGAGAGGGATCGGATGAACACCGAAACACAGGATACGAGCGCGCGTCGCCCCGGTATCGGGCAGGGGCTGACCGTCATCATCGCGGGGTTCCTGCCGATCCTTGCCATCGTGTCGCTGTTCCCGGCGGTGCCGTCGATCATCGACCATTTTTCGACCGAGCCGACCGCCGCATGGAAAGTGCCCGCGATGGTGTCGGCTCCGGGGCTGACCATCGCGATCTTCGCGCTGTTCGCCGGAATTCTGGTCGACCGCTTCGGGCGGCGCAAGCTGTTGCTGGGGGCGACGCTACTGTTCGGCGTGTTCGGGGCGGCGCCGTTCTTTCTGGATGACCTGAACGCGATCTATGCCTCGCGGCTGCTGCTGGGTGTCGCCGAGGCGGCGATCCTGACGACGATGAACACGCTGATTGGCGATTATTGGGACGAAAAGGGCCGCCGCAACTGGCTGACGCTCCAGGGGCTGGCGGGGCCGTTCCTCGCCAGCGGGGTGATCCTCGCCAGCGGCTTCCTGACCGGGCTGCGCTGGAACGGCATCTTCCTGATCTACCTGATCGCGTTCCCGACGTTCCTTGCCGCTGCGAAATTCCTGTACGAGCCGAGCAGCGACGCGACCGCGCGCAAGATGCTCGGCATCGGGGCCGAACCGGCGCGCAGCCCGTTTCCCGCCGCATCGGTTGCGGCGATCGGCGCGGTAACGCTGTTCGCCTCCGCGCTCTATTACGTCTTCATCATCAACGGCGGCATGGCGTTCCGCGAGGTGGGCATCCAGTCGTCGCAGGACCTCGGCAAGCTGACCTTCATCCCCAGCCTGTTCGTCATGGTCGGATCGGCGATCTTCTGGGCGACCGGCCGGGCGCGGCCGGTGGTGCAGCTCGGCATCTTCCTCGCGCTGATCGGTGGCGGGCTGGCGACGATCGGGCTGGCCCCCGACTGGCGCTGGATGGTCGCCGGGCTGGTCGTGCAGCAGACCGGGGCGGGCATGGCGGTGCCGACGCTGATCGCGTGGGCGCAGACCAGGCTGCCGTTCGAGCATCGCGGACGCGGCATGGGCGTATGGACCGCCTGCTTCTTCTTCGGGCAATTCTCCAGCCCGTTCCTGGTTTCGATGTTCCGCGTCCAGACGGGCGCGATGCAGGGCGCGTTCCTCATCATGGGCGTGGCCGGGATCGTCGGCGCTGTCGTCGCGGTCCTTATCGCGGCGAAGCGGCGCGACGGCGGGTCCCCCGCCGCCGCCGCGGTCGCCTGATCCTTCCTCACCGTTCGGGACCATCATCATGACGATCAAGCGGGGCGTTAGCCTCTACAGCTATCAGAACGAAACCTTCCTCGGCACGATGACGCTGGAGGACTGCATCCGCACCAGCGTCGAGCTGGGCGCGCCGGGGATCGAGATCATCGGCGAGCAGACCTTCTGGGGCTGGCCCGAAGTGGGCGTGGCCGACGAGAAGATCGCCGAGTGGCACCAGTTGATCGCAAAATATGACGCGGTGCCGGTCGCACATGATTTCATGCTCGACTACAAGCGGTACAAGGGCCGCGACATGCCGTTCGACGAGCAGGTCGCCAGCGTGAGGAAGGACATCGACTTCGGCGCGCGGCTGGGCATGAAATACGTCCGCGCGCTCGTGTCGATCGCGCCCGAAGTGCTGGTCGCCGCTGCGCCCCATGCCGAGGAAAAGGGGATCAAGATCCTGATCGAAGTGCATGCGCCGCTGCATTTCGACCATCCGTGGATCATCCGCCACGCCGAAGCCTTCGAGAAATCGGGCAGCGACGCGCTCGGCTTCCTGCCCGACATGGGCATGTTCCTGTTCCGGTTCCCGCCGGTGTGGAAGGAACGCTTCATCCGCAACGGCGTGCCGCAGCACATCGCCGACTATATCACCAAGGCGTATGACGACCGCGTGCTCAGCGAGTACGTCATCCTCAACGTGCGCGAGATGGGCGGCACGGGGCCCGCGATCGGCATGGCCGAGACGCTGCGCCACAATGCGGCGTTCGAGCCGAAGCGGATGCTCGATTACATGCACCGCATCCACCACATCCACGGCAAATTCTATCAGATGGACACCGATCTGGTCGAACCCGGCATCCCCTATGACAAGATCGTCGCGGTGCTCAAGCAGGGCGGGTACGACGGCTATATCTGCTCGGAATATGAGGGGAACCGCTGGATCGAGGACGCGCACACCGTCGATTCGGTCGAACAGGTCCGCCGCCATCAGGAAATGCTGAAAGCCCTGATCGACGGCCCCGCCACCACCGCTCTGGCTGCCTGAAGGGAACCGACATGTTCGACAACAAGATGATCGTGGACGACAGCCTCAAGGCGACCGGGGACGGTTTCAGCATCGAGGCGCGGCTGCCCTATTATCGGGGGCTGGGGCTTTCGATGATCGAGAATGTGGCGGTGACCATCGACGGCGATGCCGTGCCGCGCGAGGACGTGACGCTCACGCTGCGCGGCCGCACCTGGACGCTCGACGAGCTGGAGAGCGAATATGGCGATCGCTGGAATTTCGGTGAGAAGGCGGTGATCGGCGCCAGGCGCGCCGGCGGACTGGCGCCGGGCGAACATCGCATCGAACTCGCAGAGACGATGCGGATCTCGTACCTGCCGTTCGTGCCGACGACGAAGGATGCGAAGCTGCTTCGGTTGTCGGCATGATGGCCCCGCCTCGCATCGATCGCCGTTCGATGCTGGCGGGTGCCGCCGGCACGGCCTTGCTCGGCATGTCCGGGATGACCGTCGCGGCGGGTCCGCGAACCGTGGCCGGCTGGCGGCCGCTGTTCGATGGAAATGGTCTGGACGGCTGGACGTTCTATCAGGACGGCATCGGGGCCCGCGATACGCTGGGCGTCGTCGCCGTTGATGACGGTGTCCTGCATTTCCACGGCCGCGACTATCGCGGACCGGAGAAGGCCGCGTTCGGCCACATCGCGACGGTCGACCGCTGGTCCAACTATCATCTGCGTCTCGACTATCGATGGGGCACCGCGCGGTTCGCGCCGCGTGCCCTGCAACGCCGCAACAGCGGCATCCTGTATCATCTCGGCCCCGAACGCGACCGGCTGTTCCCCGACGGCGTCGAGTTCCAGGTCGAGGAGGGCGACGTCGGCGACGCCCTCATGATCAACAGCCGGGCCCTGGCCGGACCGGTGCTGGGCGGAACGCCGCTGTGGCCGACCTATTTCCCCGGGTTGCCGACAACCTATGAGCCGCCGGTCGTGGCGGGCGGCATCGCCCGCCAGTGGTTCCGCCATGCCGGATCCTATGAAACGCTGGATGGCTGGAATACGCTGGACCTCTACGCTTTTGGCGATCAGGCCGCGCATCTGGTCAACGGGCGCATCGTCATGACCCTGTTCGCCATGCGCGACCGGGGCAACGCGCCGCTGACCGGCGGCCGTATCGCGCTCGAATTCGAAGCCGCCGAAATCATGTATCGGAACGTGATGATCCGGCCGCTTTCGCCGGAGGATGTCGACCGTCTGAAGGCGGGCGGCGCCTGATCGATCGACCTGGCCCCCCGATCGCTGATCGGGGGGCGGACCGTTACCGGGTCGCGCGATGGATCGCCGGATAGCGCGCGATCACCGCCATCTGCGCGATCATGCACAGGATGATCGGCGCGTAATAGAGCCAGCGCAGCCCCGACACGACCTGCGCGCCACCCTTGCCCGGCACATAGCCGATGCTGGCCAGCCCGAACGCGATCAGCGCGCCGCCCAGTGCCATGCCGATCTTGGTCGACAGGCTGATGCCCGACGACAATAGCCCTTCGTTGCGCGTGCCGGTCAATTGTTCGTGATATTCGATCGCCTCGGCCGCCATCGCGAAGATCGCGGTCATCGTGATGCTGAGCAGCACCGATCCGATCAGATAGAGCGTCAGGAACGCGGCGGTGGACCCCTCCGTCAAAGGCAGCAGCGCGAACAGGGGCAGCGCGGCGAGGAGCGCGATCAGGTTGCCGCGACGCATGCCCATTCGCTTCAGATAGGGCGGGGCGATGATCGATCCGATCAGCAGCGTTCCCGACACGGCGGGCAGCAGGATCGAGATCATCCATGGCTTGCCCAGCACGTTGATCGCGAAGAACGGCGTGACCGCCAGCACCGCGCCGAACCGGACGAAATTGAGCAGCGCGAACAGGAACACCGTGTGCCACGCCCGGTTGGCGACCATCGCGCGCACCTGGGGCAACACCGCCTGGCGATGCGGCTGGTCGGGCGCATGGACCTGTTCGGGGCAGCGCAGCAGGTTGAGCGTGGTGAGCGTGGTGAGCAGGCCGAAGAGCGTGCCGACGATCAGAAACCCCCGTGCCTGATCGCCGCCGCCCAGCGCCCCGACCAGCGGCATCGTCGCGGCGGTGGCGACGATCACCGAGATCGCGGTGCCCGCCGCGCGCAGGCTGCCAAGCGTCAGCCGCTCGTTCGACCGGTTGGTCATCATCGGCAGCAGCGCGCCATAGGGGATGTTGACGACCGAAAAGAGGATGCCGAGCGCACCGAAGGTCAGGACCGCCCACAACAACCGGATGGTTTCGCTGCCGGGAGGCATCCAGAAGGTGGCAGCGCACAACAGTCCGAAGGGGACCGCGCCCCATTTGAACCATGGCCGCGCCCGCCCGCTGCGCCCGCGCGTCCGGTCGACCGCGATGCCGATGACCGGATCGATCGCGGCGTCGGCCAGCCGCGAGACGAGCAGCAGCGTGCCGACTGCGGCGGCGGGGAGCAGCGCGACATCGGTGTAGAAGAACAGCAGGAACGCCCCCACCATGTTCCACGACAATCCGAAGCCGAAGTCGCCAAGGCCATAGGCGAGCTTCGCCAACGCGGGAAGCGGCGGCGACGCGAGCGGGAGGTCGTCCCGCACCCCTTCCGGCATGTCAGCTACCCCGCGCGATGCGGGTGGCGGCGGGGGCGGGGGCGGGCGGCGCGCCCACGACGAACGGCCATGAAATACAGGCGGCAAGAGACATGGTTCCACTCCGGGCGGCACCGCACCCGGGCGGTGCCTGGCGGGATGTGCCCGCTAGCAAACTGGGATCAGAGCGAGCCTTCCTTCAGCATCGACACCGCCGTGGCGGCGGCACGCGCGGTCAGCGCCATATAGGTCAGCGACGGGTTCTGGCAGGCCGACGATGCCATCTGCGCGCCATCGGTGACGAACAGATTGGCGACGTCGTGCGACTGGCTCCACTTGTTCAGCACGCTGGTCCGGGGATCATGGCCCATCCGCGCGCCGCCCATTTCGTGGATCGCCGATCCGCCGGGGCTGGGCTGGTCGAGCCCCATGATGACATGGCCCCCGGCGGCGGTCAGCATCGCGGCGGCCTCCGCCTTGGCCTCCGCCAGCGCGGCGCGTTCCTCCTTGCCGTGTTCGAACGCGATGCGCAGCGCGGCCAGCCCGGCCGAGTCCCTTACGGTCGGGTCGAGCGTTATGCGGTTGGTCGCACGCGGCATCGAATCGGCGAAGGCGACCAGCACCATCCGCCATGGGCCCGGTTCGCGCAGCCCGTCCTTATAGTCCGCACCGATCCCCGCATCGCGCTTGCCGCGCGTCCAAGCCGCGCGGAACGCGCCCCCCTGATAGGAGAAGCCGCGCGTGTGGCCCTCGCCGTCGATCGTGTCGAGGTTGCGGAAGCGCGGAATGACCACCCCGGTCGGGCGGTTGCCGAAATAGGTATGTTCCTCGAACCCCGGCATGATCGCGATCCCTGCGACCGTCTGCGCATGGTCCATGATATGCGTGCCCAATATCCCGCTGGAATTGGCAAGGCCGGTCGGGTTGGCCCCGGTCGCCGAACGCAGCAGCACCCCGACGCTGTTGAACGATCCGGCGTTCAGGAACACGATCCGCGCGGTGGCGCGCTTGTGCGTGTTCCCCTTGGTATCGAGGAAGCGGACACCGGTCGCGCGCCCGCTGACCGGGTCATGCTCGATCGCTTCGACCACCGCATCGGTCATCAGCGTCAGGTTGCCGGTCTTCCGTGCGGCGGGCAGCGTCGAACTCTGGGTCGAGAAATAGGCGCCATAGGAACAGCCACGCGCGCAGATCGAGCGATACTGGCACGCCGCGCGCCCCTCGTCGGGCTTGGCGACGGTCAGGTTGGCGTTGCGCCCGATGGTCAGCCGCCGTCCGGTCCAGCGTTCGCCGATCACCGTGCGGACGTGTTCCTCGACGGGGTTGAGCGCCATCGGCGGCAGGAAGCGCCCGTCGGGCAACTGCGGCAACCCTTCGGCCATGCCCGCCACGCCGACGAACTCCTCGACCTTGTCATACCATGGCGCGATGTCGGCGTAGCGGATCGGCCAGTCGGTGCCGTGTCCGTCGCGGCGGTTGGCGTCGAAATCGTAATCCGACCAGCGATAGCATTGCCGCCCCCACGACAGCGACCGCCCGCCGAGGTTGTGGCTGCGCCACCAGTTGAACTCGGTCGCGCCCTCGGTAGTGTACGGGTTCTCGCGGTCGTTGACGAAGCGGTCCTGCGTGAATTCGGTGAAGTGCCGGTTCTTGCGCTGCACCGCATAATCGGTTTCGAACAGCGCGGCATCGCCCAGCCCGCGAAAGTCGAGATCCCACGGCGCCTTGGTTTCGTTGGTATAGCCGGTGCCGTGTTCGATCATCGGCCCGCGTTCGAGCATCAGGACCTTCAGCCCCGCCTCGGTCAGTTCCTTGGCGGCCCAGCCGCCGGTGATGCCCGATCCGATCACGATCGCATCGAAGGTTGCGTCGGCCATCAACTGAACTCCACCGCGGTCCAGTCGCTCGACCATGCGCTACTGCCGGGAACAAAGGGTAGATCGGGGTCGAACCTGCCGGGGACCAGCTCATATTGCAGCTCGCGCGACGCGCCGGTCTCGGAGGTGTAATAGGCGATGAGGATAAGCGCCTTGAGCTTCTTCCACGGCGATTCGGGGGCGGCGCGATCGGTTTCGGCGAACGCCGCCCGGTCGATCGCCTCGACCGCCGCCATGCGCCGCGCAGGGCCTTCGCGCAGGAAGTCGCCGCGGGCATTCGCGTCGAGCTGCCATTCCAGCCAGTCGAGATAGTCGAGCGTGCCGTCGCGGCGCAAATGGCGGGTGACGGTCACGGGCAATGCCGCGCCGGCTGCGGGGGCGCGGGTGCCGTCGAGGCCGTGCGCGAGCGCGAGGATCACGAAATCCTGCGCGCCGACGTCCCCGGCACCGGGGGTCATGGTGCGCGGGATCACCGCCTGTGCGGCCTCGCGCAACATGATGCGTTGGCGATCGCTGACCGTTTCGTCGGTATCGGTCATCCGCACCACGGCGACGGGCAACCCCACCACCAGCGCGAACAATGCGGCACCGCCCAGCGTGTCGCGCCGGGTCCAGCCTGTATCGGCCATGACGCTCCTCATCCTCATCCCTGCCGTCGTCGCGGCTTATTAGAACGACTGTTCTGATATAGCCTGACTGAGCCCACGGCAAGGGGAAAGAAAGCGGTGTCGTCGCGGGTCAGGCGGGCAGGGGCCGGGCCTTGGGCCTGGTCGACAGATAGGCCGCCAGCATGTCCGACAGGTCGCTTTTCAGCTCGTTCCAGTCGCCTTCGCCCGCAGCATCCAGCGACGATCCGAAGCCGAGGTAGCGCGCGATCGAGGCATAGAGGATGCGGAACCCGGCGTCGGCCGCATGGCGCGGATCGCCATGGCGGATCTCGTCCGCGCAGGTCAGCAGCGCGTCGATCACCGCCTCGCTGGTGCGGACATAACTGCGCTTGCCGATCGCGGCGATGACGGGATCGCCGCTGGCGCGCAGCATCAGCGGGCGCATCCGGTCGGCATAGCGGCGCAGCACCTCGGCAACCGACTGGACCAGGTCATGCACCACATCGATCAGCCCGCCACCGCGCGCCTGCGCCGCCGCGATCGCTTCGAGCATGTCGGTGTCGACCCGTTCCAGCACGCGCAACTGCACGACGTGGACCAGATCCTCCTTGCTGTCGAACCGGCAATAGATCGATCCGATCGATACCTTTCCGTGCTTGGCCACCTCGTTCAGCGTGAATTCGTCCGACCCGCGCTGGGTCATCAATTCCTCGGCGGTGGTCAGCATTCGTTCGAAGCTGGCCTTGCTGCGGCCCTGCTGTGGCACGCGCGCCTTGGCCATGATCGTTTCAATATCCATCGGCACCCCATTGACAGCCCCCGGAACGGAGGCATATCAGAATAGCAGTTCTAATTTTAGTTTAGGCCACTCGGCAACGAGCGGCAACCGCGTACCGGGACAACCGGCCGCGAAAAGGGAGAGGTCGAATGCGTTTCTCGGTGTTCCTCAATGCACGTTCGATGGCGCCGGAGCAGGACCGCGCGCTGATCCATGGGCTGACCGGCCATGCCGCTCGCGCCGCCGCGCTCGGCTTCGACGGGCTCTTCCTGCCCGATCATCACTTCAACGGCTACATGCCGATCGCCAGTGACAGCTATATGTTCGCGGCCTATCTGGCGGCGAAGCATCCGCACATGCATTTCGGCTTTTCGGTCACGTCGGTGCCGCTGCATCACCCGGTCCGGTTCGTCGAGCGGATCAACATTCTCGACCAGTTAACCGACGGCAAGCTGCTCGTCGGCGTCGGGTCGGGCACCACCCCTGAGGAAATGATCGGCTTCGGCGTCGATTACCGCGATGCCGGGCAGATTTCGGAACGCAACCTCGCGCTCGCCGAACAGCTCTGGGCCAAGACGGTCGACGATCCGGCGGTCGAGATCGACAACGGCCCGCACCAGGGCCGCGTCCTGCAACGCATCGCGCCCGCCGCCTATAGCGAGGGGCATGCGCGGCTGATGCCGGTCGCCATGAAGGAATCGAGCGCGCGCCGCGCCGCCGAGAATGCGTGGCCCGCGTTCATCCCCGCCTTCACCCCGCCGCAGATCGGCGGGACCGAACCGATGAAGCACGTCGCCAAATTCTTCGGCATCTATCGCGCGATGCTGGAGGAAGCGGGGCACAGCGCGGAAAAGATCGCGCGCGCGCTCGACTGGACGACGCACACCTATCAACTGGTCCATGTCGCCGACAGCGACGAACAGGCCCGCGACGAGATGATGACGATCCTGCGCGCCTATCAGGACGCGATCGAGCGCGAGGCGGCGTTCAACGCCCGGGCGGAATCGAACGACGCCAACAAGAAGACCGACCGCACGCCCAACGCGCTGACCGACGACTGGATCGGAACATGGTGCCTGTACGGATCGCCCGAGACGGTGGTCGAGCATCTCAGGCCCTATGCCGACCTCGGCATCGGCAACATCCTGTGCGGCACCACCACCGGCCCGCTGACCGACGAGCGGCTGCGGCTGGGCGACCAGACGCTGCGGCTGTTGTCCGAGAAGGTCATGCCCGCGTTCCGGAAGGGTTGAGCGATGGCCCGCCATATCATCGGGATCGGCGGCACGTTCCGCCCCCGCTCCTCCAGCGAGATGCTGGTGCGCGCGGTGCTGGCCGACTGCGCGGCGCTGGGGGCGCGGACGACCATGTTCGACGGTCCGGCGCTCGCCGCCCTGCCGCACTTTAACCCCGAACGCCCCGAGCGGACAGCGGAGCAGGCGGCGTTCGTCGCCGCGCTGCGCGATGCCGACGCGCTGGTGATCGGCACGCCCGGCTATCACGGCGGGGTGTCGGGGGTGGTCAAGAACGCGATCGATCTGCTGGAGGATCTGCGCGGTGACGAACGGGTGTATTTCGACGGGATGCCGGTCGGACTGATCGTGTCGGCGGCGGGATGGCAGGCGGGCGGCGTCACGCTCGCCGCGCTGCGCGGCATCGTCCACGCGATGCGCGGCTGGCCGACGCCGGCGGGCATCGCGATCAATTCGATCGCCCAGAAACCGTTCGGCGGCGACGGTGCGATCGCCGATCCGGGCATCGCCGGACAGATTGCGACGATGGCGCGACAGATCATGGCGTTCCGGCTGGAGCCGGTCGCATGAGCGACCTGACGCTGAACGAGGCGGCGAGCCTCACCGCCGGGGCGACGATGTGGCGCACGGTCGCGATCCCGCATGCTGGCGTCCCCTCGCTGCACCTGAGCGACGGGCCGATGGGCATCGCCAGCGGCCGGGTCGACGAACGCGACGTCGCGCGGCTGTCGCCCTGCGCCACGGCGCTGGGTGCCAGCTTCGACCCTGCGCTGATCGAACGAATGGGTGCGCTGGTGGGTGGCGAGGCGGTGCGCTGCGGCGTCGATATGGTGCTGGCCCCCAACGTCAACCTGGCGCGCAGCCCGCTCGCCGGGCGGGCGTTCGAATATTATTCGGAAGATCCGCTGCTCACCGGCCTCGCCGGGGCGGCATGGACGCGCGGATTGCAGTCGACCGGCACCGGCGCCTGCGTCAAGCATCTGGTGTGCAACGACAGCGAAACCGACCGCGACCGGATGAACGCGGTCGTCGACGAACGGACGCTGCGCGAAATCTACCTGCTGCCGTTCGAACTGTGCGCAGCAGCAGGCGCGGGGGCGATGCTGACCGCCTATAACCGGGTCAACGGGACATGGTGCGCCGAACACGATCATGTCTCGACGATCGTGAAGCAGGAATGGGGGTTCGACGGTCCGTTCATCAGCGACTGGTTCGGCACCCATTCGACGGCGGGCAGCCTGAACGGCGGGCTCGACCTCGAAATGCCGGGGCCGGCGCGGTTCGTCGGTGCCCATGCGGTCGGCGCGGTCGAGCGGGGCGAGGTTCCGGGCGACCGGGTCGCCGATGCGGCCGCGCGCGTCACCCGCGCCGCGCGCCGCTGGTCGGGTGCCAAGACCCCGCGTACCGAGGACGCCGACGCGCTGCTGGTCGAGGCGGCGGCGGCGGGCATGGTGCTGTTGCGCAACGATGGCGACCTGCTGCCGCTGGTCCCCGGTCGCCACGCCCGTATCGCGGTGATCGGCCCCAATGCCGCCTCTCCCTGCTATCAGGGCGGCACCTTCGCCAAGATCGCGCTGTCGCCCGACGCGATCCGCCCGATCGAGGCGATCGTCGCCCGCTATGGCGACCGGGCGGACATCGTCTACGAACCCGGCGTCGATCCGCAGCCGCGCCTGCCGTCGATGCCGGTCGCGCCGCTCCGGGGCAACGGGCGCGGCATGACTGTCGATTATTTCGCCGACAGCGACCTGACCGGCACACCGGTCTTCAGCGAGGTGCGCGATACCAACTCGCTGGTCTGGTTCGTGGGCGTCCATGACGAAGGGGTGTTCGATCGCCCCGCCGCCGTGCGCGCCAGCGGCTGGTTCACCGCCGACGCCGATGGCGCGCACCGCTTCTACGTCGGGGCGACCGGCGCGGTACGGTTGCGGATCGATGGCAAGGAGGTTTTCGACCGGACCGAGCGGATGGCCGCGTCGGACGTCATGGGATCGCTGAAACGCGGCGATGCCGACAGTGTCGAGGTCGCGCTGACCACCGGGCAGCGGGTGCTGGTCGAGGTCGAGTTCCGCTATGACGGCGCGCGCGTTCACGGGCTGTGGTACGGGGTGCGCGGTCCCGACAGCGCGGCGGCGATGCTTGCCCGCGCGGTCGATACCGCGCGCTCGGCCGACGCGGTCGTGCTGATGGTCGGCGAAACCTCCGATTCCAGCGTCGAGAGCAAGGACCGCGCCGACACCGCGCTCGTCGCCGAACAGGTCGCGCTGATCGACGCGGTCTGCGCTGCCAACCCGAATGTCGCGATCATCGCCAACATCGGACATGCCTTCGACGCCCGCTGGGGCGAACAGGCGGCGGCGCTGGTGTCGGCATGGTATCCGGGCGAAGGGTTCGGCCCGGCGCTGGCGGGGGTGCTGGCGGGCGATGTCGAGCCGGGCGGGCGGCTGCCGCTGACGCTGGCGCGCGACGAGCGCGACTATCCCGCGCTCGCGCTGCAACCCGATGTCGCGGGCGACCTGGCCTATGACGACGGGGTGTTGGTCGGCTATCGCGGATTCGCCGCGCGCGGTATCGCGCCGCTGCATGCCTTCGGATCGGGGCGGGGCTATACCCGGTTCGACTGGGTCGATGCGACGGTCGAGGGCGATAGCGTGCTGGTGACGATCCGCAACGCCGGCGACCGCATGGGCAGCGAGGTCGTGCAGCTTTATCGCCATGCCCCCGAATTCGCGCTGGTCGGCTTCACCAAGGCGACGCTCGCCCCCGGGGAGACGGCGGTGGTGCGGGTGACGCCCGAACCACGGCTGCTGCGCGTCTGGCAGGGCGGGGAATGGGGCAGCATCGGCGACAGCCTGCGCCTGTCGGCAGGGTCGGCCAGCGACCGTTTGATCTTCGAGGTGGAGGCAAGGGCATGAATCGGATGATCGTAGCGGGATTGGCCGGGGTGGCGGTGATGACGACCGCCGTCGCCGCGCGGCCCACGGCGTCGGAAACGGAACGCAACCGGGCGATCGTTACCGCCTTTGCCGAGCAATTCTATGCCAGGCGTGACGTGAAGGGCGCGTTCGATCGATTCGTGGCGCCCGATTATATCCAGCATAATCCCGGCATCGCCGACGGGCGCGACGCCGCCGTCGCCGCGCTGGCCGACAAGTTCGCCACGCCCGGCGCGCGCTTCGACGTGAAACGCATTCTGGTCGACGGCGATCTGGCGATGATCCACCTGCATGGGCGGACCGATCCGGCCAGCAGGGGCGGGGCGGTCGCCGATATTTACCGGTTGAAGGACGGCAGGATCGTCGAACATTGGGACGTGATCCAGCCGATCCCGGCGACGGCGCGCAATCCGCACCCGATGTTCTGACCCACCGCTGAAATAAGTGGTCGCTGCCGCGCAAGACCGCTTGACTTACTCGTCAAATAGAATAGCAATTCTAGTTCTAAACGAGGGGCGAATACGCCCCCGCTATCATGGAGAGGGGATCGCATGACGACGTTCCGCCGCATCGCCGCCACGGCGCTTGCCACTACCGCCAGCTGGGTCACAGTCCCGGCACTGGCACAGACCGCCGAACCGGTCGGGGCCACCCCGCCGACCAGCGCCAACGACACCACCACCGGCCAGCAGAACGACGACCAACTGGGCGACATCATCGTCACCGCGACCAAGATGGTGACCCGGTTGCAGGAAACGCCGATCGCGATCCGCGTGGTCAGCGGCGCGGATCTGACCAAGGCGGCGGTTACCGACGTCAGCGGGCTCCAGCGGCTCGCCCCCGATCTCGGCATCACCCCCGACTCGGTATTCACCAAGATCGCGATCCGCGGCGTGTCGAGCCAGGACATTTCGGAAAGCGCCGATCCGGCGCTGACCGTGTCGATCGATGGCGAATATGTGAACCGCCCGGTCGCGCTCAACGCCAACTTCTTCGATCTCGAACGGATCGAGGTGTTGCGCGGGCCGCAGGGCACGCTGTTCGGCCGCAATTCGACCGCAGGTGCGCTCAACATCGTCGCGGCCAAGCCGGTGCTCGGCAGTTTTGAAGGCTCGGCGACCGCTGGCTATGGCAATTACAACGCGATCTATGCGACCGGCGCGGTCAACGTGCCGCTGGGGCAGGATGTTGCGATCCGCATCGCCGGGCTGCACAACGAACATGACGGCTATGTCGACAATGGCGCGCTGGCGGGCCGGGGCGACGATGCCAACGTCGACGCGGTGCGCGGCAGCATCCTGTTCGCACCGGGCGCGCTCGAAGTGTATCTGGCGGGCGAATATGTCGACGTGAACCAGACCGGCCCGGTGCAATACGGGTTGCTGGTCAACAACGCGACGCCGGGGCTGACCGAACTGCCGGCATCGGTCGCGTCGCCCGTGACCTATCCGACGCTGGCGCAACGGGTGGTGCCGGGCTTCGTCGACCTGCCGGCGGGGTTCGATCCCGCCAGCTTCCCGATCGGCCGGCGCGGCAACTTCAAGAGCCAGCAATATGCGGTGCGCGGCCGGGTCGCCTATGATTTCGGCGGCGCGACGCTCAGCTACATCGGTGGCTATCGCCACGTCGACAACCAGGTCATCCTGCCGCAGAACGGGTTCCTGCCCGAACAGTTCACCTTCTACAACGATCGCTACGACACCCGTACCCACAGCCACGAAGTACGGCTGAACGGCGGCGCACAGGGCAGCTTCGTCTGGCAGGTCGGCGGGTTCTATTTCCATGAGAACCAGATCATCGCGCGCGGCCTGTATCTGCCGCTGGCCAGTGCCTTCGCCAACTTCTTCTACCGCCCCTATGTGAAGTCGGAATCCAAGTCGGCGTTCGCGCAGGCGACCTATTGGGTGGTGCCCGACACGCTCAGCTTCACCGGCGGCGTGCGCTATACCGACGACCAGAAGGACGCCCAGTACATCAACTACGGCTTCTTCCGGACCCAGAACATGGTCCGCCCGCCCGCCGACGGCAGCGGCGCCGGCTCGGTGATCCGTTTCCCGACCTATGCCGAGGACAAGGTGACGTGGACCGCGGGCGTCGAATACAAACCGGCGCGCGACAATCTGCTCTATGCCAAGGTCAGCACCGGCTTCAAGAGCGGCGGGTTCGATCTGGTCGGCGCGTTCAATGCGGAAAGCCTGACGGCGTATGAGGTCGGGTCGAAGAACCGGTTCCTCAACAACACGCTCGAATTCAACGTCTCGGCCTTCTATTATGATTATCAGGACCAGCAGGTGCAGGTCTATATCGATACCACGGTCGGCGCGCGGACGTTCAATGCGGGCAAGAGCCGAGTGTGGGGGATCGAGACCGACACCACGATCAAGCTGTCGCCCAACGACCGGATCGGCCTGATCGTCAACTATATCGATGCCCGGCTGCAGAATTTCGCGGGCATCCCGGCACCGACGCTGGCCAACCCGCCCGCCAACGTACCGCGCCTGACCCTCGATCTTGCGGGCAATGCGCCGCCGCAGGCCCCGAAGTGGACGATCGGCATCAACTACAACAAGTCGATCGACCTCGGCAGCGGCTATGAACTGGTCGCCAACGGGTTCAGCCGGTTCAAGTCGGAATATTACCTCACCGCATTCAACTATCGCGGCGACCGGGTGCAGGCGTTCACGACCACCGACCTCAGCCTCGAACTGAAGCTGCCCGGCGATACGCTGAGCCTCCAGGGCTATGTCCGCAACGTCGAGAACAATCGCGTCAAGACCTATGCCGGCTTCACCGGCGGCGGGATCAACATCTACAACTGGAACTTCGGCCAGCCGCGCACCTACGGCGTGCAGGGCACGTTCCGGTTCTGACCCTCCCCCTCGGGGTCGGCGCGTGTCGCCGGCCCCGTTCTTCTCTTTCCTAACCCAGCCATGGAGGGCGTGATGGCCCGAGTTACCGAAATCCGCTTCGTCGGCTATGGCGTCGCCGATCTGGCCGCCGAACGCGCCTTCTACCGCGACGACTGGAAACTGGTCGAGGCGGGCGAGGTGGACGGCATGGTCCATTTCGCCGCCGAGGGGCATGACGAGGCATGCGTCGTCCGGCTGCGGCAGGACGACGCCAACCGCGTCGACGTGATCGCGCTGGCCGCCGACAGCGATGCCGATGTCGATGCGCTGCACGACAAGGTGGTCGCCGCCGGATGCCGCATCATCTTCGCCCCGCGGGGCCTGACCACCTTCGGCGGGGGCTATGGTTTCCGCTTCTTCTCGCCCGACGGACTGCCGTTCGAGATTTCGGCCGGGGTCGAACGGCGCACCCCGCGCCAGTTGACCCGCTGGGAAGGCATTCCGCAGAAGATCAGCCATATCGTGCTGCATTCGCCCGACCACCGCGCGATGGTGGCGTTCTTCACCGACGTGCTGGGGTTCCGCGTGTCGGACTGGCTGGGCGATTTCATGTGCTTCCTGCGCTGCAATACGGCGCATCACCGGCTGGCGATCCTCCCCGGACCGCCGTGCCTCAACCATGTCGCCTATGACATGCTGACGCTCGACGACATGATGGCGGGCATCCGGCGGCTGAAGAAGGCCGGGACCGACATTCGCTGGGGACCGGGGCGGCATACGGCGGGCAACAACACCTTCAGCTATTTCACCACGCCCAACGGCTTCGCCGTTGAATATACCTCCGAACTCGAACATGTCGATTTCGAGCAGCATCAGCATCAGGTGCATGTGCCGGGGCCGGGCACGATGGACCAGTGGGGCATCGGCGTCGGCGGTCCGCAGACCATGCCGCATCCCAAGCCCGACGCGGGCCTGTTCCAGCCGGTGGCGGTGTAACGGCGATGGCGCTGTACGAACCGTTTCCCAACTATATATGGAACCTGTCGGTCGCGATCGCGATGGAGAGCGGCGCGCAGCTCGGTGAGATCATCGACATGTGCCAGCCGCTCAGCGACGCGGCGGCGACCGGCGCGGACGCCGGCACGCCGCAGTTCATGGCGGCGTGGGCGGCGATGGGGGCCAAGCTGATCGCCCTCGCCGCCGAGGACGAGGGCAGGGGCCGCGCCTTCTCGGCGTCGAACAAGCTGGAGCGCGCCAGCCTTTATCTGTTCACCGCCGAGCGGATGCAGGGGCATGGCGCACCGGGCCGCACGGAAACCTATGCCAAGGCGCGCGAGGCGTTCGACCGGTCGACCATGCTGGGCCGGCTGAACCGCGAACGGGTCGAGATTCCGCTGGCGACCGGCACGATGCCCGCGCTCTATACCCGCGCCCCGGGTGTCGGGCCGCATCCGGTGGTGGTGTTCTGCAACGGCCTCGATAGCTGCAAGGAGCTGCTCTACTGGACGCGGCTGCCGCACGAACTGGCACGGCGGGGCATCTCGACGCTGTGCGTCGACCAGCCCGGCTCGGGCGAGGCGCTGCGGTTGCAGGACCTGCCCGTCGATCCGCACAGCGAACACTGGGCGGGCAAGGCGGTCGACTGGCTGGAGGGTCAGGCCGATGTCGATCCCGAGCGTATCGGCATGACCGGCATTTCGCTGGGCGGTCATTTCGCGCCCCGCGCCGTCGCCTATGAACCGCGCTTCGCCAGCGGCGCGGTATGGGGCGCCAATCACAACTGGCGCGAGGTGCAGGACAGGCGCATGGCGCGCGAGGGCGAGAACCCGGTCCCGCACTATTGGAAGCACGTCCACTGGGCGTTCGGCGCGAGCGACCAGGACGACTTCCTTAGCCGCTCGGACGCGATGAACCTCAACGGCCATATGGACCGCATCCGCGTGCCGTTCCTCGTGACGCACGGGGCCAACGACCGCCAGATCGGCGTCGCCTATGCCGATGATCTCTATGACCAACTGGTCAATTCGCCGCGCCGCGAGAAGGTGATCTTCACGCCACGCGAAGGCGGGGTCGAGCATGTCGGGGCGGACAACATGGCCTATGGTCGCGACCTGCTGGCCGACTGGTTCGCCGAGACGCTGGGGGGGGCGACCGCATGACCCGACGCATCCTCGACCTGTCGATCGCGATCGACCCGGCGGTCGTCACCGACCCGCCGTTCATGCGCCCGACGATTACCCGCCAGACCCATGCCGAGACGGTGGCCGAGGCGGCGATGTTCTTCCCCGGCATCACCGCCAATGCGATGGCGGGCGGGCAGGGGTTCGCCGCATCGGAGACGCTGACGCTCTCGACCCACAACGGCACGCACCTCGATGCGCCATGGCATTATCACCCGACGCAGGACGAAGCCTTGGGCGACGGCGGCAAACCTGCGCTGACCATCGACGAGGTGCCGCTCGACTGGTGCCTGCAACCCGGCGTGAAGCTCGACTTCCGGCACCTGCCCGACGGCCATGTCGTGACGGCGGCGCAGGTCGAGGCCGAACTGGCGCGGATCGGCCACGACCTGCGCCCGCTCGACATCGTGCTGGTCAACACCGCCGCGGGCGCGGCGCTGGGGCAACCCGATTTTCTGGGGCGCGGCTGCGGCATGGGCTATGAAGCGACCATGTACCTGACGTCGCGCGGGGTGCGGGTCACCGGCACCGATGCGTGGAGCTGGGATGCGCCGTTCGGCCACACCGCCGCGCGCGTTGCCGAAACCGGCGACTATTCGCTGGTCTGGGAAGGGCACAAGGCGGGCCGCGACATTGGTTATTGCCACATGGAGAAGCTGACCAACCTCGACCAGCTCCCCGCGACCGGGTTCATCGTGTCGTGCCTGCCGGTCAAGGTGAAGCGCGGGTCGGCGGGCTGGTGCCGCGCGGTCGCGATCCTCGGGGACGCGGCATGAGGCTCGCGACCCGCGCCAGCGGCAACCGCGACGGGGCGCTGGTCGTCGTGTCGGGCGACGGCAGCCGCTATCTGCCGACGGACGGTACGCTGCAATCGGCGCTCGACCAGTGGAGCCGCTGCGAACCCATGTTGCGCGCGCTGGCCGACCGGCTCGATGCCGGGCAGGGTGAGGCGCTCGATCCCGCCACGCTGCTCGCCCCGCTGCCGCGCGCGTGGCAGTGGCTCGACGGTTCGGCGTTCCCGACCCACGGCGAACTGATGCAGCAGGCGTTCCGGCTCCCGCCGATCGAAACCGACAAGCCGCTGATGTATCAGGGCATGTCGCACCGCTTCCTGTCGGGACGCGAGGACGTGCCGTTCCCGAGCGAGGCGGACGGCATCGATTTCGAAGGCGAGTTCGCGGTCGTCACCGGCGACGTGCCGATGGGATGCACCCCCGCCGACGCGCTCGGCCACATCCGCCTCGTCCTGCTGCTCAACGACTGGTCGCTGCGCGCGATCGCACCCGTCGAGATGAAGACGGGCTTCGGTTGGGTCCAGGCCAAGCCCGCCTGTTCGGTTGCCCCTTTTGCGGTGACGCCCGACGCTCTGGGCGGGGCATGGGTCGACGGCCGCGTCTGCCTGTCGCTGACCGTCGAGGTCAACGGACGGTGGTTCGGCAGCCCGGCCGGCGATGCGATGGCCTATGGCTTCCACGACCTGATCGCCCATGCCGCCCGCACCCGCGATCTGCCCGCGGGCACGATCATCGGATCGGGCACCGTGTCCAACCCGAACCATGGCGAGGTCGGCTCGACCTGCCTGTCCGAACGCCGCGCGATCGAGATGATCGACCATGGGGCGCCGCAGACCCCGTTCCTCCGGTTCGGCGACCGCGTGACCATGCACGCGGGCGATATTTTCGGCACGATCGATCAACGGGTGGTGCAGCGATGAGCCACGCCTTCCTCTCGTCGCCCGAAGAGATCATCGACGAGGCGCGCAACGGGCGGATGTTCATCCTGGTGGATGACGAGGACCGCGAGAACGAGGGCGACCTCGTCATCCCGGCGCAGATGGCGACGCCCAATGCGATCAACTTCATGGCGCGGCACGGGCGCGGCCTCATCTGCCTCGCGATGAACAAGGCGCGGGTCGAGCAACTCGGCCTCGACCTGATGGCGCGCAACAACGGCACGCGGCACGAAACCGCCTTCACCGTCTCGATCGAGGCGCGCGAGGGGGTGACGACCGGCATCTCGGCGGCCGATCGTGCGCGGACCATCGCGGTGGCGATCGATGCCGCCAAGGAAGCGTCGGAGATCGTGACGCCGGGGCATGTGTTCCCGCTGGTCGCGCGCGAAGGCGGGGTGCTGGTGCGCGCCGGCCATACCGAGGCGGCGGTCGACGTGTCGCGCCTCGCCGGGCTCAATCCCTCGGGCGTGATCTGCGAGATCATGAACGAGGACGGGACGATGGCGCGGATGGACGACCTCGTCGCCTTCGCGCAGTTGCATGCGCTCAAGATCGGGACGATCCGCGACCTGATCGCCTATCGCCGTCGCCACGACCATCTGGTCGAGAAGCGCGCGGAAACGGTGTTCGAGAGCGAGTGGGGCGGCGAGTGGCGCGCGATGTCGTTCTGGAACAAGGCGACGGGCAGCGAGCAAGTCGCGCTGGTCAAGGGGCGGATCGATCCGAGCAAGCCGACGCTGGTGCGGATGCACGCGCTGTCGCCGTTCGCCGACCTGTTCGGCGAAGGGGGCGAGCGCGGCGGCCTGCTGCGCCGATCGATGCGGATCATCGCCGAGGAAGGCGCGGGCGTGGTGGTGGTCATCAACCGTCCGCGTCCCGACGGCCTAACGCTGGCGATCCATGCCCGCAGCGGCGCGCCGGTGCCTGACATGGAGGAACTGCGCGACTACGGCGTCGGCGCGATGATCCTGAACGAACTAGGCGTCGAGGACATGGTCCTGCTCACCAACACCCACCACACGCTGGTCGGCCTCGATGGCTATGGCCTGCGCGTCGTCGGCGAACGGCCGCTGCGGGAAACCGCGTAGCGAATATCAACCTGCCGCCACCGGGACGGATGATGCCGGGGCGGCCACCATGGGAGTGGATGATGCGGACGAAGGATCAACCCGGCATGCGCCGGTTCGAGGATGCACGCTGCGCGGTGATGGCGGTCAGCGCACTGACCGCACTCGTCGGATCGTTCTGGATGGCGGGCATCCTGTTCTGAAAACGGGTGACGATGCGCTGGCGCTGCCTTGATCGGCTCCGTCGATCGCACGGCCATGCCATTGGCGGCACAGCGTTTCCCCGGTTGCAACCTTGCGTATCGCACCGAATCCTGTACGGAACGACACACAAAATAGCGGGCAGGTGCCCGCCAGGCATACGGGCGCGGTGCGCGCCACGGGGCCGTAGAATGGGAAGGGTCCTATGTCTGCGGTCTATCAATTATCGTCCTGTATCGAATGGCAGTTCGCGGAAGCGGGCGATCTTGCCGCGCGGCTGCGCGCCGCAAGGGACGCCGGGTTCGATCTCGCCGAATTCCACCTGTGGCGCGACAAGCCGATCGAGGCGATGGCCGCCGCGCTCGGCGAAACGGGCATGCGGCTGACCAGCCTGTGCGTCGATCCGCGCCGCTCGATCGTCGATCCGGCCGAACGTGACGCGATGATCGCCGCCGTGCGCGAGACGATCGAGGCGACGGCCATCCTCGGCAAGCCCGACCTGATCGTCGCGTCGGGCTTCCGCGTCGAGGGGATGAGCGAGGAAGCGCATTTCGCCAATGCCGTCGCCGCGCTGCGCGCCGCGGCCGATGCGGCAGAGGCGGCGGGCGTTCAACTGCTCCTCGAACCGCTCAACACCCGGCTGTTCGCGACCATGTATCTGGTCAGCACCAGCCTCGGCCTCGATCTGGTCGAAGCGGTGAACAGCCCCAACCTGCGCCTGCTCTACGATGTCTGGCACAGCGCGGTGATGGGCGAGGACATGGGCGCGGTGCTCGCCGATCGCATCCATCTCGTCGGCCATGTCCAGGTGGCCGACATGCCCGACCGCAACGAACCGGGCACCGGCACGCTCGACTGGCCCGCGATCACGCAGACGCTGCGCGCGTTGGGATATGACGGGGCGATCGGGCTCGAATATTTTCCGACGATGCCGATGGAACAGTCGCTGGCCCAGTCCCGGCGGATGCTCGCCGATTGACGCCAACGCGGCCCGTCCAGATCCCCGGCGCGAACGACCGCGCCCACCAATTGCGGAATCCATCCATGCACAGCGATCAATTCGCGATCAGCCTCGACCTGGTCAATCGCCATTACCAGGAACCCAATCGCAACCGCTACGAAAGCAGGTATTTCTGGGAAGAACTCTATCCCCTGATCGGCGCGGCGGGGTTTCGTTCGATCGAGATTCCCTACGAACCGGTATGGCAGTTCGGCGGACGCAGCGGGGTTCCGATGAACCGCTACTGCGTCAACACCAAATACCAGAATGCCGAGAAGTATCGCGCGGCGCTGGCGAAGGGTGACATCGATCGGGTCACGGGCCTGACGTTCGATTCCAACCTGTTCATGCGCAACGCCAACCTCGATTTCTATTTCGGCGCCACCGGTCATTTCGCGGGAGAAGCGCTGGGCCATGCCGCCGATCTGAACGCCGGGTATCTCGCGATCAGCCCGTCGCCCTATTACGGGCGCATCGCCCACTATCATCCCGACCTTGAGGACAAGGCAGCGGCGTTCGCCGACCGGATGGCCGACCTGCTCGGCGGCCTTGCGGCAAAGGCGGAGGCGGCGGGCGTCGCGCTGGTGCTGCGCAACGAATATTGGAGCGTGTTCCGCGGCGAACGCATCCTGGCGTTGCTCGACCGGTTGCCCGACAGCGTGAAGCTCGACGTCGATACCGCGACCCTGACGATCGCGGGGATCGATCCGGCGGCGTTCATCACCGCGCAGCGCGACCGGATCGGCTGCGTCCACCTGACCGACACGAGCTTCGTCGACACCGCGGACACGTGGAAGACGCCCAACCCGGAATTCCCCGAACATCGCGCGACGCAGCTATTCCGCGATCCGGGCACCGGCGCCATCGACCTCGCGGCGATCGTCGGGTTGCTGGACCGGACGGGCTATACCGGGCCGATCATCTGCAGCGCCCGCCAGACGCGCGACCCGTTCCGGGCGTTGCTGCGCACGCGCGCGCTGCTGAACCAGTTACAGAATTAAGCCGGACGGAGTCTCCGCGATGCCCAATATCCGCTACGCCAACATGTGCCACTGGAAGAGCATTCCCTATCGCAAGATCGATAATTTCCGGGAATTCTACTATGAGGACAATACGAACACCGCCTATTATTCGGACTGGGATACGATCCTGAAATATCAGGCGGCACTCGGCTTCGACGGGATCGAGATCGCGCCATGGGATCTGGCCGACATCCTGCCGCTGTTCGGATCGCCCGAGAAGTTCACGGCGTTCGCGAAGGAACGCGGGGTCGAGGTGATCGGCATGTTCCACGGGGCACACGCCTCGCACCAGGCCGATCATTTCGACGAAGCGGTTCGTTCGGGCCGCGAGGCGGTCGACACGATCGTCCGGTTTGGCGGCAGCTACATGAATACCTGTCCCACGCAGAACTATTACGGTTCGGGTCCGCTGAGCCGCGACGAAGTGCAGCAATGCGCCAGGGTGATGAACGAGATCGGCCGCTACGCCACCGATCACGGGGTAAAAATCGGGCTGCACAACGAGTTCTTCTGCGCGATCAACCTGCCCAACCATCGCGAGTTGATCGAATCGACCGATCCGCGCTACGTCCATTACTGTCTCGACACCGCGCAGGTGGCGATCATGGGCGAGGATCTGCTGACCTTCTACAACGACTATCACGACCGCATCAGCACCCTCCATCTGAAGGACACCGCATCACAGCGGCAGCCCGACAGCGTCCGCTATGCGCAGGACCCGGAGATCACCGATGACGGAACGCGCTGGTTCTGGGAACCGGGGCTCGGCACGCTCGACCTCGAAGGGCTGTACCGGTTGCTGAAGGAGCATCGGTTCACAGGCTGGATGTCGATCGAATATGACGGATCGCCGGACCTGCTCGCGTCGATGGCGCTGACGCGCTACCACCTCGATACCGTGCTGCGCCCCATCTACGACTGAACATTCGGGAGGATTACCCCCGCCGGTGGTGGCGATCCTCCCCCGGTCCGCCGCCGCGCGCGGGCGGCGGCCGGTCTATCCGCGATCGCTGCCCATCGATCGGAAAACGCGCGGCGACATCCCGGCATGACGGGTGAAGAAGCGCGTGAAATAGGCGGGATCGGCAAATCCGGCGGCATAGCCGACCTCGGCGACCGACAGGTTGGTATAGAGCAGCGCGCGCTTGACCTCGAGCACGGCGCGCTGGTCGAGCATCGCCGCCGGCGACAGGCCGGCGATCTGCGCGCAGGCGGTGCGCAGCCTGCTTTCGCTGACGCCAAGCGCGGCGGCATGGACCGCGATCTGTTCCCGCAGGCGAAAGCGTTCGTCGATCCGCGCGCGGAACCGGGCGACCAGCGCGCTCTGCTGGCCCGGAATGCCCGCCGCATCGGCCGCGATCGGCCCGCCCGCGCGCCACAGCTCGACCAGCATGCCGAGCAGCGCCGCATCGACGGCGGCACCATGGCCGGGTGCCGCCCACCCCAATTCGCGCATCAGCGCGGCGACGTTTGCCTGAACCGCGCGGAATGCCGCGCCGTCGAGCGGGATCGCGCGGGCGGACCCGAACAGCGCCGTGACGCCCGGATAGCGGGTGTCGAGCAAGGCCAGATGCCGAACCGACAGGGTGACGACCGATCCGACCGAATCACGCTGCCATGCAAAGCCGTGGACGACCCCCGACGGGACCAGCAGAACCGCCGGGGCCGTCACCGTCATCCGGTCGTCCTCCGCGCGCATCTCGCCCCCGCCCTGTTCGACGACGAACAACTGGACGAGATCGGCATGAGCGTGCGGCAGGATCGTCCATTCGCTCGGCCGTGAGCGATCGTCGAGCCGTTCGGCATGGACGAAGCCATCATCCACCGCCCGGTGTGGTTCGCCGTAGAGATAGAAGCTGGGAACCGAAGCGCCGGTCATGCCGCAGGTGTACGCAAGTAGGACCGGATCGTCCAACTTTTCGCGCGGCATATCCATCGTCCTCCACGCACCAACGCGACATGATGCTCCCCGGAACGGCAGACATGCCGACGGGAGAGGACAGGATGCGACAGCGCACACAGGTCGCGATCATCGGCGCGGGGCCAGCGGGGATGTTCCTTGCCCATCTGCTGCATGCCGAAGGGATCAACGCCATCGTCATCGAACGCCGCGACCGCGACTATGTCGAGGGGCGGGTGCGCGCCGGCGTTCTCGAACAGGGCACCGTCGACCTGATGCGGCGCCTTGGCCTGTCGGCGCGGCTGGAGCGCGAGGGGCTGGTCCATGGTGGCACCAACGTGTCGCTCGACGGGCGCATGTTCCGCATCGACATGGCGGCGCTGACCGGCGGTGCCACCGTCACCGTCTATGGCCAGCAGGAGGTCATGCGCGACCTGTTCGACGCCGCCGGAGCGCGCGGGCTGGACATTCGCTGGAATGCGAAGAACGTGACGCTCGCCGGCCTCGACAGCGACCGGCCGGTCGTGACGTGGCGTGAGGATGGCGGGACACAGCATCTCGACTGCGATTTCGTCGTCGGCTGCGACGGCTATCATGGCGTCGCCCGCCAGGCGATCCCCGCCCATGTGTTGCGCACGTTCGAACGTATCTATCCGTTCGGCTGGCTGGGGGTGCTGGCCGATGTGCCGCCCGCCGAGCATGAACTGGTCTATGCCAATCACGAACGCGGCTTCGCGCTCGCCTCGATGCGATCGCCGACGCGCAGCCGCTATTATATCCAGTGCGGGCTGGACGAGGATGTCGCCGACTGGTCCGACGATCGCTTCTGGGACGAACTCTGCCTGCGCCTTGGGCCGGAGACGGCGGCGAAGGTGACGCGGGGGGCCTCGTTCGAAAAGTCGATCGCGCCGCTGCGGTCGTTCGTCGCCGAACCGATGCGCTGGGGCCGGCTGTTCCTGGCGGGCGACGCGGCGCATATCGTGCCGCCAACGGGTGCCAAGGGCATGAACCTCGCCGTGTCCGACGTGACGATGCTGGGCGAGGCGCTGGCCGAACGCTACCGCGAGCGCAGCGATGCCGGCATCGACGGCTATTCGGCGCGCGCGCTGGCGCGGGTGTGGAAGGCCGAGCGTTTCTCGTGGTGGTTCACCTCGGTCACGCATCGGTTCCCGACCATGGATGGCTTCGACCGGCGCATCCAGATGGCCGAACTGGACTATCTGCGCGGCTCGCCCGCCGCGCAGCGTACCCTTGCCGAGAATTACGTCGGCCTACCGCTGGAGGCGGCATGAAGCGCAAGATCTATGATACCCCGGCGGCGGCGCTCGACGGGCTGTTGTTCGACGGGATGACGATCATGTCGGGCGGGTTCGGCCTGTCGGGCAACCCTGAGAGCCTGATCCCCGAAATCCGCAGCAACGGCGTGCAGCGGCTGACGGTCATCTCGAACAATGCCGGGGCCGATGGGTTCGGCCTGTGGATGCTGCTGGAAAGCCGGCAGGTCGCGAAGATGATCGCAAGCTATGTCGGTGAGAACAAGCTGTTCGAGCAGCAATATCTCTCGGGCGAACTGGAACTGGAATTGAACCCGCAAGGGACGCTCGCCGAACGCATCCGCGCGGGCGGGGCGGGCATTCCCGCCTTTTACACCAAAACCGGCGTCGGCACGGTCGTCGCCGAGGGCAAGCCGGTCGAGACGTTCGAGGGCGAGGACTATGTCCGCGAGACATGGCTGCGCGCCGACCTGTCGATCGTGAAGGCATGGAAGGCCGATCCGGCGGGCAACCTGATGTTCCGCAAGACCGCGCGCAACTTCAACCCGACCATGGCGACTGCCGGCAGGGTGACGGTGGTGGAAGTCGAGGAAATCGTGCCCGAAGGCAGCTTCGACCCCGACTGCATCCACACGCCGGGCATCTATGTCGACCGTATCGTCAAAAGCACGATCAACGAGAAGCGCATAGAGAAGCTGACGGTGCGCGAACGGGAGGACGGATGATGGGCTGGACCCGCGACGAGATGGCCGCCCGCGCCGCGCGCGAATTGCAGGACGGGTTCTACGTCAATCTCGGCATCGGCATCCCCACGCTGGTCGCCAACCATGTGCCGCCGGGTATCGAGGTGACGCTCCAGTCGGAAAACGGCATGCTCGGCATCGGCCCGTTCCCCTATGCGGGGGAGGCCGACCCCGACCTCATCAACGCCGGCAAGCAGACGATCACCGCGCTGCCGACCTCCAGCTTCTTCTCCAGCGCCGACAGCTTCGCGATGATCCGCGGCGGGCATATCGACATGGCGATCCTCGGCGCGATGGAAGTGTCGGCGGCGGGCGATCTCGCCAACTGGACAATTCCGGGCAAGATGGTGAAGGGCATGGGCGGGGCGATGGACCTCGTCGCCGGCGTGCGGCGCGTCGTCGTGGTGATGGACCATGTGTCGAAGCATGGCGACCCGAAGATCCTGCCCGCCTGCACGCTGCCGCTGACCGGCAGGGCCTGCGTCGATCTCATCATCACCGACCTTGCCGTCATCGCCTGCGACAAGCCCGGCCTGCGGCTGATCGAATGCGCGCCCGGCGTCACGGCCGACGACGTGCGCGCCAGAACCGGCGCGGACCTCGCCGCATGACCTACAGGCGTGACGATGCCGGGGCGCCGCCGTCGCTGTTCCCCGAGTACGGCTCGACCCGCACCCGCGCGCCGCTGCACCCGCCGTTGCGGGTGCCGCAGACCCGGACCGAGACGACCGGCCCGGCGGGCTGGGACCGGCTGATGGGGCCGGCACTCGTCGATCTGACCACGCAGCACGGCGGCGTGGCGCAGGGGCAGCGGATCATCGTCGCCGGCCGCGTGCTCGATGAGGATGGCCGCGCCGTGCCGGACACGGTGATGGAAATCTGGCAGGCCAATGCCGCCGGGCGCTACATCCATGCGAAGGACCAGTGGGACGCGCCGCACGACCCCAATTTCACCGGCGCGGGTCGCGTCGTGACCGATGCGGAAGGATGCTATCGCTTCGTCACCATCCGGCCGGGGGCCTATCCATGGGGCAATCACCATAATGCGTGGCGGCCGGCGCATATCCATCTGTCGCTGCTGGGGCCGGCGTTCGCGACGCGGCTGGTGACGCAGCTCTATTTCCCCGACGATCCGCTGATCGAGATCGATCCGATCGCGAACGCCGTGCCGATGCCCTATCGCCAGCGGCTGGTCGCGCGGTTCAACATGGGCGTGACCGAGCCGAACCGGGCGCTCGGCTATCGCTTCGACGTGGTATTGAAGGGCCGCGAACAGACGCCGTTCGAGGAGGACGACCATGACCATTGACGTCGCCGACCGCCGTCCCGCACCGCGCGCCGACAATCAGGATCCGGCGCTGTTCGGCCAGACCCCCAGCCAGACGGTCGGCCCCTTCTTCCATTACGGCCTGCCGTGGAAGGGCGGCGCCGATCTGGTGGGCAAGTCGGACATGGGTGCGCGCCCCGACCTGTTTCCCGAGGCGCACTATGTGCTGAACCTGTCCTCCCCCACCGGTACGCCGGCGGGCGAAGCGATCGACCTCACCGGCCGCGTGGTCGATGGCGAGGGCGCGCCGGTGCCGGACGCGATGCTCGAAATCTGGCAGGCCGATGCCGCCGGTCGCTATCATGGCGAGCCAGACGCCGATCCGCATTTCGTCGGCTTCGGCCGTGCCGCGACCGCCGCAGACGGCAGCTATCGGTTCCGCACGATCCTGCCCGGCGCGATCGGCCCCGGCCATGCGCCGCATGTCGCGGTGTCGATCTTTGCGCGCGGGCTCATCAGGCGGCTGGCGACGCGGCTGTATTTCGCCGGATCGGAAGCGGGGGACACGATCCTGTCGCTGGTGCCGGCGGAGCGCCGCCACACGCTGATCGCCACGGCAACAGGCGACGGCGTCTGGACGCTCGATTTCGTATTGCAGGGGCCGCGCGAAACAGTGTTCTTCGACCTGTGAGCGACCTACTGCGCCTCCGCCCCGCCGCGACGGCGGCCATGATCGCGGTGTTCGACGATGCCGCGACCATCGCCCATGGCTGCGCCTTCGAAACCGCGCTGGCGCGGGCGCAGGCGGCGCACGGCGTGATCGCCCCCGAACTGGCCGATGCGATCGTGGCCGGCGTCGATCCGGCGCGGATCGATGCGGCGGAACTGGCCGGGGAAGCGGCGCTGGCCGGCACGCTCGCGATACCGCTCGTCGCGCGGCTGCGGGCGATGGTCGGCGGGGCGGCGGCAATGGCGCTGCACCACGGCGCGACCAGCCAGGATGTCGCCGATACCGTACTGATGATTCAGGTCCGCGCGGCACATCGCCTGCTGGCGAAGGACGGCCAGCGGGTGCGCGATGCGCTGGCGAGGGTGGCGCGTGTCCATGCCGAACGGCCGGCGATCGGGCGGACGCTGTTGCAGGATGCGATGCCGGTCGCCTTCGGGCTGCGACTGGCGCAGGCGGCGCGGGGGATCGACGATGCGCTGGCGATGC
Source organism: Sphingomonas sp. Leaf4 (assembly GCF_920939515.1). NCBI lineage: Bacteria > Pseudomonadati > Pseudomonadota > Alphaproteobacteria > Sphingomonadales > Sphingomonadaceae > Sphingomonas > Sphingomonas sp. Leaf4. The sequence continues at coordinate 251,057 of NZ_CAKLBB010000005.1, read as the reverse complement.
TCGACGCGGCGGTCGGGACCCATGCGGTCGTGCAACTGGGCGGTGCGGCGGGGACACGCGCCGGACTGGATGGCAGGGGTGCTGCGATCGCGGCGCAGGTCGCCGATGCCCTCGGGCTTGGCGTTGCCGCCCCATGGCACGCGCGCCGCACCGGCGTGGCGGCGATCGGCGCGGCGCTGGGCATCCTGATCGGCGCGCTCGGCAAGCTGGCGCGCGACGTCGCGCTGCTGGCGCAGAACGGCATCGGCGAGGCGCGCGAGCCGCTGGTCGCCGGACGCGGCGGATCGTCGGTGATGGCCCACAAACGCAACCCGACCGGCTGTCAGGTCGCGCTGTCGGCGGCGATCCGCGCGCCGGGACTGGTCGCGTCGCTGCTGGCCGGGCTGCCACAGGAAGCGGAACGGGGCATCGGCGGCTGGCAGGCCGAGGGGCCGGTGCTCGCCGACCTGTTCCTGCTCGCGTCGGGCAGCGCCGCTGCGCTGGCGGTCGTCGCCGAAGGGCTGGAGATCGACGAAGCCGCCATCGCGCGCAACCTCGCCACGGCGGCGGTCGGCGATGACATCGGCGAGAGCGCGGCGATCATCGCCGATCTGCTGGCGGACGGGAAGGACTGACGCGATGGCCATGACGATTTGGGGTGGCGTGCGGCTGCACTGGCGGCTGGAGGGGGCGGCCGACCGGCCGGTGCTGGTGCTGCTCAACTCGATCGGCACCGACCTGTCGCTGTGGGACCGCACCGTCCCGTTACTGCTCCCCGCCTTCCGCCTGCTGCGCATCGACACGCGCGGGGCGGGCGGGTCGGATGCGCCGGACGGCGATTACAGCCTGTCGATGCTGGCCGACGATGTCGTCGGCGTCATGGACGATGCCGGGATCGCACGGGCGGCGGTGGCGGGCGTGTCGCTGGGGGGCATGGTCGCCATGCAACTGGCGCTCGATCATGCCGACCGGGTGTCGGCGCTGGCGCTGATCTGTACCTCGGCGACGATGGACCCCGCCGCGTGGCAGACGCGGATCGACACGGTGCGCGCGCAGGGCACCGCCGCCATCGCCGCCATGGCGGTGGGGCGGTTCCTGTCGTCCGGTTTCGCGGCGCGCCACCCCGGGATCGCCGAAACCCTGCGCGACGGCATCGTGCGACAGGCCGATGCCGGCTATGCCGGGGCGGGCGCGGCGATCCGCGATATGGCGCTGGCCGGGCGGATCGCCGCGATCGCCGTGCCGACGCTGGTCGTGACCGCGATGCTCGACGTCTCGACCCCCTATGCCGGGCATGGCGAGCATCTCCTGACCATCCCCGGCGCGCGACACGTCGGTATCGAAGGCGCGCATCTGCCGCCGATCGAGGCACCGGCGGCGCTGGCGAGCGCGCTGCGCGGCTTCCTCGACGGTGACGACGCGGTGAATGCGGCGGCCGACACGTTGTTCGACGCCGGCCTGCTTAACCGTCGCCGGGTGCTGGGCGATGCGTGGGTCGATGCCAGCCTCGCGAAGCGCACCCCGTTCACCGCCGATTTCCAGGCGATGATTACGCGCATCGCATGGGGCGAGATCTGGGGCCGCCCCGGCCTCGACGACCGGACCCGCCGCCTCCTCGTCCTCGCCATCACCTGTGCGCTCGGCCGGTGGGAGGAATTCGCGCTGCACGTCCGCGCCGGGCTTCGCGAGGGCGGCTTCACCACCGACGAGCTCAAGGAAGTGCTGATGCAGACCGCGATCTATGCCGGGGTGCCCGCCGCGAACACCGGTTTCGCCGAAGCGCAAAAGATCATCGCCATGCTCGAACAGGACGCCTGATGCCCGACGCCTATCTCTGCGACGCGATCCGCACGCCCATCGGCCGGTTGAATGGCGCGCTGTCGGGCGTCCGCGCCGATGATCTGGCGGCGATCCCGCTGCGCGCACTGGTCGAGCGCAACGCCTCGGTCGACTGGGAAGCGGTCGACGACGTGCTGCTCGGCTGCGCCAATCAGGCGGGCGAGGACAATCGCAACGTCGCGCGCATGGCGGTGCTGCTCTCCGGCCTGCCCGACATGGTTCCCGGCGGCACGATCAACCGGCTGTGCGGATCGGGGCTGAACGCGGTCGGCAACGCGGCGCAGGCGATCCGCTGTGGCGACGCCGGCCTCGTCATCGCCGGCGGCGTCGAGAGCATGACCCGTGCGCCCTATGTGATGGGCAAGGCCGGCACCGCCTTCGACCGCGCACAGCAGGTCGAGGACACGACGCTCGGCTGGCGGTTCGTCAACCCGGCGATGAAAGCGGCCTATGGCGTCGATACGATGCCGCAGACGGCGGAAAATGTTGCCGACCAGTGGCAGGTAAGCCGCGAGGATCAGGACCGTTTCGCACTGGCCAGCCAGCAAAAGGCCGCTGCGGCCATCGCCGGCGGACGGATGGCCGTCGAGATCGTGCCGGTCACGATCCCGCAACGCAAAGGCGATCCGATCGTCTTCGCGCGGGACGAACATCCCCGCGCGACCAGCCTCGACGCGCTGGCAAGGCTCAGGCCGGTCGTCCGGCCCGATGGTACGGTGACGGCCGGGAACGCATCGGGCCTGAACGACGGAGCAGCGGCAATGCTGATCGCGTCCGGGGCCGCCGCCGCTCGCCACGGCCTGATCCCGCGCGCGCGCATCCTGGGGATGGCTTCGGCTGGAATCGCGCCCCGGATCATGGGGGCAGGACCGATCGAGGCGGCGCGCAAGCTGTGCCGGATCACCGGCGTGCGTCTCGACCAGCTCGACGTCATCGAACTCAACGAAGCCTTCGCCGCGCAGGCGATCGCGACCTTGCGCGACCTGAACATCGCCACCGACGATCCGCGGGTGAACCGCAACGGCGGTGCGATCGCGCTTGGGCATCCGCTCGGCATGTCCGGCGCGCGCATCGCGATGACGGCGGCGGAGGAACTGCATCGTACCGGCGGTCGCTACGCCATGGCGTTCATGTGCATCGGCGTCGGACAGGGCATCGCCCTGATGCTGGAGCGCTGCTGAGATCGGTGCGACCGGTGTCGTCGCCGGCCTGACCATCACGCGGCCATGCAGCGATGGCGGAAGCGGTGGGATTCGAACCCACGGAACGGTTGCCCGCTCGCCGGTTTTCAAGACCGGTTCCTTAAACCACTCGGACACGCTTCCAGATCGCAGCGCTGCCTAGAACCGGTGCGGCGCATCGCGCAAGCCCCGTCGCAAACAAGAGGGGTTCATCCGCCCCGCCGCCTGTGCCAAGACTGCGCCATGGCGGGAGACCGGGTAATGCGTATCTTCAGGACGGGGTTTGCCGCGCTTCTTGCCCTTACGGCCGGTGCATCGGCATCGGCACAGGACGAAAGCGGGTTTCAGGCATATCTTCAGGGCGTGGCGGTCCGCGCGCGGGCCGACGGTGTGCGCCAGGCGACGATCGATTCGGTGCTGCCGACGCTCACCTACAATCCGCGCGTCGTCGAACTCGACCGGCAACAGCCGGGCACGTCGTCGACCAGCGCGGTTCCGCGCTTCGCGCCCTACAAGGCGCGCCATGTCGATACCGCGCGGATCACGCGCGGGCGCACCGCCTATCGCGCGCAGCGCGGCCGGCTGGCGGCGATCGAGCGCGAAACTGGGGTTCCCGAGGAGATCATGGTCGCGATCTGGGGCCATGAAACGAATTACGGCAGCTATACCGGCGACTTCGATCTGCCGCGCAGCCTTGCGACGCTCGCCTACGAAGGCCGCCGCCGCGCGCTGTTCGAGCCGGAATTCATCGCGACGCTCAAGATGATCGATCGCGGCGTGCCGCGCGACCGGTTGAAGGGGAGCTGGGCCGGGGCCTTCGGCTATCCGCAGTTCCTGCCGTCGATCTACCTGCGCCTGGCCCGCGACGGCGATGGCGACGGTATCGCCAACATCTGGTCGAACGAGGCCGACACGCTGGCCTCGATCGCGAACTATTTCCTCAACGCCGGCTGGCGTTCCGGTCAGCCATGGGGGTTCGCGGTCGCGGTGCCTTCGGGCTTCGACCGGGGGGTCCTGACGCCACGCTCGCTCTCGCCGCGCTGCCCGCGCGTGTTCGAACGGCACAGCCAATGGCGGACGCTCGGCGAATGGCGCTCGCTCGGCGTCACGCCGCAGGATGGTCGGCGCTACGACGACGCGGTGCAGGCGACGCTGATCGAACCCGATGGCCCCGGCGCCACCGCCTATCTGCTGACCGGCAACTACCGCGTGATCCTCGACTATAACTGCTCCAATTTCTACGCGCTGTCGGTCGGGTTGCTGGCCGATGAGGTCGCGCGGTGATGGTGCCGCTGATGATCGTCGCGCTCGCGGCCGGGGCGCAGGACGCGCCACCGGTCCACGAAGCACGGCTCGACGACATCGGCCGGGCCGGGCGGACCGACGGGAGCGGCGTGTTCGTCGTCCATCGCTCGCTCGCCCCCGACAGCTTCGTCGAAGTGACCGCGCTCGACACCGGGCGGATCATCCTCGCGGCTGTGAAGGCCGGCGCGCCGCTCCCGCCCGATCGCGTCGCCGATCTGTCGGGCGCCGCCGCCGCCGCGCTGGGGCTGCCGGAGGTTGCGCTGGTCGCGGTCCGCATCCGCCCGGTTACGCCCACGCCGCAGGATCAGACGGTGCTGCGCGCCGGCGGCGTGGTCGCTAGGCTCGATGCGCCGCAGCCGCTGCTGGTGGCACTGCGCCGCCGCCTGCCGACGCCCGTCCGCCCGTCGCGCGAGATGCTGCGCGCGAGCGTCTCGCCCCCCGCCCGCACGCCCAAGCCGTTCCGCCCCGCGGCACCTGTCGCCGTTGCCCCGGCAACCGGCCAGTGGTTCGTGCAGGTCGCCGCGCTGTCCGATGGTCCGCGCGCCGAACAACTGGCAAATTCGGTCGGCGGCGTTGTGCGACGCACGGGCACGCTGTACCGGGTCCAGGCCGGCCCGTTCGCCACCCGCGCCGCCGCCGATACCGCCCGTGCCTCGCTGGTCCGGCGCGGCTTCGGCGACGCGCGGACGATCGCCCCAAACTAACGTCCAAACGGAAGCGTATCCCACCATGCGTACAATCGCCCTGTCGAGCATCGTCGCCCTTGCCGTCGCCACCCCGGGCATCGCCGCTGCCCCGACGTTCGAGACGCCGGCCCCGGTCGCGTTCATGACCGACCTGTCGTCGGGCGCGACGCTCTTCGCCAAGGATGCCGATCGGCGGATGCCGCCGGCATCGATGGCCAAGATGATGACCGCCTATGTCGCGTTCGACCTCATCAAGAAGGGCGATCTGAAACTCAGCGACACCGCGCTCGTCTCGCCCGAAACGTGGCGCAAATGGCACGGCCCGCAGGCCGGCTCGACGATGTTTCTGTCGGTGAACGAGAACGTCAGCGTCGAGAACCTGCTCTACGGCATCGTCGTCCTGTCGGGGAACGACGCCTGCGTCGTGCTCGCCGAAAAGATCGCCGGGTCGGAGGAAGCCTTCACCAACCTGATGAACCAGCGCGCCAAGGAACTGGGCCTCACCAACAGTCACTTCGGCACCTCGAACGGCTGGCCCGACGAAGGCCGCACCTATGTCACCGCGCGCGATCTGGCGAAGCTCGCCTCCGCCACGATCCAGAACCATCCGCAGCTCTACAAGCAATTCTATTCCAAGGAAAACTTCACCTGGGGCAAGACGCTGGGCAGCGGCAGCGCCATTACCCAGGCGAACCGCGACCCGCTGCTCGGCAAGGTGCGCGGCGCCGACGGCCTCAAGACCGGCCATACCGAGGAAGCGGGCTATGGCTTCACCGGTTCCGCCGAACAGGACGGCCGCCGCCTCGTGATGGTGCTCGCCGGGCTGACCAGCTTCAACCAGCGCGCCAGCGAATCGGTCAAGTTCATGAACTGGGGCTTCGGCGCATGGCGCGCGCGCCCGATCGTCGCGGCAGGCAAGCGGGTCGAGACCGCCGATGTGCAGATGGGAAACGTCAACCAGGTCGGGCTCGTCGCGCCGCGCGCGCTGACCGTCACCATGCCGGCGGGCACCAACAGCCCGATGACCGCCAAGGTCGTCTACAACGGCCCGATCAAGGCCCCGATCGCCAAGGGCCAGCATATCGCCGACCTCGTCATCACCTCGCCCGATACCGGTGAACAGCGCATGCCGCTGGTCGCCGAGAGCGCCGTCGCCGAGGCCGGCTTCTTCGGCCGCGTCTGGGCAGGGCTGACCGGCCTGTTCGCTTGAGCGCGGGGCGCTTCCTGACGCTGGAGGGCGGGGAGGGGGTCGGCAAGTCGACCCAGGCCCGCGCCCTCGTCGCCGCGTTGGAAGCACGCGGGCTCCACGCCGTGCTGACCCGCGAACCGGGCGGCAGCGAGGGCGCGGAGGCGATCCGCGCCCTGTTGATGCAGGGCGATGTCCGCCGCTGGAGCGCGCATGCCGAGGCGCTGCTGTTCGCCGCCGCCCGCGCCGATCATGTCGAAAAGGTCATCCGCCCGCTGGTCGATGCCGGAAGCTGGGTCGTGTGCGACCGCTTCCTCGACAGCACCCGCGCCTATCAGGGGGCGCAGGGGATCGACGATGCGGCGATCCTCGCGCTCCACGCCTTCGGCTCGCGCGGCCTGCTGCCCGATCGCACGCTGCTGCTGACCCTGCCAGAGGGGCAGGGCGACGCCCGCGCCAGGGCGCGCGACGGCGACGATGCCGATCGCTTCGCCGCGCGCGACAGCGATTTCCACCGCTCGGTCGTCGCCACCTTCGATCGCATCGCCGCCAGCGAATCCGACCGCGTCCGGCGGATCGATGCCGGCGGCGCGCCCGAAACCGTGACCGCGCGGCTGATGGAAGCGCTCGCCGACCTGCTGCCATGACCCTGCGCGGCAACGCCGCCGCCCGCGCGGCCTTCGCCGCCGCGACCGCCAGCGGCGCGCTCCACCACGCATGGCTGCTGACCGGCCCCGAGGGCGTCGGCAAGGCCAGTTTCGCGCGCCAGACCGCGATCGACCTGCTCGCCGCCCGTGAGGGACGCGAGCGGACGGAAGCGATAATCGCCGCCGGCGCGCACCATGGTTATCGCGAACTGGTCCGCTTGCCCAAGGACCCCGACAAGCCCGATCAGGACATCGCGCGCAGCATCGTCATCAAGCAGGTCCGCGCTCTCCAACCGCTGTTCGCCCGCTCGCTCGAACCCGGCGAACGGCGCGTGGTGGTGATCGACGCGATCGACGATCTCGAACGCGGTGCGGCCAACGCGCTGCTCAAGAACCTCGAGGAGCCGCCTCCCGGCACGGTGTTCCTGCTCGTCAGCCATGCGCCCGGCCGCCTACTCCCCACGATCCGCTCGCGCTGCCGCCAGTTGCGCTTCGACCCGCTCGAGGATCACGACGTCGGCGCGGTGATCCGCGATCACCTGCCCGACACGCCCGACGACGAAATAGCGGCGCTGGTCGCGGCGGCCGAAGGCTCGCCCGGCCGCGCTCTGCAATATGCCGGCCTGTCGATCGCCGCGCTCGACCGCGATCTGGCGGCCATCCTCGCCGATGGCGATCCCGCCAACCGCACCCGCAGCCGGCTCGCCAAGGCGCTGTCGGGCAAGACCGCGCACCCACGCTACCTCGCCTTCCTCGACCGCGCCCCCGCGCTGATCGCATCCGCCGCAAAGGACCGCACCGGCGCGGCCTTGCGGGACGCGCTCGACGCCTATGACAAGGCGCGCGCCCTCGCCGCGATGGCCCCGGCACTGTCGCTGGTGCCCGAGACGACGGTGTTCGAAATCGCCGGCCTGATCGCGCGTCTGGCCCAGCCAGCGGATCGCTGAGGTCAATCAAAACACCGACGAAATTTGCTCCCCTCCCTGACAAGGGAGGGGTCGGGGGTGGGTAGGCCGGTTGTGGAACGCTCACCCTTCCTCGCGGACCAACCCACCCCCAGCCCCTCCCTTGTCAGGGAGGGGAGCAATGCAGAATCCGTCTTGGATAAGCAGATGGCATCGACTCCCGACCATTGCCGTTTCTGGGGCAGGACCCTAGAGCGCTCGGCTATGTCCGAACCCTATTACATCACCACCGCGATCCATTATCCCAACGGCCGGCCGCACATCGGCCACGCCTATGAGATGATCGCCGCCGACGCCATCGCCCGGTTCCAGCGGCAGGCGGGGCGCGACGTGTTCTTTCAGACCGGCACCGACGAACACGGGCTGAAGATGGTCAAGACCGCGCGCGACCGCGGCGTCGAGGTCCGCGCGCTGGCCGATGAAATGTCGGGCTATTTCCATGAGATGTCGGGCAAACTCAACATCTCGTGCGACCGCTTCATCCGCACCGTCGAGCCTGAGCATTATGCCGCGTCGCAGGCGATCTGGCAGGCGATGCAGGATGCCGGCGACCTGTATCTCGACCGCTACGAGGGCTGGTATTCGGTCCGCGACGAGGCGTTCTACGAGGAAAAGGAACTGACCGACGGCGAGGGCGGGGTACGCCTGTCGCCGCAGGGCACGCCGGTCGAATGGACCGCCGAGGAGACGTGGTTCTTCCGCCTGTCGAAATACCAGCAGCCGCTGCTCGATTTCTACGCCGCCAACCCCGATTTCATCCAGCCCGAAAGCCGTCGCAACGAAGTGCTGCGCTTCGTCGAGGGGGGCCTGACCGACCTGTCGGTATCGCGCACCAGCTTCGACTGGGGCGTGCCGGTGCCCGACAGCCCCGGCCATGTCATGTACGTCTGGGTTGATGCGCTGACCAACTATCTGACCGGCGCGGGCTACCCGGACGCAACCAACAAATATTGGCCCGCCGCGCTGCACCTGATCGGCAAGGACATCGTCCGCTTTCACGCGGTCTATTGGCCCGCGTTCCTCATGTCTGCCAAACTGCCCTTGCCGCACAAGGTGTTCGGCCACGGCTTCCTGCTCAACCGAGGCGAAAAGATGTCGAAGTCGACCGGCAACGTCGTCGATCCGATGCAGCTCGCCGAACTCTACGGCGTCGACGCGCTGCGCTATTTTCTGTTGCGCGACATCAGCTTCGGCCATGACGGCACCTTCTCCGACGAGGCGATCGTCGCGCGCGCCAACAGCGATCTGTCGAACAGCTTCGGCAACCTTGCCCAGCGCACGCTGTCGTTCATCGCCAAGAACCTCGGCGGCGAACTGCCCGCCGACGGGCGCGGCGATCCCGCCGACGCCGAACTGCTGGGCGTCATCGCCGAGGCGAACGCCGCCTTCGCCCGCGCGTTCGACGATCTCGCGCTGTCACAGGCGCTGGAGGCATGGATGCGCGGCGTGTTCGCCTGCAACCAGTATATCGACGTGCAGGCTCCGTGGGCGCTGCGCAAGACCGATCCCGACCGGATGCACGCCGTCCTCGGCACATTGGTCCGCGCGATCCGCGATCTTACCGTGGCGATCTATCCGGTCGTACCCGCATCGGCCGCGAAGCTGCTCGCGCAACTGGGGCAGGGGGAAACGCCGCACGCGCTGCTCGGCGACCATGGCTGGTACGCGGCTGCACAAGCGGAGGGCTTTCGCATCGCCCCGCCGACCCCCATCTTTCCCCGACTGACGATCGAGGAAACCCCCGCCGCATGAAACTGGCCGACAGCCACTGCCACCTGAACTACAAGGGCGTCGCGGAACAGCAGGGCGAGGTCCTCGCCCGCGCCCGCGCCGCCGGGGTCGCCTCGATGCTCAACATCGCGACCCGCGAGAGCGAGTGGGACGCGGTGGTCGGCACCGCCGAGCGCGAGGCCGATGTCTGGGCTACGGTCGGCATCCACCCGCACGAGGCCGACCAGCATCCGCATATCGACACCGCCAAACTGGTCGAACGCGCCGCGCACCCCCGCATCGTCGGCATCGGCGAAAGCGGCCTCGACTATTATTACGACCATAGCGACCGCGCCGCCCAGCAATCGAGCTTCCGCGCCCACCTCGCCGCCTGCCGCGAAACCGGGCTGCCGATCGTCGTCCACACCCGCGATGCCGAGGCCGACACCGCCGACATCCTGCGCGACGAGCTGGGGAAGGGGGCCTTTCCCGGCGTCCTCCACTGTTTCACCGGGTCGGCCGAGCTTGCCCGCACCGCGATCGATCTCGGCTTATACATCTCGATCTCGGGCATCGTGACCTTCAAGAGCGCGCAGGATCTACAGGCGGTTGCGCGGTCGCTGCCGATCGAGCGGCTGCTGATCGAAACCGACGCGCCGTTCCTCGCCCCCGTCCCGCATCGCGGCAAGCCGGGCCAACCGGCATTTGTCGCCGACACCTGCCGGTTTCTGGCCGACCTGCGCGGCGAGGATGCCGATACGCTCGCCGAGACGACCTACGAGAATTTTCACCGCCTGTTCGCGAAAACCCGCGCGTGAAGCTGCGCATCCTCGGATCGGGAACGTCCTCGGGGGTGCCGCGCATCGGCAACGACTGGGGCGCCTGCGACCCGACCAACCCGCGCAACCGCCGGACCCGCGTCTCGGCGCTGATCGAGGCGGACGGCACCCGCATCCTGATCGACACCGGCCCCGACATGCGCGAGCAGTTGCTGGCGGCCGACGTCGCCGATGTCGATGCGGTGCTGTGGACCCACGACCATGCCGATCACTGTCACGGCATCGACGATCTGCGGCAGTTGTTCCACAATCGCGGCGAACCGGTCCGGGGCTATGCCCGCGCCGACACGCTCGAAAGCCTGAAGGCGCGGTTCAACTATGCGTTCGCGGGCAGGGCGGGCTATCGCCCGACGATCGCCGGCGCATTGCTGCCCGACGAGCTGACCGTCGGGCCGATCCGGGTGCGCTGTACCGATCAACCGCACGGATCGATCCTGTCCGCCGGGCTACGCTTCGATACCGGCGGCCATTCGATCGGATATGCCACCGATTTCAGCGCGGTAACCGACGATATGCGCAGCCTGTATGAAGGCGTTGACGTCCTCGTCGTCGACGCCTTGCGAGTCAAACCGCACCCGACGCATCCGTCGCTGGCCGAGGCGATCGACTTTGCAAAAGCCGTGCGGGCAGGGCGGTCGATCCTGATCCACATGGATCATTCGATGGACTATGCAACGCTCGCCACGACACTGCCGGCGGGGATCGAGCCAGGGTACGACGGGCTGGAAGTCGCGCTGTGACCGATGATCGCACGCTCTGGCTGATCTTCGGTCTGGCGATGCTGGTCCTGCCGCTGGCCTCGCTGATCGCCAGGCGTCCGTCGATCGGCGATGTGCTGCGCGCCGTCATCGGCTGGATCGTCATCGCCGGCATCGTCTATGTCGTGATCGCTCAGCGCGACCGCATCGCCACGGCCTTCGCCGGCCTCAACGAACGCATCGGCGGCGCCGAACAGACCGTCGACGGCGACACCGTCCGCATCCGCGCCTCGGCCGATGGCCATTACTGGGCAACGGTCCGGCTGAACGGTGTCGAACGCCGCATGCTGATCGACAGCGGCGCGACGATCACCGCGATCTCCGACGACACGGCACGCGCCGCCGGCATCGAACCGCGTCGAAGCCCGCCGGTACTGCTCAACACCGCCAACGGCGCGATCCGCGCCGAACGCGGTGTCGCCGAAACCGTTCGGCTCGGCGGCCTCGAAACGCGCGACCTCGGCGTGGTGATCTCGCCGACGTTCGGCCGCTTCGACGTGATCGGCATGAACTTCCTGTCACGCCTCGATGGCTGGCGGGTGGAACGAGGCACGTTGATCCTTGAGGGAAGTTCGAAGTTGAATATCGGCAACTCGACGTTTTCGAACCAAAGCCAATAATTTTACATAATGTTGATTATCGGACTAGCGCAATGACGGATGTAACGGCACGGATCGTCGCAATCATGGCCCGCTTACGCGACCCGGTGAACGGCTGCGAATGGGACCGCGCGCAAAGCTTCGCGACGATCGCACCCTATACGATCGAGGAAGCCTATGAAGTTGCCGACGCGATCGCCCGCGGCGATACCGACGATCTGAAGGACGAACTCGGCGACCTGCTCCTCCAGGTCGTCTTCCACAGCCGCATCGCCGAGGAAGCCGGCCTGTTCGACCTCAGCAACGTCGTCACCGCGATCAGCGAAAAAATGGAACGCCGCCACCCGCATATCTTCGGCAACGCCGCCACCGGCGGCCAACCGATGTGGGAACAGATCAAGGCCACCGAACGCGCCGCGAAAGCCGGGCCGGCCGGCGCGCTGGCAGGCGTGGCGCTGGGACTGCCGGCGCTCAGCCGGGCGGAGAAGTTGCAGAAGCGGGCGGCACGGGTCGGCTTCGACTGGCCCGACGCGGCGGGGCCGCGCGCCAAGATCGACGAGGAATTGCGCGAGGTGGAGACGGCCGTGCCGGACGATCGCGCCGGGGAGGTCGGGGATCTGTTGTTCTCGGTGGTCAACTGGGCGCGGCATCTGGGGATCGATGCCGAGGCGGCGTTACGCACCGCCAACGCCAAGTTCGAGCAGCGCTTTGCAGCGATGGAAGCCAGCGATCCGTACTTTGCCGAACGATCGCTGGAACAACAGGAAGCTGCGTGGGTCCAGGCAAAACAACAGCTTGGATCCCTGCCCTGACACCCGGTTTCAACCGATCCGCCGAAAACGCCTGCTGGAGTCGGATGGCTCTGGAACGATAGGTAGCATTCCAAAACCTGTTCAGCGACTCCCGGCGGGTCGTTTTCGGAGTCTGGTGGACTCCCCGGCCCCGCCCTATCGGGTCAGGAACCGGTCATAGTCCGCCGGGGCCATGCGCACGTCGTACAGCGCCCGCTCCCCGTCGATCCAGTGATCGACGACTTCACCATGCGCGTGGAGCCATGCGGCACTCGCGCCATCTTCCGGCGCCAGCGCGATGCGGAAGCGGCGATGCCCCTGCGTCAATCGATCGCCGACTGTGCGGACAAGGCGATCGACCCCCTCCCCGGTCAGCGCCGAGAGCGCAACGACATCATCGCGATGCGCCGCCTCCCCCACCATTTCGATTCGAGTATCCTCGTCGAGCAGATCGAGCTTGTTCCATGCCTCGATACGCGGGGTGGTTTCATCTACGCCGATCTCACGCAATACCGCCTCGACGTCCGCCGCCTGTGCGTCGGTATCAGGGTGGGCGACGTCGCGGACATGGATCAGCAGGTCGGCCGACACGACTTCTTCCAGCGTCGCCTTGAACGCCGCGACCAACTGGGTCGGCAGGTCGGACACGAAGCCCACCGTGTCGGACAGGATCGCCTTGTCGATGCCCGGCAACGATATTTGCCGCAGCGTGGGATCAAGCGTGGCGAACAGCAGATTCTCCGCCATCACCCCTGCCCCGGTCAGCCGATTGAACAACGTCGATTTACCCGCATTGGTATAGCCGACCAGCGCCACTACCGGCCATGGCGCACGCTGGCGCCGATCGCGGTGCAGCGTCCGCGTCCGCGACACGCCGTCGAGTTCGCGCCGCAGCCGCGCCATCCGGTCGCGGATCAGGCGACGATCGGCCTCGATCTGGGTTTCGCCCGGACCGCCGAGAAAGCCGAAGCCACCACGCTGCCGTTCAAGGTGGGTCCAGCTCCGCACCAGTCGACCGGCCTGATAGTCGAGGTGGGCCAGTTCGACCTGTAGCCGGCCCTCCGCCGTACGCGCACGCTCGCCGAAGATTTCGAGGATCAGCCCGGTACGGTCGATGACCTTGCAGCCAAGCCCGGTTTCGAGATTGCGCTGCTGCACCGGCGTCAGCGCCGCATCGAACACGGCAAGCTGGATGTCCTCATCCCGCACGATCGCGGCGAGTTGATCGACCTGCCCGCTGCCGATCAGCGTAGCGGGCTTGGGCGCGCGGACGCGGAAAGGCACGCGGTGCCGAACCTCGACACCGATGGCCAGCGCCAGACCGGCGGTTTCCTCCAGCCGGGCATCGGCATCGCGGGCCGATCCGCCCATGTCGGGCAGCACGACGATCGCGCTGGCGCCCCGAGTGAATTCCTGTGCGTCGCGATCGAAACCGGTGCTCAAGCCTCGTCCGCTCCCAACGCCTGTTCCTCTGCCAGATTCAACGGATTGGCCGGTTGAATCGTCGATACCGCATGCTTGTATACCAACTGCGACATGCCGTCGCGCTGGAGCAGCATGCAGAACAGGTCGAACGCCGCGATCTGCCCCTGCAACATCACCCCATTGACGAGGAACATCGTGACATTCTCACGCGCCTTGCGAACGGCATTCAGGAAAATTTCCTGCAACGGCGCGTTCTTCGACGAATGTTCGGCCGCCGCTTCGATCACCGACGCAAGATCGGCGGGACCCGATGGCATGATCGTCGAGATGGCATGCTTGTAGATGAGCTGCGACTGGCCGTCGCGACGCAGCAGCACCGAGAAATTGTCGAACCACGTTACAATGCCCTGGAGCTTCACGCCCTTGACGAGAAACATCGTGACCGGTGTCTTCGACCGGCGCAATGAATTGAGAAACAGGTCTTGAAGCGACCCCTGCCTGTCGGCCATGGCTTGCCCTTGTTCTTGGCGGAACTCTTATTCCGCATAGCGCCGGTATCCGACGCCGGATTGCCGCACCCCTTTGGTGCGGAATTGTAAAATAGGATGCCGGACATACGGCGGCAATGTCCAGCAATACGCTATTCGTCGCCGCGCGTTTCGGTGATCCCCAGCAGCTTGAGCTTGCGGTGCAATGCCGATCGCTCCATGCCGATGAAGGTCGCGGTGCGCGAGATATTGCCCGAGAAGCGCCGGATTTGCACCCGCAGATACTCGCGCTCGAACGATTCGCGCGCCTCGCGCAGCGGCGATCCCATGATCGCGCTGTTGCTCGCCCCGCCCGTACCATCCCCGGCAGACCCCAAGACCTCGGGTGGCAACAGGTCGATGTCGATGCGGGCGATGCGATTGCCCGGTGCCAGAATGACCGTCCGCTCGACGACATTGCGCAACTGGCGGACGTTGCCCGGCCATTCGTAGCTTTGCAGCGCGATCATCGCATCGGCCGCGACCTCGGGCGTCGAGACGCGGCGTTCGGCGGCATAATGCGCGACGAAATGCTCGACCAGCGGCGGAATATCCTCACGGCGTTCGGCCAGCGACGGAATCTGCACCGGCACCACGTTCAGCCGGTAGTAGAGATCCTCGCGGAAATTACCGTCGACGATCTCCTGTTGCAGATCGCGCCCGGTCGCCGAGACGACGCGGACGTCGACTTTCACCACCCGTGTGCCGCCGACACGGGAAAAGCTCTGATCGGTCAGGACGCGCAGGATGCGCGCCTGCGTCGCGATCGGCATGTCGGCGATCTCGTCGAGGAACAGGGTGCCGCCGTGCGCCTGTTCAAGCAGGCCGGGGCGGACGAGATTGCCGGCTTCCTCGACGCCGAACAGTTCCTCGTCGACGCGCTCGGGCGTCATCCGCGCCGCGCTGACGACCACGAACGGCGCCTGTGCGCGCTGGCTCCAGCCATGGAGCAGCCGGGCGGCGACTTCCTTGCCGACCCCCGCCCCACCGGTGATGAGCACGCGGCTGCCGGTGCCGGCGACCCGCTTCAACGTCGCGCGCACCGCGTTGATCGCGGTCGAGCTGCCGGTCAGGTCGTCCTCACGCCCCGCCGAGGCACGCAGCGAGGCGACCTCGCGCCGCAGCCGTTCGGTTTCGGTCGCACGCTGGACAAGGAACAGCAACCGCTCGGCCTCGAACGGCTTTTCGATGAAGTCCACCGCACCACGGCGGATCGCCGACACCGCCGTATCGATATTGCCATGCCCCGAAATGACCAGCACCGGCAGCGACGGATCGCGCGCCTTCAACTCGTCGAGCAGTTCCAGCCCGTCGAGCCGCGACCCCTGAAGCCAGACGTCGAGCAGCACCAAGGACGGCCGCCGGGCGGCGACCGCTTCCAGCGCGGCGTCGCTGTCGGCGGCGCTGCGCGTGTCATAGCCTTCGTCCTCCAGCACACCGGCGACGAGTTCGCGAATATCGGCTTCGTCGTCGACGACGAGAATGTCGAGTTTCATGACGTAAATCCGGTCCGGGTAAGCATGGGGTGGCGCGTCGTAACCTCCTGCACATTGTCGTCCGCCACCCCGTCGTCGTTCGCCAGCGCGGCGAGCATCACGGGGTCGAGGATGATGGAAACGATCGTCCCTCCTCCGGGACGGTCGGCGAACGATATGGTTCCGAAATGTTCTTCGACGATCTTGCGGACGATAGCCAGCCCCAGCCCGGTGCCGCCCTTGCGCGTCGTCATATAGGGTTCGACGATCCGGTCGCGCTCGGCGGGCAGGCCGATGCCGTTGTCGCTGGTGTCGATCCGCAGATGGCCGTTCGCCATCACCCGAATATCGATCGCGATGCGGCCACGCGGCGCATTTTCTCCGCGTACGGCAACGGCTTCGGTCGCATTCTTGACGATGTTGGTCATCGCCTGCGCCATTTGCCGCCGATCGCACACAAGGGTGGCCGGGCCGTCGTTTTCCAGCACGAAGTCGATTTCGGGATGGGCGACCTCGTGGAGGAACAGGCTTTGCCGCGCGAGTTCGGTGATCGATTCGCTGCGAAACACCGGTTTGGGCATCCGCGCGAACGACGAAAATTCATCGACCATCCGCCGCAGGTCGCCGACCTGCCGGACGATCGTCTCGGTCAGGCGGGCGAAGGTGCCGTCGTCGGCGGTCAGCTTCGATCCATAGCGGCGCTGGAGCCGCTCGGCAGCAAGCTGGATCGGGGTCAGCGGGTTCTTGATCTCGTGCGCGATCCGCCGCGCCACGTCGGACCATGCCGCGCGGCGCTGGTCGAGCAATTGCTGGGTGATGTCGTCGAAGGTCAGGATATGCTGGCCGTCGTCGCGGGTAATGTGGACCGCGAGCGTCTTGGCCTCGCCCGCCGCCGCCAGTTGAATGGTCGCGTCCTGCTTGTCGCCCGCCAGCAACTGGTCAAGTTCGGGCGCGACCTCGCGCAGCGACCGGCCGGCGAGCGGAGCCGGACCGGTCTTGAGCAGCGCCGTCGCCGAGCTGTTGGCCAGTCGGATCGTACCATCGCGCCCGACCGACACCACACCGGCGCTGACACCCGACATCACCGCCTCGATCAAAGCGCGGCGGCTGTCGATCTGGGCATTGGCCGCGACCAGCTCGCCGGTCTGTTCCTGCAACCGTTCGGTCATGCTGTTGAACGCGCTGGCGAGCGTGGCGATCTCGTCCTTCTTGCGCTTGCCGGGTTCGGCCACCCGCGCGGTCAGATCGCCGTCGGCGATGCGCCGCGCCGCGCCGACCAGTGCGCCGACCGGGCGGACCAGCCGGTCGGCGACCGCCAGCGCAACGAACACCGCCAGCCCGACGATCAGCAACGACACGACGAACAGCGCGACATAGAGCCGCAACTGGACGACGCGCGACCGATCAAGCAACGCATTGTAATCCGACAGGATCGCCCGGGTACGATCACGCCGGTCGGTATAGGTCTTGAGGTCGAGATCGCGCCCCGAATAGAGCAGATAGGGTGTGTTGGGGATTCGCGTCACTGACTGGACCATGCCGTCACGTTCGCGAACGTCGCTGCGTTTGCCCTTGCCCAGCGCTGTCACCGATCGTGGATCGATGCTCCAGCGCAGCGGCCCCTCGTAAATCGAGGCGGAGGCGAGCGAGACAGGGCGGCCGTCCGCCGGAATTTCGAACAGCACCGAATCGGTCAACCCCCGCGCGCTGATGCTCTGCTGATAGATGATCCCGAACATCGGATCGGACGGCTTGTAGCGATTGACGAACAGCATCCGTTGGATGTCGGACGCGACCGCGACATTCTGCGCATCGACCGAATTCAGGAAATCATTGTAGGACGACTGGGCAACCGACTGCGCATTTTCGAAAATGCCGCGCGCGCGCTCGGACGACCAGAATTCGGCGACGACCTGAAACCCGAACGACGCGCCGACCGTCACCAGCAGCAACGGCACGCTGGCGAGGATCGAGAACAGCGCGACCAGCCGGACGTGCAGCGTACCGGTGCCGCCGATTTCGGAGCGTGCCGCGCGACGCATCGCGACCCGGCGCCCGGCAAGGACCAGCAGCGCCATCGCGGGGATAAGGTTGGCGACCAGCAACCCCGCCATCTGTTCGGGTGGCGGCAGGCTCTTGCGGGCGTCCTGCGTGCCGTCGATCAGGAAATAGCTGCCGATGCCGATCGCCAGCGCCACGGCCAGCACGATCAGCTCGATCGCCGGGAACCAGCGCGCCGAACTGCGTGGGGCGCGATCCGCTTCCATCAACGCTGCAACCATAGTTGCCGTTTTACAACATTCGCGCGGCAACGCACGTCAAATCGCTTACGTGCGTTATCGTTCGTTCTGATAGGGGCGCAGTGCCGGATCGATGCCCAGATCGTCGAGCCGCTTGCGCAGCGTGTTGCGGTTCAGCCCCATCGCCTTGGCCGCGCGCAACTGGTTGTTACCGTGGCGGTCGAGCATCGCTTCGATCAGCGGGCGTTCGACATCGGCGATCAGCCGGTCGTAGAGCGTGCCGTTTTCCAGCGTCACCGGCTCCTCGCGCGCGATGCGGCGCAGCCAGCCGCGTACCGCTTCGTGCAGGTCGATGTCGACGGCGGGGGGACGCAGGCCACCCTCGCCCAGCGCGCCGCGCAGTTCGCCGGCCTCGATCGTCGTGTCACGGCCGAGCACCGCCAGCCGCCGCATCAGATTTTCGAGTTCGCGCACGTTGCCGGGCCAGTCATGCGCCTCGAGCAGCGCCAGCGCCTCGGCCGACAGCGTTTTGCGGGGTAGCCCTTCCTGCCCGGCGCGGTCGAGGAAATGGCGGGCCAAGAGCGCCACGTCCTGCCGTCGTTCGCGTAAGGGTGGGAGCGCGATCGGCACGACGTTCAGCCGGTAGAACAGGTCCTCGCGGAACTGGCCCGACTGGACCTGCGCCGCCAGCGTCTTGTTGGTCGCCGCGACGATGCGCACGTCGGCACGGATCACCCGCGCGCCGCCGACGCTGGTGAACTCGCCCGATTGCAGCACGCGCAGCAGCCGGGTCTGCGCGTCCATCGGCATGTCGCCGATCTCGTCGAGGAACAGCGTGCCGCCCGCCGCCTGTTCGAACTTGCCGGCCGATCGTTGTGCCGCACCGGTGAAGGCGCCGCGTTCATGGCCGAACAGTTCGGCCTCGATCAGTTCGCGCGGGATCGCGGCCATGTTGAGCGCGATGAACGGCGCACGCGCACGGCGACCGAGATCGTGGATCGCCCGGGCGACCAGTTCCTTGCCGGTCCCCGATTCCCCCGTCACCAGCACGGTCAGGTCGGTGGCGACGACGCGGGCGATCACGCGGTACACGTCCTGCATCGCAGCGGACCGGCCGATCAGCGGCAGGGATGCGTCGATCGAATCGACGGGTGCCTCGTCGGGGCCACGCCGCCGCCGGGCGAGCGCGCCGCGCACCGCCAGCGCCAGCGTGTCGAGGTCGAACGGCTTGGGCAGATAGTCGAACGCTCCCGCCTCGGTCGCGCGGACCGCCGTGGTCAGCGTGTTCTGCGCCGACAGCACGATGACCGGCAGGTCGGGCATTTCGGCGGCGAGCGCAGTCGCATGTTCGAGGCCATCGCCATCGGGCAGCACCACGTCGGTTACGAGCACGTCGGGCGCCTCGGCCCGCAACTGCGCCCGCAACTGCCCGAGGGTCGCGACCGACTGGACCATATGCCCCTCGCGGCGGAGCGCCTGCGCCACCACCGTGCGGATCGCGGCATCGTCGTCGCACAACAGGATACGCGCCGGTTGGGTCATGCGCGCGGCAACCGGATGCGGAATATGGTCCATTCGGGATCGCCTTCGCGGGCATAGCCCACGGTTCCGCCCATCTCCGCCATCAGTTTCTCCACCATCGGCAGGCCGAACCCCCTGCCCTCGCGCTTGCCCGATACGAACGGTTCGAACAGATGCCCGGCGATGTCGCTCGGCGCGCCGGGGCCGTTGTCGCCGACGCTCAGCTCGATCGGCACCGCCCGCCGTGCGCCACCGCCGACGCCGTGCGACATGCCGTGGCGATAGGCGGTGCCGACCACGATCCGTGGATCGGGCGTGTCCGCCAATGCCTCGGCGGCGTTCTTAAGCAGATTGACCAGCACCTGGACAAAGGCATCGCGATCGATCCGCACCGGCGGCAGCGACGGGTCGAACCGCTCCTCGATCACGATGCCGCGCGCGAAGCCGGCGGTGGCGAGCTGCACCGCATGGGCGATCACCGGATAGATGTTCTGCACGGTCAGCTCGCGCGGGCGGGCGTCGGTGAAATCCTCCATCCGGTCGATCAGCGCGGCGATCCGATCGACCTCGGTGATGATGAGGTCGGTCAGGACGCCACGGTCGTCGACCTCGTCGGCCAGCAACTGCGCCGCGCCGCGAATGCCCGACAGCGGGTTCTTGATCTCATGGCCGAGCATTGCCGCCGCTCCGGCCGCCGCCCGTGCCCCGGCGGCACGCGGCGCGGCGGGCATGGCGCGCAGGCCATAGAGCATGACGATCCGCCACGGCGATCCGTGCCCGGCCGGTGTTTCGTGGAAATCGGCGCGCAGCCTGCCCCCACGCCGCAACCGCAACTCGCATTCGTAGCTGGCAAAACCATGTCCGTCGCGCTGATCGCCATAGCCCGGCGGCAGCGTGATGATCTGCGACAGCGACAACCCGCGCATCGAGCGATCGGAGAGGTTCAGCAGCAGTTCGGCGGCGCTGTTGGCGTGGGCGACGCAGCCCGCCTCGTCCAGCACGATCGTCGCGACGGGCAGCGCCGCGAACAGATCGGCGAACGGCGGCGCGCCCTCGGCGGCGCTCAGGCCGCCGCGCGCGAGCACCACGGCGCATAGAAATCGGCGAGCATGGCAAGGACGGTGCGGGCGTCCGGTTGCTGGTTCACCTTGTTGCGGAACTCGGCCGATCCGTGCAGCCCCTTGGTGTACCAGCCGATGTGCTTGCGCATCATGTTGACGCC
Source organism: Sphingomonas sp. Leaf4 (assembly GCF_920939515.1). Taxonomy (NCBI): domain Bacteria; kingdom Pseudomonadati; phylum Pseudomonadota; class Alphaproteobacteria; order Sphingomonadales; family Sphingomonadaceae; genus Sphingomonas; species Sphingomonas sp. Leaf4. Next base: position 230,162 of record NZ_CAKLBB010000005.1, on the reverse strand, counting down.
GGTTTCCTCGCCATAATGGTCGAGCATCATGTGATAATGCTCGACGATCAGGTGATATTGCTCCTCGATCGACGGATCGGCTGGTTCGGCCCCGCCCGACAGCGCGGCCATGACCTGCGCCAGCAGCCACGGCCGGCCATAGGCACCGCGCCCAATCATCACCCCGTCCGCGCCGGACTGCGCCAGCGCGGTGCGGGCGTCGTCGACCGAGCAGATGTCGCCGTTGACGATCACCGGCACCTTGACCGCGTCCTTCACGCTGGCGACGAACGCCCAGTCGGCGGTGTCACGGTACATCTGGTTGCGGGTGCGGCCATGGACCGTGACCATCCGCGCGCCGAGATCCTCGGCGATGCGCGCCAGTTCGGGGGCGTTGAGGCTTGCATGGTCCCAGCCCATCCGCATCTTGACGGTGACGGGAACGTCGACCGCCTTCACCACCGCCGCGATCAGATCGGCGGCGAGCGGCAGGTCGCGCATCAGCGCCGATCCGGCATCGCCGTTCGTCACCTTGCGCACCGGGCAGCCCATGTTGATGTCGATGATCGCCGCGCCCTTGTCCTCGGCCAGCTTCGCCGCCTCGCCCATCTCGAACGGCGTGCAGCCGACGAGCTGCATCGACACCGGCTCTTCCGCCGGGTCCCACATCGCCTTCTGGATCGACTGGCGCGTCTCGCGGATCGCCGCCTGGCTGGCGATCATTTCGGTGACGTTGAGGCCCGATCCATGCCGCCGCACCATCTTGCGGAACGGCAGGTCGGTGACACCGGTCATCGGCGCGAGGATCACCGGCGTGTCGATCACGACATCACCGATATGGATGGGAGCGAGGGTCATGGGAACTGCCTGAAAATCGGGCAGGCTTTACCCCAAACCATGGGCAAGGGCAAGGCTGGCGGCGGGCGGCGGCTTGGGCTAGGCGGCTGCGATGCAGACCGGACCTACCGTCGCCCTCATCGTCGCTGCCGGACAGGGCAGTCGATCGGGCAGCAGCACCCCGAAACAATATAGCGCCATCGGTGGCCGGGCGATGATCGCCCATGCCCATGCCGCACTGGCGGCGCATCCGGCGATCGACGAGGTCGTCGTGGTCATCGGCGAGGGCCAGCAGGCGATGCTGGCGGCGGTCATCGGCGAGGTGCGCCACGTCATCGGCGGCGCGACCCGGCGGGAAAGCGTCGCCGCCGGGCTGGCGGCGATCGGCGATGCGGCGCGGGTGCTGGTCCATGACGCCGCCCGGCCGTTCGTTCCGGGCGCGGTGATCGACCGGCTGCTCGCCGCGCTCGACCATCTGCCCGGCGCGATACCGGTGCTGCCGGTCGCCGATACGCTGGCGCAGGCGGGCGAGGTGCTGGGCGACGTCGTGCCGCGCGCCGGGCTGGTGCGGGTACAGACGCCGCAGGCGTTCGACGTCGCTGCGCTTCGCGACGCGCATGCCGCATGGGACGCGGGCGTGGAGGCGACCGACGATGCGCAGATGCTGCGCGCGATCGGGCTGGACGTCGCGACCGTCGAAGGAGACATCATGCTCGACAAGATCACCTATCCCGCCGACTTCGCGGCGGCCGAGGCGCGGATCGCGCCCACGCTCGTATCGCGCAGCGCCACCGGCTACGACGTTCACCGGCTGGAAGCGGGCGAGGAATTGTGGCTGGGCGGGGTGCTGATCCCGCACGATCGCGGACTGTCGGGGCATAGCGATGCCGATGTCGCGCTGCATGCGATCACCGATGCGTTGCTCGGCACGATCGGCGCGGGCGATATTGGCACCCATTTCCCGCCGAGCGATGCGCGGTGGCGCGGGGCGGCGTCGGACCAGTTCCTCGCCCATGCCGCGTCGCTGGTTCGGGCGGAGGGCGGCGTCCTCGACTTCGTCGACCTGACGCTGATCTGCGAAGCGCCCAAGATCGGCCCGCACCGCGCGGCGATGCGGGCGCGGATCGCGGCCATCCTCGGCCTCACCGAGAAGCAGGTCAGCATCAAGGCGACGACGAGCGAGCGGCTGGGCTTCACCGGCCGCAAAGAGGGTATCGCCGCACAGGCGATCGCGACCGTGCGGGTGCCGGCATGAGGCGCATCGCCGCCGCCATCGCCCTGTTCGCGACGACCGGTGCGGCGCAGGCGCAGACCTCCGCTGCCTGCGTCACCCCGGCCGAGGCCGAGGCACTGGTACTGTTCGTCGCGCCCGACCTGATCCGTCAGGCCGGAACCCGTTGTGCGACCGCGCTGCCGGCCACCGCCCTGATCCGCCGGACGAGCGGACCGTTCCTCGCCCGCTACGAAGCGGAAACCGAAGGTGCCTGGACCCAAGCCAAGGCGGCGCTGTCGCGCCTCACCGCGCCACAGGCGATCCAGTTGCTCGATTCCAGTTTCGCCGCGCCGATCGTGTCGTCGATCATCGCACCGATGGTCGTCGGCAACATCGATCCGGCTGACTGTCCCCGGATCGAACGCGCGGCGACGCTCGTCCAGTCGCTTCCCCCGCGCAACGTCGCCGGGCTCATCGTGCTGTTCGCGCAGATCGATGCCGACAGCCCCCGTCCCCAGATGCGGTTGCCGCTATGCGGCACGCGCCCCCGGAACTGAGACATTATGGATACCATTCTTCCCGCCGAACTGGTTGCCGCCGCCCGCCGCGTGGTGACGGCCAATCGCGCCGTCGGTCGTCGCGTGACGCTGGCGGAGAGCTGCACCGGCGGCCTCGTCGCCGCCGCGATCACCGAAATTCCGGGATCGTCGGAAATCTTCGACACCGGCTTCGTCACCTATTCGAACGAGGCCAAGACCGCGCAGGTGCGGGTCAGCTCGGACGTGCTCGAAACCTTTGGCGCGGTGTCGGTCGCGACCGCGTGGAGCATGGCGCAAGGTGCGCTGGAAGCGTCCGATGCCGATGTCGCGGTCGCGATCACCGGGGTTGCCGGGCCGGGCGGCGGATCGGAAAAGAAGCCGGTCGGCACCGTCGTGTTCGCGCGGGCCGAAAAGGGTGGCGATCCGGCGAAGGTCGTCGCCGACCTGCGCCATTTCGGCGATCTCGGCCGGGGTGGCGTCCGGCTTCAGGCGGCGCTGTGCGCGCTCGAACTGCTGCTGCCGCCCGAAGAAGCGTCGGAAGAACCCGTCGCCGAATCACCGTAAAGCGCCGCGGCGCGTTCCTCGAACGCACCGATCATCTTGCGCAGCGCCCGGTCGAACACCTGCCCCGCCAGCATCTCGAACACGCGGTTCTTGAACTGGAAGTCGACGCAGAATTCGACCAGCGTACCGCCCTGCCCGTCGGGCTTGAAGCGCCAATCGTTGTTCAGATATTTGAGCGGTCCGTCGAGATAGTCGACGCGAATATGGTCCGGCCGTTCCTTTTGCACCTTCGAGGTGAAGCTTTCGCGCAGGCCCTTGAAGCCGACGATCATGTCGGCGACCATTTCGGTCTCGCTCGACGAACGCACCCGGATCGCGCTGACCCATGGCAGGAACTCGCCATAGCGCGCGACGTCGGCGACCAGATCGAACATCTGCTCGGGGCTGTAGGGCAGATGGCGGGTTTCGGTATGCTTGGGCATCAGACGCGGACAACGCCCAGCTTCGCGTCGCGGTTCGTGCGCATCCGTTCGAAATCGTCGCCGGCGTGATAGCTCGACCGTGTCAGCGGCGAGGAGGCGACCAGCAGGAACCCCTTGGCCCGCGCGATCGCGGCATAGGCGTCGAATGCCTTGGGGGTCACGAAATCGATCACCTTGGCATGGCGCGGCGTCGGCTGGAGATACTGGCCCATCGTCAGGAAATCGATGTCGGCGGAGCGCATGTCGTCCATCACCTGATGCACCTCCAGCCGCTCTTCGCCGAGCCCCAGCATGATGCCCGACTTGGTGAAGATCGACGGGTCAAGCTTCTTGACGCTCTCCAGCAACCGCAGCGAGGCATAATAGCGCGCGCCCGGCCGGATCGTCGGATAGAGGCGCGGCACGGTTTCGAGATTGTGATTGTAGACGTCGGGACGCGCCGCGACGATCGCCTCAACCGCCGCTTCGTGCTTGTTGCGGAAATCGGGGGTGAGAATTTCGATCGTCGTCGTCGGATTCGCGGCGCGGATCGCCTGAATCACCTTCACGAACTGGCTGGCGCCGCCATCGGGCAGGTCGTCGCGATCGACCGAGGTGATGACGATATGGTTCAGCCCCATCGCCGCCGCCGCCTCGGCGACATGCTGCGGCTCCATCGGGTCGACCTTGCGCGGCATGCCGGTCTTGACGTTGCAGAAGGCACAGGCGCGGGTGCAGGTGTCGCCGAGGATCATGACGGTCGCGTGCTTCTTCGACCAGCATTCGCCGATGTTCGGGCAGGCCGCTTCCTCACAGACCGTCGTCAGGCTTTTCGAGCGCATCAGCGCGCGGGTTTCGGCCACGACCTTGCCGGTCGGGGCTTTCACGCGAATCCAGTCGGGCTTGCGTTCACGCTGCGGGCGGGGGAGCGGCGACATTTCGTTCATGGGGCCCAGATAGCGATCCGCGGGGAAACGAACAACCGCCTGCAACGTTCGCGCGCGCCGTGCGTCTGTGGGCGTGAGGGAAAAACTTAACGTATGATGGAGATTCTTTGATGCACTTCAGCGACCTCAAGGAAGGCTATTTCCGCTTCCGGGGCAACGAGTGGCAGCAGGAGCGCGAGCGCTGGAGCGAACTGGCGACCGGCCAGAGTCCCAAGGTGATGGTGATCGCCTGTTCGGACAGCCGCGTCGATCCCGCGACCATCTTCGGCGCGCGGCCGGGCGAGATTTTCGTGGTGCGCAACGTCGCCAATCTGGTGCCGCCGTTCGAAGATGACGGGGGCCGCCATGGCGTGTCAGCCGCGCTCGAATTCGCGGTGACGAAGCTGGAGGTCGAGGAAATCCTCGTCCTTGGCCACGGGGCGTGCGGCGGCGTCAACGCCTGTCTGACGCAGGCGCTGGCCAATACCAAACCCGGCGAGGGCGGGTTCGTCGCCCACTGGATCGACCTGCTGGACGGAGCGCGCGAGAAGGTGGTCGCCGAACACGGCACCGGTCCTGAGGGGCAGAAGGCGCTGGAACAGGAAGGCGTCAAGGTGTCGCTGACAAACCTGATGACCTTCCCGTTCGTCCGCGAGCGGGTTGAGGCCGGTACGCTCAAGCTGCACGGCGCGGTGTTCGCGATCGACGACGGGCGGCTGCGCGTGCTCGAAGGCGAGAAGTTCGAGAACGCCTGACCGGGCTGCGCCGGGCAGGAAGCTCCCGCCCGGCGCACCTCAACCGGATCAGCCCTCCTTCGGGCCGTCCGCCGTCACGCGGATATTCAGTTCGCGAAGCTGCTTCGGGGTCGCATAGTTCGGCGCACCCATCATCAGATCCTCCGCCTTCTGCGTCATCGGGAAGGTGATGACCTCGCGGATGTTCGGCTCGTCGGCCAGCAGCATCACGATACGGTCGACGCCGGGAGCCGAGCCGCCGTGCGGCGGTGCCCCGAACTTGAAGGCGTTAATCATGCCCGCGAAGTTCGTGTCGACGTCCGCCTGCGTATAGCCGGCGATCTCGAACGCCTTGTACATGATTTCCGGGCGATGGTTGCGGATCGCGCCCGACGACAATTCCACGCCGTTGCAGACGATGTCGTACTGATAGGCGAGAATATCGAGCGGGTTCATCGTCTCCAGCGCTTCCATCTCGCCCTGCGGCATCGAGAAGGGGTTATGACTGAAGTCGACCTTCTTTGCGTCCTCGTCATATTCGAACATCGGGAAATCGACGATCCAGCAGAATTCGAAGCGCTTGTCGTCGATCAGGCCCAGCGTCTCGGCGACGCGAGTGCGGGCAAGCCCGGCGAGCTTGGCCGCCTGCGCTTCCTTGCCGGCGGCAAAGAACACGCCGTCGTCGGGACCGAGGCCCAGCGCCTCGGCGATCTTGGCCATGCCCTCGTCGCCATGGTTCTTGGCGATCGGGCCGCCCCACACGCCATCCTTGCGGGTCGCATAGCCCAGACCGGCGAAGCCTTCGGATTGTGCCCAGGCGTTCATGTCGTCGAAGAACTTGCGGCTCTTGTCGGCGGTCTTCGGGGCCGGGATCGCGCGAACCACGTCGCCGCCTTCCACGATCGAGGCGAAGCGGCCGAAGCCCGAACCGACGAACAGGTCCGACACGTCGGTGATGATGAGCGGGTTGCGCAGGTCGGGCTTGTCGTTGCCGTATTTCAGCATCGATTCGCGGTAGGGGATGCGCTGGAACGGCAACGGCGACACGGTACGGCCCTTGCCTTGCCAGTTGGCATATTCCTCGAACACACCATGCAATACCGGTTCGATCGCGGCGAACACGTCTTCCTGCGTGACGAAGCTCATCTCGAAATCGAGCTGGTAGAATTCACCCGGCGAGCGATCGGCACGGGCATCCTCGTCGCGAAAACAGGGCGCGATCTGGAAATAGCGGTCGAAACCCGCGACCATCAGCAACTGCTTGAACATCTGCGGTGCCTGCGGCAGCGCATAGAACTTGCCCGGATGGACGCGGCTGGGGACCAGATAGTCGCGCGCGCCCTCGGGGCTGCTCGCGGTCAGGATCGGAGTCTGGAATTCGGTGAAACCCTGATCGATCATCCGGCGGCGCAGCGACGCGATGACGTTCGAGCGCAGCAGGATGTTCGCGTGCAGCCGCTCGCGACGCAGGTCGAGGAAGCGATAGCGCAGGCGGATGTCCTCGGGGTATTCGGCCTCGCCCGCCACCGGCATCGGCAGTTCCTGCGCGGCCGATTGCAGCGTGGCGGCGCGGGCGTAGATTTCGATCGCGCCGGTCGCGAGGTTGGGATTCTTCGTCGCGTCCGAGCGCGCCTTGACCGTGCCATCGATCGTCAGCACCGATTCGGTCCGCGCGGAATCGAGCAGCGCGAGTGCCGGGCTGTCGCTGTCAGCCACGATCTGGGTAATGCCATAATGGTCGCGCAGATCGATGAACAGCACGCCGCCATGGTCGCGCTTGCGATGGACCCAGCCCGACAGGCGGACGGTATCGCCCTCGTTCGCGTCCGTAAGCTGGCCGCAGTTATGGGTGCGATAGGCGTGCATGATCGGGAACCTTTGCAATTGGCCTTGCCCCGCGCGTGCGGGGAAGCATCCGATCCGGGATGCGGCGGTAGGATTGATACATGGTCTATCCCCGCGCAGGCGGGGGAGCTCGGTTGTTGCGCGCTTCCCCTTCCAACCCCCTTTTGTCAAGGCGCGCGAGGCTGCTATGCGGGCGGGATGCATATCCATCCGTTGATCGAGGACAGCGCGACCCTCGCCACCCTCTGCGCCCGCCTCGCCCAGTCCGATTTCGTGGCGGTCGACACCGAATTCATGCGCGAGAACAGCTATTGGCCCGAACTCTGCCTGATCCAGATCGCCAATGCGGAAGAAGCCGCCGCGATCGATCCGATGGCGCCGGGGATCGACCTGAAACCGCTGCTCGACCTGATGACCGACAATGACGAGGTGCTGAAGGTCTTCCACGCCGGCGGACAGGACATCGAGATCGTCTATAACCTGACCGGTAAGACCCCCTTTCCGATGTTCGACACGCAGGTGGCGGCGATGGCGCTGGGTCAGGGCGAGCAGGTCGGCTATTCCAACCTCGTTGATGCCTATCTGGGCATCGTCGTCGACAAGGGTGCGCGGTTCACCGACTGGTCGCGGCGGCCGCTCGACGACCGGCAGATCGACTATGCGATCGCCGATGTGACGCATCTTTCGGTGATCTTTCCCAAGATGCTCGCCAAGCTCCGGCGGACGGGTCGCGGGTTATGGCTGGACGAGGAGATGGAGCGGATCGGCAATCCGGCCAATTACTTCAACGATCCCGAAACGGTGTGGCAACGCATCCGCGTCAACAGCCGCAAGCCCGACGTACTCGGCCGGTTGAAGGCGCTGGGCAAGTGGCGCGAACTGGAAGCTCAGGGCAAGGACCTGCCGCGCGGGCGGATCGTCAAGGACGAGACGGTCGCCGATCTGGCGGCCAATCCGCCGCGCAAGCAGGCCGATCTGGCCAAGGTGCGCGGCCTGTCGGCGGCATGGGCGCACAACGACATCGGTGCCAGGATGATGACCGCGCTGGCCGACGCGAAGCCGCTGACCGCCGATGAAATGCCCGGCCGCGACGAGCGCAAGCCGGCGCTGGGCAAGGAAGGCGCGCTGGTTGCCGACTTGTTGAAACTGCTGCTGAAAATCCGGGCGAACGAGATCAAGGTCGCCGCGCGGTTGCTGGCGCGATCGGACGATCTGGAAGCGCTGGCCGCCGGGCAACGCGAAGGGCTGGCGATTCTCGACGGGTGGCGGTTCGAGCAGTTCGGGCGCGACGCGCTGGCGCTGGTCGAGGGTCAGCTCGGGTTCACGGTGCTGGGCGGAAAGTTGAAGATGACACGAGCGGAGGTCGTCGAATGAAGCGGGTTGCCCTGATCGGATTGATGCTGGTGGGTTGTGCGCCAAGTGCCCCGGATGCGCCGCCCCCGCCGCCACGGCGCGTCGCGCCGCCCCAGGTCGTGATGCCGCCGGTGATCCCGCCTCCGCCCGGCGACGAGTCGGCCGAGGTCCAGCCGATGACGCCGTGCCGGATCGCGGCAGCCGCCGGCCTGATCGGCAAACCCCTGACCCCCGCGGTGCAGGCCGAGGCACAGGCAAAGGTCGGCGCGCGGAGCGTGCGAGTGATCGGGCCGGACCATAACGCCATCACCATGGACTATCGCCCCGACCGGCTGAACATCGAGCTTGACCCGAGCCGCAAGATCCTGCGGCTTCGCTGCGGATGATGGCAAAGTTTACAAAGTTTACACTATGGCGCGTTTTGACCGGTTTGCGGGGTGGCCGCTTCTCGTCGTTCCCGCGCAGGCGGGAACCCATACACGCAACGGACGCAACGCTATCACCAGCATCGGCGTGTATCGATCCCCGCCTTCGCAGGGATGACGTTGGGGTTCGGGGGTAAATTCCCTCTGCAAAAACGGAATGTCGATCCGCGCAGGGTAAACTCCCGCCCCTTCCGGGACGGAAATTACAGGGGGCGGACGAGTCAAAGACCGTCCCGACCTTCGCATAGAAGCTGCCCTGTAGGACAGTCAGCGCGTGACCAGCGCCGCTTCCACGCCGAGCGCAGTCGCGAGCGCCTTGTGCCGCTTCTGCACTGCTTCGCCATACAGCGAGGCATCCGCCCCGGTGACGAGCAGTTCGATGCCGCCGGCCCCGCGCCGCAGGGCGGTGCGCTTGAGCGGGGCGGCCACCCCGCCGCTCAGCCGTTGGCCCAGCCGCATCGCAAGGCCCCAGCGGCGCGCGATCGCCAGCGCGTCGGGCGGGGCAAGGCGGCCGAGCGGTTCGGGCGTGTCGCTGCCGCCGCCAAGGCAACAATGCAGCGCCTGCGCGACGATCGCACGGCCGGCGGCGTCGACCGCGACCCAGTTGCCGTGCAACGCGATCTCGACACCGCGTTCGGCACGAAATTCGGGGTTGGCATGCCAGCCCACATCGGCGAGCAGACAGGCGGTATGACGCAGCCGGACCATCGCCGGATCGTCCTGCGGGAACAGCGGCGCGATCCAGCGGTGCAGCAGGTCGCCATGTTCGGCGAAACGGCCCTGCCGCGCGCCTTCGTCATGCGCGGCGACCAGCAGCGGGTCGGTCGCGCGGACCTTGGCGGGCAGCGCGGCATAGAGCAGCCCTTCGCGCAGGCCATAGGCGGAAATGACGGTGGTGGCGCAGCCGAGGTGGCGCACCGCATAGGCGAGCACGGCGGCGGCATGGTCCAGCGTCGGCACCCGCCCGCCCGACAGGTTCGGCACCAGCTTCAGATCGGCGCGCGGCGTCTCGGCGAGCAGCTTGCGCAAGCCGGCGATGCGGGCGGGCGACAACGCATAGCCATGCGCGATCGGCAGCGGATAGCCGGTCAGGTGCATGTCGAGCCGGGCAAGCGCGCGCCACGATCCGCCGACGAGATAGAGCGGCAGCCCCTGCCCCTGCCCGGTCCAGCCGGCCGCCGCGATCATCCGGGCGACGGTACGGTCGAGTTCACCCGCCCCCTTCGCGCGGATCGCGCCGAGACGCAGCACCCCCAGCGGGAAGGAAACACGCTCGCCGAGCTGACCGTCCTTCACCCGGACCAGTTCGAGGCTGCCGCCGCCGAGATCGCCGACGATGCCGTCGGCCTGCGGAATGGCGGAGAGGACACCGTGGCCGGCGGCCTGCGCCTCTTCCTCGCCCGACAGGATTTCGACGGTGAGGCCGGCGGCGTGCGCCAGCGCGATCAGCTCCGCGCCATTGGCGGCATCGCGCACGGCGGCGGTGGCGACGGTGCGGACGCGCGGCACCGCCATCTCGCGCGTCAGCCATGCGAAACGCTCCAGCGCGGCGCGCGCCGCCGCCATCGCGTCGGCATCGATCGCGCCGGTGCCGGCGAGCGCGCGGCCCAGCCCGGCCAATACCTTTTCGTTGAACAGGATCGCCGGGATACGCTCCGGCCCGCCATAGACGACCAGCCGGATCGAGTTCGAACCGATGTCGACGATTGCGCTGTGCGCGATCGAGGTCGGCGTGCTTCCCGGCCAGCCCAACCCCATCAGAGCGTGCCGCCGCGTGCCGCGCGCCATGCGCGGAGCGACAGTTTCTGCGGGCTCATCGCCGCCCCGCTCTCGATCGCGGCGCCGCGGCCCGACAGCGAGGGATTGGTCATGAAGTAACGATGGAGGTTGAACGGCCGGTCGCCCTTCGCCACGCGGCGATAGCTGCCGTCGGCGCGCAATTCCCAAGTCTGTTCGGTGTCGAGCAGGTTGGCGACCATCACCTGATCGAGCACCTGGTCGTGGACGGTCGGGTTGGTGATCGGCAACAGATATTCGACGCGGCGATCGAAGTTGCGCGGCATCCAGTCTGCCGAGGAAACATAGACCAGCGCATCGTCGTTGGGCAGCGCCTGCCCCCCGCCGAAGCAATAGATACGGCTGTGTTCGAGAAAGCGGCCGACGACCGACTTGACGCGGATATTCTCCGACATGCCTGGAACCCCGGGGCGCAGGCAGCAGATGCCGCGCACGATCAGGTCGATCTGCACCCCCGCCGCCGATGCTTCGTAGAGCTTGTCAATCAGCGCGGGGTCGACCAGCGAATTCATCTTGAGCCAGATCGACCCCTGCCCGCCGGCCCGCGCGGTCTGGATCTCGCCCTCGATCAGCGCTTCCAGCCGGTCGCGCAGGTCGCGCGGGGAAATGGCGAGCTGTTGCAGCGCCTGCGGTTCGACATAGCCAGTGATGTAGTTGAACACCTGCGCGGCATCGCGCCCGATCGCCGGATCGGCGGTGAAGAAGCTGAGGTCGGTATAGATGCGCGCGGTGATCGGATGATAGTTGCCGGTGCCGAAATGGCAATAGGTGCGATAACCCTGTTCCTCGCGCCGGACGACCATCGAGATCTTGGCGTGGGTCTTCCATTCGATGAAGCCATAGACGACCTGCACCCCGGCGCGTTCGAGGACCGAGGCGAGGTTGAGATTCTGCTCCTCGTCGAAGCGCGCCTTCAGTTCGACCACCGCCGTCACCGACTTGCCCGCTTCGGCGGCGGCGACCAGCGCGGCAACGATCGCCGATTGCTTGCCGGCGCGGTACAGCGTCTGCTTGATCGCGACGACATCGGGGTCGGCCGCCGCCTGTTTGATGAAGGCGATGACGACGTCGAACGTCTCGTACGGGTGATGGACGACGATGTCCTTGGCGCGGATCGCCGCGAAACAGTCACCGCCATATTCGCGGATGCGTTCGGGAAAGCGTGGGCTGAACGGCGGGAATTTCAGGTCGGGGCGATCCTCGGCGACCAGCATCGACAGGTCGCCGATGGCAAGGAAGCCGCCGGTTTCGGTCATCACCGCGTCGCTGCCGGTCATTTCCTCGCGCAGCAGTTCGATCATCTCGTCGGAGATGCCCGATTCGATCTCCAGCCGGATGACGCGGCCGCGCCGCCGCCGCTTGATGGCGGTGCGGAAATACAGGACGAGGTCCTCGGCTTCCTCTTCCAGTTCGATGTCGCTGTCGCGGATCACCCGGAAGGCGGCGGAGGCGCGCACGGTGTAGCCGGGGAAGAACAGCCCGGAGAAATGGCGCAGGATCGTCTCGATCGCGACATAACGCGCCGCCTTGCCCGGCAGGCGCACGAAGCGTGGCATGGCTGGCGGGAGCAGCACGACCTCGCGCACCTCGACCTCGTCCGATCGGCGGATGAGGTCGAACAGCAGCGCCGAGCCGAGGTTGGGAATGAACGGAAACGGGTGTGCCGGGTCGAGCGCCTGCGGGGTCAGCACCGGGAACACCTGTTCGCGGAAATAGCGTTCCAGCCACACCTCGGCATCGCCGGTGATCGCATCGGCGCCCAGCACGGTGACGTCGGCCGCCGCCAGATCGGTCGCGATGTCGCGCCAGATGCGTTGCTGGCTGTCGACCAGTTGCGCGGCGTCGGCGACGATCGCCTCCAGTTGCTGGGTCGGGGTCAGGCCATCGGGTGATTCGTGGCCGACCTCCTGCGCCTGCTGTCCTTTAAGCCCCGCCACGCGGACCATGAAGAATTCGTCGAGGTTGGTCGCCGAGATCGAGAGGAAGCGGAGGCGTTCGAGCAGCGGATGGGCGGCGTTGCACGCCTCGTCCAGCACGCGGCGGTTGAATGCCAGCCACGACAGCTCGCGGTTGAAATAGCGCGCCTCGGGCACGGCGGCGACGGTCGATCCGGCGGGGGCGTCGGTCAGCAACTCGGTCATGCGGCGGAGTCCGTCAGGAGCGTGGTACGGCCGAGCGCGGTGCGCACGGCGGGAACGGTCAAAAGGCGCGTCGAGCGCAGCATCGCATCTTCCTCCAATGCCTCGACAACGCGAAGCACGGCGAGATGGCTCCGGTCGACGCGGCGGGCGAGCCAGCGCACCAGATCGGGCGCGACTATCAATTCCTTCCTGTCGAAGAGATGTTGCAGCAGCGTTTCGATCAGCAGATCGTCGGGCGCATCAAGCCGGACGACCGGGGTCGCGGCGATACGGGTGCGCAGGTCGGGCAGCTCGATCTTCCACACCGGCGGCGTGGCATCGGCGACGATCAGCAGCGGCCGCCCCTCCGCCTGCGCCTGATTCCACAGGTGGAACAGGTCGATCTCGTTCATCCGTTCGGCATCGTCGGCGATCATCCCGCCGCTGCGCGCGGCGAACATCCGCGCCAGCAACGTGCGGCCCGACTTGCGCGGGCCGATCAGGACCGCCGCCATCACCGGCCACAGCCCCCAATTGTCGAGGAACTGGACCGCTTCGCGGTTGGAGGGACTGACGAGGAACCGGTCTTTCCGCGCGCCGGGCGGCAGGTCGAGCGTGAAGCTCATCTGGGCGGGACCGTTGGCGGGGCCGCTCATCCGCCAGCCGGAGCCGGCGGCGTCGGGGCCGCGCGACGGCGGATGCGTAGCGCGCCGTCGCCGCCCTGCACCTGCCAGCCGCGCGCTTCGAGGGCTGCCGACAGGATCGCGGGATCGCCATCGAAGGTGACGCGCAAGACCGATACACCGCCCAGCGCGAGGCTGGAGGTGATCGCGCTGCGCACGCCCGGAATGGCCCGGAACGCCGCTTCGGTCGATTCGACGGCGGCGGCGGTAGGCGTGTCAGCCTGAACCGACAGGGTGACGAAGGTGTCGGCCGGCGTCGGGGTCGGCACCGGCGCGGCGGGATCGACCGGTACGGGGGCAAGCGGATCGGCCAGCGGGTTCTCGACCGGTGCAGGCGTGCCCGGCGGCGCGGCGTTCAGCGCCATATCCGGGCGCAGCGTGCCATCGCGCAGCGCCTGCTGGTACAGCGAATCGATTCGCCGCACGCCTTCGTCGAGCAGCGCGGGAATCGCATCGGCCTGTTCGACACGCAGTGCGAAGCGGCCGATCAACCGGTTGTCGGGACCATAGCCGGCGGTGAAGGTGCCGACGACCGGCCCACCGGGCCATTGCCGCTCCAGCCGGACCTGCGGGACCAGCACGTCCGACGCGCCATATTGGTTGAGCACGGTGCGCCACCAGCCGCGCCCCCGCCGCGTCACCTGCCCCGCATTCAACAGCAGCGCGTCGCCGCCGGTGCCATTCGGGCGAACATAGTCGACGGTGCTGCCGCCGGTGCGGAAGCGCGCCCATGCCGCTTGCCACGGCGTCGCCCGTTCGAACGCGGTGCCGGTGCCACCGTCCCAGATCAGCGGCACGACGAGCATCGCCGGGCTGCGTTCGGCGACGCCGGCGATGCCGAGGATCGATGCGGCCCGCCCCCGGTCGAACAGGACGCCGAGACGCGCGACATAGCGGTTGGGGCCGATCTGCTCGCTCTCCACCACGATCGCGTCGACCAGCGAATCAAGCGTGCCGTCGGGCAGCGTCTGCGCCGATCCGGTCAGCCGCTGCGACAGCATCTGCCAGCCCCGACGCTGCGCGAGGCGCCAGCCGGTGGTGCGGGCCACGTCTGCGGTGGGGCCGGCGACGTCGACGCGGACGCCGTTCACCTCGAAGGTGCCCGAGCTGTCGACGGCGGCGACTCCGCCCTGCGCCACGACCGCGCCGGTCGCGACCATGCCCAAGAGGGCGGCGGCGAGCAGGCGGTGGCGGGTTTGCAGCGTCATGCGCGCCTTTTGACGAAGCAGGCGTGGAAATCCAAGCGCGATGTGGCTAACCGGCTCCCATGAGCAATGAAGGCGACCGCGGCGGCGGCTATACCTACGCACAGGCAGGGGTTTCGATCGCGGCGGGCAACGCGCTGGTCCGCGCGATCGGACCGCTCGCGAAATCCACCCGGCGGCCCGGCGCGGATGCCGAACTGGGCGGATTCGGCGGGGTGTTCGATCCCAAGGCGGCGGGGTTCAAGGACCCTTTGCTGGTCGCGGCGAACGACGGCGTCGGCACCAAGCTGAAACTGGCGATCGAGCATGATGCCCACGACGGCGTCGGTATCGACTTGGTCGCGATGTGCGCCAACGACCTGATCGTGCAGGGTGCCGAGCCGCTGTTCTTCCTCGACTATTACGCCAGCGGCAAACTGGTCGCGGACACCGCCGAGCGGGTCGTCGCCTCGATTGCCGAGGGGTGCCGGCAGGCGGGCTGCGCGCTGATCGGCGGCGAAACGGCCGAGATGCCCGGCATGTATGCCGATGGCGACTATGACCTCGCCGGCTTCTGCGTCGGCGCGGTCGAGCGCGAACAGTTGCTGACCGGTGACAAGGTGGGCGTGGGCGACGTGATCCTCGGGCTCGCCTCCTCGGGCGTGCATAGCAACGGCTTCTCGCTGGTACGCCGGCTCGCGGCGGACCGGGGGTGGAAGCTCGACCGGCCGGCGCTGTTCGATCAGGACGTGATGCTGATCGACGCGCTGATGGCGCCGACCAAAATCTATGTGAAGCCGCTGCTGCCGCTGCTCCGCGCCGGACGTATTCATGGGTTGGCGCATATCACCGGCGGCGGGTTGCTGGAGAATATCCCGCGCGTGCTTCCGCAAGGCGCGCATGCCGTGGTCGATGCCGATGCGTGGGAACAGCCGCGATTGATGGCGTTCCTCCAGGCGCAGGGCAATATCGAGCCGGAGGAAATGGCACGGACGTTCAACTGCGGTATCGGCATGGTGCTGCTGGTGTCGGCCGACACCGCCGATTCGGTCGCCGCCGATCTGGCCGCAGCAGGTGAGAGCGTGGTGCGGATCGGCACCGTCGAGGCGGGCGAGAAGGGCTGCACCGTCAAGGGCAACGTGGAGACATGGAGCGCGCGGGCGGCATGGAGCGCGACTCATCTTGGCTAAACACCGCGTCGGCATCCTGATTTCGGGACGGGGATCGAACATGGCGGCGCTGGTCGCCGCCGCGCAGGCCCCCGATTGCCCGTATGCGGTCGTGCTGGTCGCGTCGGACAAGCCCGATGCCGCCGGGCTGGCGCATGCCGCCGGGCGGGGCATCGCGACCTTCGCCTGTTCGCCCAAGGGCATCCCGAAGGCCGAGTATGAAGCGGCGATCGACGGCGCGCTGCGCGATGCGGGCGTCGGGACGATCGCGCTGGCCGGCTATATGCGGCTGCTCTCGCCCGGTTTTGTCGCGCGGTGGCGCGACCGGATTGTCAATATCCACCCCTCGCTGCTGCCAAAATACAAGGGGCTCGACACGCACGCGCGGGCGATCGCGGCGGGGGATGCAGAAGCGGGCTGTTCGGTGCATGTCGTCACCGAGGAACTGGATGCCGGGAGCGTATTGGCGCAAGCGCGCGTTCCGATCCTGCCCGGCGACAGCGCGGATACGCTGGCGGCGCGGGTGCTGGCGGAAGAGCATCGGCTCTATCCGCGAACCCTGGCGGAGTATGTGACGCGATGAGTGAATGGCTGGACCGGGTACGCGAAACCGCTTTGCTGCTGCCGGGCGCGGCCGAACAGAGCCACGGCGACGAACGCGCATTCTGTGTCGAGGGCGAGCCGTTCGCGCGGGTGGCGGGCAGCGCGCTGTCGGTACGCACCGCCGATGGCTGGACGCCGGTATCGCTTGAGGGTGACGTCGACTGGCGGCTGGTCGACGACGCCATCGCGCGCGGATGGGAACTGACCGCGCCGCGCGATCTGCTGGAAGCCGGCGGGCGGTGAGCGAGGCCGACGAAGCCCGCGCGCAGCGTCGCCGCTGGATCACGCTGGCCGAAGGCGTGGCGGTGGCGGGCGTGGTGATCGGCGGGTTGACGCTATGGAACAACGTGTCCGAACGGCGCAGCGTCGACGCCGATCGCGCGGCGGCCAGCGCCTCGGCGGCGAAGGCCAAGAACGCGCTGGCGATCGTCGCCACGCCGGCCGGGGGCGGAGACCGGCTGACCCTGAGCGCCGCCGACCGGCGGATCGAGCGGATCGCGGTGCGCTTCCCGCCCGCATTGAAGGTGTCCGAGCGGACTGCGGTGGGCGACGTGGCAATCGACGCCGACTGGGTGCGTGCGCCGCTACTGGCGATCACCGATGGCGGCAAGGATGATCTCGAAGGGCGATTGCCGGTCGAAGTAACCGCGACATGGTTCGATGGCGACAACGAGCGGCAGTCGAGCGCGATCTACGATCTGGTGTTCGCGACCGAGGGACGGATGATCGGCGGGCGATCGTTGCGGTTGAAGGCGCTGGCCCGGCGCGAGGCGGCGAACGGTGGCGTGGCGCGGCGGCTCGATACGTTGTGGGCGGCGGAGCTGGGGCGGTTGGCGGGGTAGCTTCTCCTGCCTCATCGTCATTTCCGCGAAGGCGGGAATCCATAGCCGCTGACGTTTCGGGCTTGAGTCGCTTCGGTGGCGGCTATGGATTCCCGCCTTCGCGGGAATGACGAATGTGGGTGAGGATGATCCCCTACCCCAACACCCTCGCCAGTTCGACGAACTCCGCCACGCTGACCGTCTCTGCTCGTCGCGTCGGGTCAATGCCGATCGCCTCCGCCGCCGCCAGCGCGCCGGGAACGCCTTTCAAGCTCTGGCGAAGCATCTTGCGGCGCTGGCCGAAGGCGGCGGCGGTCAGCGTTTCGAGGGTGCGCAGGCGAACGCCGTCGGGCGCGGGCGTCGGCACGACATGGACGACCGCCGACATGACCTTGGGTGGCGGCGTGAAGGCGCTGCGATGGACCGGCATCGCAATGCGCGCGGCACTGCGCCACTGGGCAAGGACGGCTAGGCGGCCAAAGGCATCGTCGTTCGCTTGCGCGACGATCCGGTCGGCGACCTCGCGCTGGAACATCAGCGTCAGGCTCTGCCACCATGGTTCCCAGTCGGCCGACAGCCAGCCGACGAACAGCGCGGTGCCGACGTTATAGGGCAGGTTGGAGGCGATGTGCGGCTTGCCCGCGAACAGCGTGCGCGCATCGATCTCCAGCGCGTCGCCCTCAATCACGCGCAGGCGATCGGGAAATGCCTCGCCCAGTTCGGCCAGCGCGGGGATGCAGCGGCGGTCGCGCTCGATCGCCGTCACCTTGGCACCCGCCAGCAGCAGCGCGCGGGTGAGGCCGCCGGGGCCGGGACCGACTTCAAGGACTTCGGCATCGTGCAGGTCGCCGGGCACGCGGGCGATCCGGCCGAGCAATTGTTGGTCGAACAGGAAATTCTGTCCCAGCGCCTTGTTAGCCGACAGGCCGTGGCGCTGGATGACCTCGCGCAGCGGCGGCAGGTCGTGGACGGGGGCGATGCTCACCGGGCGGCGGCGCGGCGGGCCGCTGCCTGGCCAGCCATCGCGATCGCGGCGATCATCGCGCCCGGTTCGGCGCGGTCCTCGCCGGCGATGTCGAACGCGGTGCCGTGGTCGGGCGAGGTGCGGACGATCGGCAGGCCGAGCGTGATGTTGACCCCGTCGTCGAAATGCAGCGTCTTGATCGGAATCAGCGCCTGATCGTGGGTCGGGCACAGTGCCGCGTCGTAACGGGCGCGGGCGCGCGGATGGAACATGGTGTCGGCGGCCAATGGCCCGACGATGTCGATCCCATCGCCGCGCAGCCGGGCGATGGCGGGGGCCAGCACGTCGATCTCCTCGCGGCCGATCGCCCCGCCCTCCCCGGCATGCGGGTTGAGCCCGGCGACGGCGAGGCGCGGCGCGGCGATGCCGAAGTCGAGCATCAGCCCGCGCACGGTCGCGCGCGCGCGGGCGACGACCAGTTCGGTGGTGAGCAGGCGCGGCACGTCGGCGATCGCTTCGTGGATGGTCAGCGGCACCACGCGCAGCGTCGGTCCGGCGAGCATCATCACCGCATTCTCGCGCGCCACGCCACAACGTTCGGCGACGAATTCGGTCTGCCCGGGATAGGTGAAGCCAATGCGGTAAAGCTCACCCTTCGACACCGGCCCCGTCACGAGTCCCGCTGCCGCGCCCGACCGGGCAAGACCGGCGGCGAGTTCGAGCGACTGGAGCGTGCAGTCCGCCCCCTCGGTATCGGGGCGGCCAGGGACGATCGATCCGCCATCGGCGACCGACAGGACGGGAAGCGCGCGACCGAACACGGCGGCGGCACGCGCCGGATCGTCGATGCGCTCGACCGGGCCGGACCACACCGCGCCGACCGCGCGCACGTCGCCGACCGCGAAGAAGCACGGCAGGCGGTGGGCGTCGCGTGAGGCCCATGCCTTGGCGATCACCTCCGGCCCGATGCCGGCGGGATCGCCCATGGATACCGCGAGGGGGAGCGTCACGCCCGGCCCCCGATCAACGATATTCGATCACCGCGTCGCGCCGCAGATCGCGCAGCATGCGCTGGGCGCGCAGGTTCACGCGCTCCTGCTGCAACCCGTCCTGAATCTGTTCGGCGCTGGGCACGGTGCCGCCGCGCGGATCGTCGCGACCGCACACGATCAGCACGCGGATGCCGTCCTTGGGCGACCCGAACGGCGGGGTCGCCTGTCCGACGTTCAGCTTCAGGATGATCTCCTGAAGCGCCGGCGGCAGGTTGCGGATCACGACTGAATCATTGTCGACGACCTCGGCCTTTTCGGACTGCGCGACCTTGGTCGCGTCGCCGCAGCCGCGGATGCCCTGCGTCGCGGTGGCGAACGATGCGGCGCGCTGCGTCGCCTGCGCCTGCGTCGTGCCCGGCGGGAACGGCAGGGTGAGCTGGCGCAGCGCCACCTTGGCATCGCGCGGATCGGCCATCAGCACCTGCCGCTTGTCGGCGAGGTAGAGGATCGAATAGCCGCCCGGCACCTCGATCGGTCCGGCGATCTGGCCGACCTGCATCTGCGTCGCGGCGCGCTGCAACTGGTCGGGCAGCATGTTCAGGCGGACCCAGCCAAGATCGCCGCCGACCGCGCGGGTGGTGGCTTCGGAGAAGTTGCGCGCGAAATATTCGAACGGCGCACCCTGGCGAATCTGTTCGACGATCTTGGTCATCGCCGCCTGTACCTCGGCCGCGCGGTCGGGCGTCGCCGAAATATAGATTTCGCGGAGGCTGTATTCCTCGGTGCCCTTCGACGCTTCGAGCCGGGCGCGGATCGCCTCGACCTCTTCCTCACCGACGTTGATGAAGGGTTCGACCTGCTTGCGCAGCAACCGGCTCCACGCCAGCTCACCCTCGATCTGGCGGCGCAGCGAGCGTTCCGACGAGCCGACCGAGCGGAGATAGGCGCGAAGCTGGTCGGGCGTCTGCTGAAACCGCTGCTTAGCGAGGCGATTGAAGCTCTGCTCCAGCTCGGGCGCGGTGACGGTGATGTCCTTCGCCTTCGCCTGCTGGATCTGCAGCGTCTCGTCGATCAACTGGCGCACGACCTGCCCGCGCAGCACCTCGCGGTCCTCCGCGCTCAGCTTGAAATCGTTGATCGCGACGATCAGCGCCATGCGCTGGTCGACGTCGGTGCCGGTCAGCACCGTATCGTTCACGATCGCGGTCGGCTTGCGGATATTGGGGTCGACCTTGCCGAAGATGGTCGGGTTGCCCGGCAGGTTCAGATTGGCGCCGGGTACCTGCTGTCCGTCGCTGACCGTCTGCGCGGCAAGCGCGGTGGCGGCGGCTACGCTCAGGATACCGGCGATCGAACGGCCGAGGCGGGTGGCATTCACGATGTTGTTGGTCACTTGGTCGTACTATCCCATGCGCACGTCGGCGACGTGCCTGCCGAACCATTCGGGCCAAATCATGGCCCGTCGCGGCTGAACGCAGCCTTATCTATCGTCCCAAATTCTTGAACGCCAGCGTCACGAGATAGCTGTTGCCGCTGCGGGCGTCGCCGATCCGCTGATAATCGCGTTTCCACGTCAGTCCGAGGCGGAGGCAATCGTCCTCATATTGCGCGCCGATACGGTGGCGGATCGGGTCATAGCCATCGGATACCGACAACGCATCCTCCGACCGGTCGGTCAGATCGATGGTGGTCGAGGCGAAGGCCGACCAGAACGGACCGAAGGCAACACGGCCGGCGGCGCGGATTTCCTCGCGGTCCTGCAAATCCTCCAGCTCGCTGATGTCGCGGTTGAGGCGGAGATAGCCGACCTGGACATAGGTGCGGCGCGATCCGACCGTCGCGTCGATCTCGTTGCGGCGGATTTTCAACCCGTCCTTGTCGAGCCGGTAGCGGTGGGTGAGCGTCACGAGTTCGCGGAAGCGGACATCGGTGCGCCCGACGAAATCGGAGAAGCGATCGTCGAGCCCGGTGCCGTTGGGCAGGATGCTGGCGCGCTCGGAAGTGCGATAGCTCTGGCCGATCGTCGTCTGCACCGCCACTCCGGGCAGGTCGAGCGCATAATCGAGGCCATAGGTGACACGCGACGAATCCTCGAACCGGTCGTAGCCGGCGAAACGGTTGAGCGCGAAGAGGTTCGAATCTTCCAGATCGACCGCGCGGGCGTCCTCGTTCGGGACGGCGAGATTGGCGATCTTGGGCGAGGCGACGAGCTGGACGCGGGGGCTGATGCGCTGCGTACCCCGGCCGACCGCACCGACGAACGGCCAGCGCATATCGACCGCCAGCGCGGCGATGCCGCGCGGGGTAAAGCCCTCGTCGCCGCGGTAGCTCAGCACGGCGGTATCGATGACGTCGCGCGTGTTATAGGCATCGAGCCGGCCATAGGCGGTGAAGGTCACTTCCTGCCCGAGCGGGGTGTAGCGCGTCAGGTCCCACCGCGCGGCGGCGAAGGCGCGCTGGGTATCCTGCCCCTCCGACCGGCCGATCGCCAGCGTGTTGAGCTGAACCTGCGCGACCCCGCCGAGCAGGCCGTTGAAGCGGCGGCGATAGTCGATTTCGGGGAGCGCCACCGGCTGCATCCCCTGATTATCGCCGACGCGCAGCGTCTGCACCGCCCAGCCGCTGATCGACAACATCGAGTCGCGGTCGATCCGTTCGACCGAGATATTGTTGCGTAGCCGGTCGTCGCGCGAGATGTCGTAGCGGCGCAGGAACGTCTGGTCGGTGGTATAGCGCAGCGATCCCGACACGCTCCAGTTGGGATCGAGCTGGAACCGGCCGGTCGCATCGACATAGCCACGGAACGACTGCTGCGTGCCGGTGGGCGCCGCGCCCAGCACGAGATCGTCGCTGCGCCGGCTGACCGTCGCAAAGCCCTGTACCCGGTACGCGCCGTTGCGGCCCAGCGCGCGATATTCCGCTTCGAGCATCGGCAGTACGGCGGTGAAGACGTGCGGCGTGATCGTCAGGTCGCGATTGCGCGCGAGGTTGAAATAATAGGGCACGGCCACTTCGACGCCGTTCACCCGGTCGAGCCGGATCGACGGCGCGAGCAGCCCCGAATCGCTGTTGCCGCCGATCGAATGCGAAAACGACGGCAGCGGAATCGTCGGCAGGCCGAAGAGCGTGAGGCCCGCGCCGGTGTAGCGGATACGCTTTCGCACCGGATCGTAGCGGACGCGCAGTGCGGTGATCTTCCACGACGGTTCTTTGGGACAACCGGCCGACGTGGTGACGGCGCACGGGGTATAGGCCGCGCTTTCGACCGTCACGACGCCGTTGTCGGAACGGGTGCCGCGTCTGGCGGCGATACGCCCGCCTTCGTCGAGGACGACGAGCATGTTGTCGACCACGCCGTCCTTCAGCGTATCGGTCAGCTCGATCCGGTCGCCATAGGCGATGTCGCCCTGCGGATTGGTGACGGCGATGTTGCCGGTCGCCACCACCTGCCCCGACTTGCGGTTCCACGTCACCCGGTCGGCGCGCAGGCGATTGCCGTCGCGCAGCAGCCGCACTTCGCCGCTGGCGGTGACGATGTCGGCGTTGCTGTCATATTCGAGCAGGTCGGACGAGAAATCGATCTGGTCGGCGCTCGCCGGCGTCGGCAGCGCGCTTTCGGGCGGCGGCGGAGGCGCGGCGCGATCCTGCAGGTCCTGCGCCAGCGCAGGGCCGGCGACCGCCAGCGTCAGGCCAAGGGCCAGCGACCCGAACGCACGCTTCACTAGTCCAGATTCCCCAATGCCGTCGGTGCCCTGATCGCGCCTGTCGCAACGCCTATTGCATCGTCGCCCGGGAACCGCAATCGCCGTCCACCCGCTTTACGTGCCGGGACGGGCGCGCCAAGATGGCCGGCGCGCCGACGCCCGCGTAGTACAAAGGAAATTCATGTCGATCTCGATCCAGTTCGCCCAGCGTAGCGAAACTCCCCCCGCCCTCGTCCTGCCGATCGCGACGGGCGGGCTCGACCGCGTCGCCGCCGCCGGACTGGATGATGCGGTTGCGGCGCTCGTCGCCGGCGCGGCGCGGGCGGGTCGCTTTGATGGCGATGCGGGATCGATCGCCGAGGTCTTCGTACCCGGCATCGAGGGCGGCGACGCGGGTCGGGTGATCCTGCTCGGCATCGGTGACGGCGGCGGCGTGGCGCTGGAAAAGGCGGGCGGCGCGCTGACCGGGCGGTTCCTGCTGTCGGGCCTGACCGAGCTGACCGTCGATTTCGGCGCGCTGGCGACCGCGCCCGACGCGGCGGGCGTCGCGCGGTTCGCGGCGACGGCGGCGCAGCGCGGCTGGCGGCAGGACGGCTATCGCACCAAGCTGCCCGAGCGATCGAAGCCGACGCTGACGACGATTACCATCGTTGGTGCGCCCGACGGGATCGACGACGCGTTCGTCGCCGCCGATGCGATCACGCAGGGGCTGAACCTTACCCGCACGCTCGTCACCGATCCGCCGAACGTCCTCTATCCGGTCAGCTTCGTCGAGAAGTGCCGCGAGCTGGAAGCGCTGGGGGTCGAGCTGACCGTCCTCGACGAACGGCAGATGGCCGAACTGGGCATGGGCGCGCTGCTGGGCGTCAGCCTCGGCTCGGAAAAGGAAGCGCGGCTGCTGGCGATGCGCTGGCACGGCAAGGGCGGCGACACCACCGACGTCGCGCTGGTCGGCAAGGGCGTGACCTTCGACACCGGCGGCATCTCGCTGAAACCCGGACCCGGCATGGAGGACATGAAGTGGGACATGGGCGGTGCCGGCGCCGTGGCGGGCGCGATGAAGGCGATCGCCACGCGCAAGGCGAAGGCGAACGTCGTCGGCGTCGTCGGACTGGTCGAGAACATGCCCGACGGCAAGGCGATGCGCCCCGGTGACGTCGTCACCAGCATGTCGGGCCAGACGATCGAGGTGCTCAACACCGACGCCGAGGGGCGGCTGGTGCTGTGCGACGTGCTGACATGGGTGCAGCGGACGCATTCGCCCAAGACGATCGTCGACCTTGCCACGCTGACCGGAGCGATGATTATCAGCCTTGGCAGCGAGCATGGCGGCATGTTCGCCAACGACGATTCGTTGGCCGACAAGTTGTTGGCGGCGTCGAAGGAGTCGGGCGACCTGTTGTGGCGCTTCCCGCTGTCGCCGGCGTACGACAAGCTGCTCGATTCGCCGATCGCCGACATGAAGAACATCGGCCCGCGCGGCGCGGGATCGATCACCGCCGCGCAGTTCCTCAAGCGGTATATCGAGGACGGCGTACGCTGGGCGCATCTCGACATCGCCGGGATGGTGTGGGCCGACAAGCCGGGCACCCATCACGACAAGGGTGCGACCGGGTTCGGCGTGCGGCTGCTCGACCGGTTCGTGAAGGACAATTTCGAGGAATAGCCGTCATTCCCGCGCAGGCGGGAATCCATTGACGCCGACGTAGCGAATGGATTCGAAACGGCAGCGGCAATGGGTTCCCGCCTGCGCGGGAATGACGAAAAGGCGTCATGAAAGTCGACTTCTACCACCTGACCCGCAGCCCGCTCGACCGGGTGTTGCCACGCATCGCCGCGCGGCTGCACGACGCCGGCGAGCGGTTGCTGCTGCTGTCGGACGATGCCGACCAGCGCCGCGTGATCGACACGCTGCTGTGGACCTATGCACCCGACAGCTTCCTGCCGCATGCCGAGGCGGGAACCGGCAACGACGCCGCGCAGGCGGTGCTGATCGCCGCCGACCCCACCCCCGCCAATGGGGCGCGCAACGTCGCGATCGTCGACGGGCGCTGGCGCGACGCCGCGCTGGGGTTCGACCGTGCGTTCCACTTCTTCGGCGAGGATCACATCGCCGCCGCACGCGCCGCATGGAAGGCACTGGGCGAGCGCGACGGCATCGAGCGGCGCTACTGGCGGCAGGGCGACGGCGGCTGGGAACAGGCGGCGTGAGCCTTGCTTGTCGGGGGTTGCCCGACTAGGGAGCCGCGACCAAAACACCATAACGCAGGAGCCGCGACCACCATGGCCGCCACCCGTACCTTCTCGATCATCAAGCCCGATGCCACCCGCCGCAACCTGACCGGCGCGGTCACCAAGATGCTGGAGGAAGCCGGTCTGCGCGTCGTCGCCTCCAAGCGCATCCAGATGACCCGCGAGCAGGCCGAGGGCTTCTACGGCGTCCACCGCGAGCGTCCGTTCTTCAACGACCTGGTGTCGTTCATGATCTCCGGTCCGGTCGTCGTGCAGGTGCTGGAAGGCGAGAACGCCGTGCAGGCGAACCGCGACATCATGGGCGCGACGAACCCGGCGAACGCCGATGCCGGCACGATCCGCAAGGAACTGGCCGAATCGATCGAAGCCAATTCGGTCCACGGTTCGGATTCGGAAGAGAATGCCAAGATCGAGATCGACTTCTTCTTCAAGCCCGAAGAAATCGTCGGCTGATCCTGCCCGGCCGGTGCCCGGTTGCGGGTGCCGGCCGATTACCGCGTGACGTTTGCTTCATCCGAACCGAAGCGTCGCCCCGGCGAAGGCTGGGGCCTCAGGCGGCCCCTACCGCGCGATCGCGAAGCGGGCGTAGACCGTGGCGCGGGTTTCGATCGGTTTCGGCTTCACGTCGATCGGGATCGGAGGTGGGGGTGCCGGAGGCGCAGGCGGACCGGCGCTGCGGCTCACGCCCAGCGACTGCACGACCACATCGTTGATGCCGGTCTGATCGGTAAGTGCCAGCAAATCGCCCAGCCGGACTCCGGCCCCGGTCGCCAGCGTTTCGGCCCGGTTGCGGGCATCGACGATCGCCGCCGCCGTCGCCCGACGCTTCGCCGCCGCCACATCGGCCAGCTCAAAATTCTGCAGTCGCGCGTCACGTGCGCCGAGCCGTCCGGCAAGACCGATCGCCGTACCGATCCGGTCGATCGCACCGGTCCGCACCATGCCGCTGATTGTAGCAATATAGCCGACGACCGCGCAGTCGCCCTCGCTCAATCGCGGTCGACCATAAGGATTGGTGTCGCATTGCGGTCCGCGAACCTCGCCGATCGCCACGTCGCCCGTAGTCATTTCCGTATCGCGGCCGAGCAATCCGCCCAGGCCGTCGCGGATCGCGCGCTGGGTCGTGGCCAGCGCGCGACTGGCATCGTCAGCGGTTTTGCCCTCGCCGCGCACCGAATAGGCCATCCGCGCGCGATCGGGCCTCGTCTCGACAGTCGCGCTGCCCTGCACCTGAATGTTCGGTGCGCGCTCCGCCTCGGTCTGCGCCAGTGCGGGAACGGCGATCAACGCGGCTGTTCCCAGGATCAACGTCCGCATCATCTCGCTTCCCCCGTTACTGCTGCGTCGCGCCCGCCGTGCCCGGCACCACCGGCGGCGTCTGCTGCGCGGTGGCCGTCACCGGCGGACCCTTGGCGATCACCGCCGCCAGTTCGCCCGCCGCCGGGCAGGTCGCACCACATACCGTGCGCAGCTTCGCCAGCGTCTCGCGCGCCTTGGTCACGGCACCCTTTTGCACCAGTGCCTCGCCCTCGCCCTTCAGCGCGGCGACGTCATTGGGTTCGAGCGTCAGCGCCTCGCGGTACAGGCGGATCGATTTACCGGGCAGCCCCTGCGCGCGGGCGATGTCGGCCAGCGCCACGAACGCCTGCCGGTTGCGCGGATCGATCACCAGCGCGCTTTCGATCAGCCCGGTCGCACCACTCGTGTCGCCAGCGGCCTGCGCCGCGCGCCCCTGTTGCAGCAATGCCATCGAGCGCGGGTCGATCTGCGCATCGGGGCGCTGGCCGCTCAAGGACGTGGAGGCACAGACAAGGGCAAGCGCCGCTGCCACCGAGACCGAGGTAATCCGCATCAACATCTCCGGTTGTCCCGTGCCCTGCGCGTCAGGCCCGGCCCAGTCGCGCGACGAAGAAACCGTCGGTGGAGTCATGGGCGGGGGTCAGGCGCATGCCCGGACCGTGGACGCGCCCGCGCGGCAATGCAAGCGGCAGCGCGCGCCAGTCGGGCCGGCGATCGAGGAACGCTGTGACCTGCCCCGCGCCTTCGTCGTCAAGCAGCGAGCAGACGACATAGGTGATCGTGCCCGCCGGCGCGGTCAGGTCCGCCGCCACGTCGAGCAGCCGCGCCTGCGTGGCCACCACCCGCGCCAGCCGGTCGGGGGTCAGCCGCCAGCGCGCCTCGGGGTTACGCCGCCATGTGCCGGTGCCCGAACAGGGCGCGTCGACCATCACCCAGTCGGCCTGTCCGGCGACATCGGCGAGCATCGCGATTTCCTTGCCCGGATCGATCAGCCGGGGTTCGGCGATCGTCACCCCGGCACGCGCGGCGCGGGGGGCAAGGCGTGACAGGCGCGGACGATCGGTATCGGTGGCGAGGATACGCCCCTGCCCGTTCATCTGCGCGGCGATCGCCAGCGTCTTGCCGCCGCCACCCGCGCACAGGTCGATCGCGAAGCCGCCCGGTTCGGCACAGGTGGCGAGCGACACGATCTGGCTGCCGATGTCCTGCACCTCGCCGCGACCGTCGTTCAGCACGCCGTTCTGATCGATCGCGGCATCCGCGGGCAAGCGAATGGCGTCGGGCAGGTCGGCGGCGGGCTCGCCACCGATCTCGGCCAGCACCGTATCGCGATCGGCGGTCAGCCGGTTGACGCGAATGTCGAGCGGGGCGCGGTCGAGCAACGCGACGAGTTCGGTGTCGCCCAAACCGGCGGCGGCGAACGCCTCGACCAGCCAGCGCGGCGCCGGCCCTGCCTCCGCGCGGGGTTCGCCGGGCTCGATCGGTGCCGGGCCATAAGGTGCGCCGTCGAAGGTCGCCGCCAGCAGCGGATCGGCATCGGCCATCGCGAGGATCGCCGAACGCGCGCTCACCGGCGGTTCGCCAAAGCGGCGCACCGCATCATAGGCGAGCGTGCGGATCGCCCGCCGGTCCTTGGAGCCGGCATAGCGCCGCGCGGCGAAGAAACGCTTCGCCACCTGATCGCCCGCCGCGCCGCCAGCGCGCGCCGCATCGAGAATCGCATCGACCAGATCGATCGCCGCCTGGGTCCGGGCCGCCGGGGTCATGCGCAGTTATCCTGAAAAATCATGCGCGACGCTACCAACATAACCTACATCAATCCAGTCGGACGGCCGCGCTTCGCCTGCTTACCGCGTCGGATAATTGGGTGCCTCACGGGTGATCGTCACGTCATGGACATGGCTCTCGCGCAAGCCCGCATTGGTGATGCGGACGAAACGCGCCCGGTCCTGAAGATCGGTGATGGTATTCGATCCGGTATAGCCCATCGCCGCCTTCACGCCGCCGACCAACTGGTGGATGACGTCCTTGGCCGGGCCCTTGAACGCCACTTGCCCCTCGATCCCTTCGGGCACCAGCTTCAACTGGTCCTTGATGTCCTGCTGGAAATAGCGGTCGGCCGAGCCCTTGGCCATCGCCCCGACCGATCCCATGCCGCGATAGCTCTTGTAGGCGCGGCCTTGGTACAGGAACGTCTCGCCGGGTGCTTCCTCGGTGCCGGCCAGCAGCGATCCGATCATCACCGCCGACGCGCCGGCGGCCAGCGCCTTGGCGACGTCGCCCGACGTGCGGATGCCGCCGTCGGCGATCACCGGCACGCCGGTGCCGGCCGCCGCCTTCGCCGCGTCCATCACCGCGGTCAACTGCGGCACGCCGACGCCCGCCACGACCCGGGTGGTGCAGATCGATCCCGGCCCGATGCCGACCTTGATGCCGTCCGCCCCCGCATCGATCAGCGCGCGGGTCGCCTCGCCGGTTGCCACGTTGCCGGCGATCACCTGAACGTGCGGCGCGATCGCCTTCACCCGGCGCACCGCCTCGGCGACCTGCCGGTTGTGGCCGTGCGCGGTGTCGATGACGATCAGGTCGCATTCGGCGTCGATCAGCGCCTCGGTCCGCTCATAGCCCTTGTCGCCGACGGTCGTGGCGGCGGCGACGCGCAGGCGGCCGGTGCCGTCCTTGGTCGCGTTGGGATAGGTGACGGCCTTTTCGATGTCCTTGACGGTGATGAGACCGACGCAATGATACTTGTCGTCGACGACCAGCAGCTTTTCGATCCGGCGCTGGTGAAGCTGGCGGCGCGCCTCTTCCTGCGAAACGCCGACACGGACCGTCGACAGATTCTCGTGCGTCATCAGTTCGGCGACCGGCTGGTCCGGGTTCTCGGCGAAGCGCACGTCGCGGTTGGTCAGGATGCCGACCAGCTTGCCCGACCCTTCGACCACCGGAATGCCGCTGATCCGGTGGCGCTGCATCAGCGCGCGCGCGGCAGACAGCGGCGCATCGGCGGCGATGGTGATCGGGTTGACGACCATGCCGCTCTCGAACCGCTTGACCGCGCGCACCGCCGCCGTCTGTTCCTCGATCGTCAGGTTGCGGTGAAGCACGCCGATGCCGCCCAGTTGCGCCATGACGATCGCCATGTCCGCCTCGGTCACGGTGTCCATCGCCGACGAGAGGAACGGAATGTTGAGCGTCAGATCGCGCGCGACGCGGGTGCGCGGATCGGCCTGGCTGGGGAGCACGTCCGATTCCTGCGGAACCAGCAGTACGTCGTCGAAGGTGAGGCCGAGGGTGATGTCCATGGGGGTCGCTTCTTTACTTCGTCGGTTGGGCGGGGGCGGCGGGGGTCGGGTAGCGCGCGGGATCAGCCAGCGCGCGGGCGAGCGCGACGTGCAAATCGGCATCCTCGGCCGCGCCGGTCAGGTCGATATGCGCCATGTCGTCGGTCGGCTTGTGATACGGCCCGTCGAGATAGGCGAATAGCCGCTTCATGTCGCTGACCGATCCGGTCGCCATGACGGCGGGGATGCCACGCTGGCCGAACGCCCAGCCGTCCTGCCGCTGGACCATGATGTTCGCTTCGATGTCGGTATCGACCTTGCGGCCGATCGCGCGGGCGGTCTGGTCGACGATGGCGTCGATCGCGGGGTGGTTGCCGCGCCCGACCATCGCCATCGGCATGCCGACGGGCACGATCGCCGAGGTATCGATGTTGAGGTTCACGACAACCTTGAGCGGCGTGTCGGCGATCGCGGCGGCATAGGCGTCCGCGCCGATCAGGCCCTTTTCCTCCGCCGTCGTCGCGACGAAATAGACGCTGCGGGGGCTACGCGGCTGTTTGGCCAGCACCTTGGCCACTTCGATCAGGATCGCGGTGCCGCTGGCGTTGTCGGCGGCACCGTTGCAGATGCGGTCGGCCGCACCTTCGGGGGCGCAGATGCCGATATGGTCCCAGTGCGCCGACAGCAGCACCGCCTCGTTCGGACGCTGGGTGCCCGGAAGCATGCCGACGATATTGGCGGTGGTATAGCGGCGCGCGGTGCCGGTCGCGGCAATATCGATCGTCGCGTCGGAGCGGACCGGGCGGAAGGTCGGGACAATCGCCGCCGTGCGCAGGTCTGCGGCGCTCCGGCCCAGCAAAAGCTGCGCCGCATCGGGCGACACGACGCCGGTGAAGCCGGGCCGCCTGACCGGACCGGCGATCGTCAGTTCCGAAAAGGAATGCGCAACGTCTGCCCATGGCGCCTGCGCCGAGGCGATCAGCAGCACGCCGAGCGCGCCCGCCGCCTGCAATGCCGCATTGCGATCGGCGTTGGGCACCGGCGGCGCATCGGGCGCGGTGCCGCCGATCACTACCGCGACCGCACCGGTCAGGTCGGTGCCCGCCATCTGATCGGGCGCGCCGCGTCCGACGAACACCAGCGGCGCGCGGGTGATGCTGGTCGTGGGAGCAAGGCCAAGTCCCGCGATCTGGTTCGCCCCGAGCGCCACCGGCTTACCGCTGCGCGTCACCGTGCCGGCGATCGTCGCGGCGCGAACGTCGGTCATCGCCACTTCCTGCCGCCAGCGGCCATCGGGCGCGCCGGGCTGCAATCCGGCGGCGGCGAACGCCTGCAACACATAGGCTTCGGCCCGATCAC
The DNA here is from genome assembly GCF_920939515.1 of Sphingomonas sp. Leaf4. Lineage (NCBI taxonomy): Bacteria > Pseudomonadati > Pseudomonadota > Alphaproteobacteria > Sphingomonadales > Sphingomonadaceae > Sphingomonas > Sphingomonas sp. Leaf4. The sequence goes on along the minus strand of NZ_CAKLBB010000005.1, from coordinate 199,114 downwards.
CGCCAGGCGTGCCCGGCTCGCGCCCTTCATACGCATCGCTGGCGAGCACCGCGACATGGTCGCGCAGCATCTGCGGGGTGATCGTTTGGGCGAAGGCGGACGTCGCGGCGAGCAGGCCAGCGGCGAGTCCGAGGATCGGGCGGAGCGACATGCGCCCCACTATCGATCCGAAACGTGACGGGCAAGCGTCAACGCGCAGTTATCGTCGCGAACGGGCGATCAACGCCCGGGCAGTTTCGACATGCAGATCCTCGACCATCCGGTCACGGAACCGCTCCGCCCCGCCGCTGGCCGCCGCGATCAGCGCGTGCGCGTCGGCCAGTTCGGTGTCGGACGGCGCGAAGGCGGCGTTGGCGGGCGCGACCTGATCGGGATGGATCAGCGACTTGCCATCGAAGCCGAGCAGCCGCCCCTCGGCGCATTCGGCGGCGAGGCCGTGCGCGTCGGCGAGCGCGTTGAACACCCCGTCGATCGCCCAGCCGCCCGCCGCCCGCGCCGCCAGCACCACCGCCTGCAACGCATGGGCGAGCGACGATCGCGGCGCGTGCGGCGGCAGGCGCAGCGTCGCCGCCAGATCGTTGGTGCCGACCATCAGCCCGACGACGCCCGGCGTGGCGGCGATCGATGCGGCAGAGAGCACCCCCTTCGGCGTCTCGATCATCGGCAGCAAAGCCCGGCCCCCAAGCGGCGCGAGGCCGGCGGCATCCTCCACCTTGGGCACCACAACCAGCGCCGGATCGATCGTCGCCAGTACCGCGAGGTCGGCGGCGGCATGCACGCCGTCGAGCGGGTTGATCCGCACCCCGACCGGCCGGTCGCCCAGCGTCGCCAATGCTTCGGCAAGGCCGGCGCGCGCGCCATCCTTCTCGTCCTCGCGTACCGCATCCTCCAGATCGAGGATGATCCAGTCCGCAGCGAGGCTCGCCGCCTTGGCGATCATGCGCGGGCGCGACGCGGGAACGAACAGCAACGATCGCGGCGGCAGGGTTCGGGCTTGGTCCATCGCGCCGCTATGCTAGGGTATGGCGGTTGCAGGCAAGCAGGGAGAGACGCGATGATACTGGGCGTGATCGCAGGGCTGGTGCTGCTGGTGCTGCTCTATCTGTTCGCCAGCGTGAAGATCGTCACGCAGGGCTATCAATATACCATCGAACATTTCGGCCGCTTCACCGCCGTCGCCCGGCCGGGGTTCAATTTCTACCCCGCCTTCTTCTACCGCGTCGGTCACAAGATCAACATGATGGAACAGGTCATCGACATTCCGGGGCAGGAGATCATCACCCGCGACAATGCGATGGTGTCTACCGACGGCGTCGTGTTCTTCCAAGTGCTCGATCCCGCCAAGGCGGCCTATGAGGTGTCCGACCTGTATATCGCGCTCCAGCAGATCACGACCACCAACCTGCGCACCGTCATGGGGTCGATGGACCTCGACGAGACGCTGTCGAAGCGCGACGAGATCAACGCGCGGCTGCTGGGCGTCGTCGACCATGCGACCAATCCATGGGGGGTGAAGATCACCCGCGTCGAGATCAAGGACATCCGCCCGCCCGCCGACATCGTCAACGCGATGGGCCGCCAGATGAAGGCCGAGCGCGAGAAGCGCGCCAACATCCTCGAAGCCGAAGGCACCCGCGCGTCGGAGATCCTGCGCGCCGAAGGACAGAAACAGGCGCGCATCCTCGAAGCCGAGGGCCGGCGCGAATCGGCGTTCCGCGATTCCGAAGCGCGCGAACGCGCCGCCGAGGCCGAGGCGATGGCGACGCGCGTGGTCAGCGACGCGATCGAGGCGGGGGGCACGCAGGCGATCAACTATTTCATCGCGCAGAAATATGTCGAGGCGGTCGGCAAATTCGCTACCAGCCCCAATGCCAAGACGATCCTGTTCCCGGTCGAGGCGACGCAGTTGATCGGGACGCTGGGCGGCATCGGCCAACTGGCGAAGGAAGCGCTGGGCGAGATCAAGACCCCCGCACCGACCAAACCGATCGTGCCGCTGACCGCCGAACACGCGGCGGCGGACCCGTACCAGCGGTGATCGACAGCGGCTATCTCTGGCTGATGCTGGCGGTGGCGCTGGGCGTCGCCGAACTGGCGGTGCCGGGCGTGTTCCTCGTGTTCGTAGCACTGGCGGCGGCGATCACCGGACTGCTCGCGCTGTTGTTCCCACCGCTGACGTTGCCCGCCGAACTGGTCGTGTTCGGCGCGTGGAGCGTGGTGACGGTGCTGGTCGGGCGACGCTGGTACGCCGACTATCCGGTCGACAGCGCCGATCCGTTGCTCAACGATCGGGCTGCGCGGCTGATCGGGCAGGAGGTGGTGGTGATCGAACCGATCGCCGGGGGCACCGGCCGGGTGCGCGTCGGCGACAGCGACTGGATCGCGCGCGGCGCCGATCAGGCGATCGGCACCCGCGTTCGCATCGTCGGGGTGTCGGGATCGGTGCTGAACGTCACCGCCGCCGATTGACGTCGCCGGGCGGGCGGACAAGTATCGGCGCGAACGATCTTGTCCGAAGGAAAGCCCATGGACCTCACCCGCCGCGACTGGATCGCGGGTGCCGCCGCCTCGACGCTCGTCACCGCCCTCCCCGCCCGCGCGCAGGCCCCTGCCAAAAGCGCGGCGGACGCATCGGCCGAAGCGACGCTGTCGCGCATCGCCGAGGCGCTGCTCGCCGACAATCCCGAGGGCGCGACCGGGCTGGGCATCGATACCGGCGCGCGGGCGGCACTCAAGTCGCAGCTCGGCGACCGATCGGCGGCGGGGCAGCGCAAGGTCGCCGACCATCTGCGCCAGCATGTCGCGACGCTCAAGGCGATCGACACGACGAAACTGTCGCCCGCCACCCGCACCGACGTCGACGTGGTGCGCACCGCGTTCGAAACCGCGCTAGACGGCTTCGCGCTGCCCTATGGCGACGTCGCGGTCGGCGGCTGGCGCAACACGCCGTATGTCGTGATCCAGAACGTCGGCGCCTATCTCGACGTACCGCGCTTCCTCGACAGCGATCATACTATCGCGACCCGCGCCGATGCCGACGCCTATCTCGCCCGGCTCGACAGCTATGCCACGCAACTGGACGGCGAAACCGAACGGATGCGCGCCGCCTCGGCGATGGGGGTGGTCGCGCCTGACTTCCTGCTCGACAAGACGCTGGTGCAACTTGGCAAGTCGCGTAGCGGCGATCCGGCGGGGTGGGACATCGTGACCTCGCTGGCGCGCCGGACAAAGGACATTCCGGGCGACTGGGCCGCCCGCGCCACCGCGATCGCCCGCGACAAGGTCGGCCCCGCGCTCGACCGACAGATCGCGGCGGTCCGCGCCGATCGGGCGAAGGCCACGTCGGATGCGGGCATGTGGGCGCGGCCGCAGGGTGATCGCTGGTACGCATGGGCCCTGCGCGCCTCGACCACCACGACGATGACCCCGGACAAGGTCCATGCGCAGGGCCGCGACGAACTGGCGCGGTTGCAGGGGCAGATGGACTCGATCCTGCGCAAGCTCGGCTATACGCAAGGATCGGTCGGCGAGCGGATGACCGCGCTCGGCAAGGACCCGCGCTTCGTCTTTCCCGAAGGCGATCCCGGCCGCGCGCAGATCATGGCGCTGGTCCAGAACCGCCTGAGCGATATTCGCGGCCGAATGCCGCGCGCGTTCAACACGCTGGCGCCGGGCAATGTCGAGGTGAAGCGCATCCCGGCGGTCGAGGAAGCCGGCGCACCCGGCGCCTATGGCGGGGCGGGATCGATCGACGGCAAGACGCCCGGGCGCATATGGATCAACCTGCGCACCACCGGCATCTGGACGCGCTATTCGCTGCCGACCTTGGTGTATCACGAAGCGATCCCCGGCCATGTGTGGCAGGGCGAATATACCTTCCGCCTGCCGCTGGTCCGCTCGCTGCTCCAGTTCAACGCCTTTTCCGAAGGCTGGGCGCTGTATGCCGAACAACTGGGCGACGAATTGGGCGTATATGACGGCGATCCCGTCGGACGGCTCGGCTATCTCCAGTCACTAGCGTTCCGCGCCTGCCGGATGGTCGTCGACACCGGCCTCCACGCCAAGCGCTGGACGCGGGCCCAAGCGATCGACTGGTTCGCCACCACCAACGGATCGAGCGTCGACGAGGTATCGGGCGAGGTCGATCGCTATTGCTCGTGGCCGGGGCAGGCGTGCGGCTACAAGGTCGGCCATTCCGAAATCGTCCGCCTGCGCGGGGTTGCCGAGCGGGCACTGGGGCCGCGCTATGACTTCAAGGCGTTCAACGACGCGGTCGTGCAGGGCGGCGGTGTGCCGATGACGGTGCTGGCACGCAACGTCGATGCGTTCGTGAAGGCGCGGCGGGGGTAGCGTCCCCCGCCGCCGGGCGGAACCGTCGATCAACCGGTCGCCGCTTTTGCCCAATCGGGCTTCAGCACGACCTTGGTGCAGACATTCTGTTCGTCGTGGAATTTCCGGTAACCCTCGGGCGCATCCTCCAGCGCCATCCGGTCGGAAATAAGGAAGGTCGTGTCGATCTTGTCCTCCATGATCGCCGCCAACAAGCCGGGCAGATAGCGCTGGACATGCGTCTGCCCGGTCTTGAGCGTCAGCCCCTTTTCCATCAGCGCGCCGAACGGGAATTTGTCGATCATCCCGCCATAGACGCCGGGCACCGAAACGCGGCCCCCCTTGCGACACGCGACGATCGCCTGCCGAAGCGCATGCGGCCGATCGGTGCCAAGGAAGGTCGACGCCTTGATCTGATCGACGATATTGTCCACGAACAACCCGTGACTCTCCAACCCGACGCTGTCGATCACCGCATCGGGTCCGATCCCGCCGGTCATCGTCATCAGCGCGTCGTAGATGTCGGTTTCCTCGAAATTGAGGACTTCTGCCCCCAGTCCCTTGGCCAGCGTCAGCCGGTGCGGGAAATGATCGATCGCGATCACGCGGTGCGCGCCCATCAGCAACGCCGACTGGATCGCGAACAGCCCGACCGGACCACAGCCCCATATCGCGACAATATCGCCGTCCTCGATGTCGGCATTCTCGGCCGCCATCCATCCGGTGGGGAGGATGTCGGACAGGAACAGCACCTTGTCGTCGTCGATCCCGTCGGGGATTACGATCGGCCCGACATCGCTGAACGGCACGCGGACATATTCCGCCTGCCCGCCGGGATAGCCGCCGGTCATGTGGCTGTAGCCGAACAGGCCGGGGGCGACCTGCCCCCACAGTTCCTGCGCAATATCCTGATTGTCGGCCGGGTTGCCGTTGTCGCAGCCCGAATATTGCTGCTTGGAACAATGGTAGCAGCTTCCGCAGGCGATGACGAAGGGCACGACGACGCGCTGCCCCTTCCTCAGCGTGGACCTGGAACCCGTCTCGACCACCTCGCCCATGAATTCATGGCCGAGAATGTCACCCGCCTGCATCGTCGGGATATAGCCGTCGTACAGATGCAAGTCCGACCCGCAGATCGCGGTCGAGGTGATCTTGATGATCGCGTCGCGCGGATTGATGATCTCGGGATCGGGAACGTTGTCGACGCGGACGTCGTGCTTGCCGTGCCAGGTAAGTGCGCGCATGGCGGCCGCTCCTTTACGATTTGGGTTTGCGGTTGGGGGGAGTCGTCGTCGCGATCTCGCCCGTCTCCATCAGTTGCTTGAAACGGCGCAGGTCGCGACGCGCTTGGATCGCCGGTTCCTGCTGCGTCACCTTGGCGACCAGCTTGCCGACGATGCCGCCCGGCGGGTCATAGGCGATGACCGCCGTCACCACCGTGCCGCGTCCGGGCGCAGCCTCGGTGAACGACACCCGCCCGCTGTTGGCCACATCGGCGTTTTCGGCCTTCCAGCCGATCCGCTCGCCCTCGACATCCTCGGTGACGACTGCATCCCATTCATACGGACCGTTGGGTCCCTTCACGACCCAGTGCGACCGCTCCCGGTCGATCACGTCGATCGCTTCGATGTTCAGCATGAAGGTCGCGAGGTTCGCGAAGTCGCGCCAATAGGCATAAAGCTCGCGTGCCGGACGATTGATCGTCACCGCGACGCCCGACACCGACGATTCGCCGTGCGGGGCCGCTTCGCTGCGTTCCGCCTTGTCCTTGGCAGTAAAGGCGGGCGCATCGTCGTGAACGATGTCGCCGGGATAATCGGGTTCGACCATGGCCATGCGCTCCCGCTGGCCGGATACAGGGCATCCGGTGGTTGATGTGGATCAAACTATTGATCGGTAATCATTTTTCGATCACGATGGGACCAACCGTCCGCATCGGCGGGCGTTCCGCCACGCGGCCGATTTACCCGCCGAACGGTAGCGATTTGCAGACGGGACGCGGCGCGCTACACGCCTCCGCCATGTACGGTGCCCTGCTTTCGCTCCACAATTCGCTGACGCGCACGCTTCAGCCGTTCCAGCCGCTCGATCCCGCCCGGGGGGTGCGCATGTATTCGTGCGGGCCAACGGTCTACAATTATGCGCACATCGGCAATCTGCGCGCCTATGTGTTCACCGATACGCTCAGCCGCGTGCTGCGCTGGAAGGGCTATGCCCTGACGCACGTCATCAACATCACCGACGTCGGCCATCTGACCTCCGACGCCGATGCCGGCGACGACAAGATGGAGGCCGCCGCGAAGGCGCGCGCGCAGAGCATCTGGGAGATCGCCGCCCATTATACGCAGGCGTTCAAGACCAACCTGCGCGACCTCAACATCGACGATCCGACCCGCTGGTCGGTCGCGACCGACCACATTGCCGAGATGATCGCCTTCGCCGAAAAGATCGCGCCCGGTCATTGCTACGAACTCGACAGCGGCCTGTATTTCGACAGCGCGACCGTGCCCGACTATGGCGCGCTGGCCGGCGGGCAGGACGATGCCGCCGAGGGCCGGATCGATCCGGTGGCGGGCAAGCGCCATCCGCAGGACTTCGCGATCTGGCGCAAGACCCCGGTCGGTGAGAGCCGCCAGATGGAATGGGACTCGCCCTGGGGCAAGGGCGCGCCGGGCTGGCATCTCGAATGCTCGGTGATGAGCCTCAAATATCTGGGCGCCCCGTTCGACATCCACACCGGCGGCATCGACCACCGCGAGGTGCATCACCCCAACGAAATCGCGCAGAACCAGGCATGGTGCGGCTGCGGCGACAGCGGCGCGGCCTTCTGGCTGCACAACAACTTCCTCGTCGACCGGTCGGGCAAGATGTCGAAGTCGAAGGGTGGCTTCACCACGCTTCGGACGCTGATCGACGCCGGGGTGCATCCGCTCGCCTATCGGCTGATGTGCCTGTCGGCGCAGTATCGCTCCGAACTGGAATTTTCGTCCGACAATCTGCTGGCGGCGCTGACCCGGTTGAAGCGGCTGGTGATGACCGTCGCCGCGCTGAAGACGCGCGCCTCGGGCGAGGGTGATGCGGGCAAGGCCGCCGCCTATCGCGAACGGCTCGACATGGCGGTGTCCGACGATCTGGGCACGCCGCGCGCACTGCCGGTGCTCGACGAGATGCTCGCCGACAAGAAACTGTCGCCCGCCGACCGGATCGCGGCGCTCGCTGATTTCGACGCAGTGCTCGGGCTGCGGCTGGGGTCGCTCGACCGCGCCGAACTGCGCCTGCGCCCGGCCGGCGCGACGATCGATGCCGACACGGTCGAGGTTCGTCTCGCCGCGAGGCGTGAGGCCCGCGCCGCCAAGGATTTCGCGGCGAGCGATGCGATCCGCGACGAACTGACGGCGGCAGGGATCGAGGTGATGGACGGCGATTCCTTGGCATGGGACTGGCAGCCGACGTTGCCGTAACTCGCCCCCCTCCCTGACAAGGGAGGGGCTGGGGGTGGGTAGGCCCGAGGTACGCGCAACCTTCTCCGCGGGCCGGCCCACCCCAACCCCTCCCTTCCAGGGAGGGGCAGGCAAGCAACGCTAACCCCTTGCACGCTCCACCCCTTCCCCGTCATATCCGCCCACGAATCATCGGGGGACGATATGCGGGGACAGGTACTGGGCGTCGATCGGGACGGACGCGAGGGGCGGATCGCCGGCGACGATGGCCAGCGCTACTGGTTCGAACCCGACGACTGGAGCGACCGCATCGGCCCGGCGGTCGGCGCGCATGTGGACTTCGAGAGTTCGAACGGCCGCGCGCTGCGCATCTATCACGTCCCCGGCACGGTCGTACCGCGCCCGGTCGAAGCGCCGCGCCAGCGCCGGCGGGGACGCAAGGACAAGCTGGCCGCCGCGCTGCTCGCCTTTTTCCTCGGCATTTTCGGCATCCATCGCTTCTATCTGCGGCGCACCGCGTCGGCGGTGGCCATGCTGGTGCTGACCTGCACCGTGTTCGGCCTCGCCGTCACCAGCATCTGGGCACTGGTCGATTTCGTCCGCTATCTGGTGATGGATCAGGAAGAGTTTACCGAACGCTACGGTTGATCGATCCGCGCGACCGGCGGGCAAAGCTTTCCTTCATTGCGCGTGGCGGCCGTTTCGCGCATGGGAATTACCCGTTTTCGTAGCATGGATTTCGTCATGGCCAATTGGGCACCCGATAGCTGGACCAACGCGCAAGCGCGCCAGATGCCCACCTATCCCGACCGCGCGGCATTGGACGCCACCACCCAGGCACTGGCGTCCTATCCCCCGCTGGTGTTCGCCGGCGAAGCGCGCAACCTGACCGCCGAACTGGCGCAGGTAGCGCAGGGGAAGGCGTTTCTGCTGCAGGGCGGCGACTGCGCTGAAAGCTTCGCCGAATTCCATCCGAACAACATCCGCGACACCTTCCGCGTCATCCTCCAGATGGCGGTGGTATTGACCTTCGCCTCCAAGCTGCCGACGGTGAAGGTCGGGCGGATGGCGGGGCAGTTCGCCAAGCCGCGCTCGGCCGATACCGAGGTGATCGACGGCGTCGAACTGCCAAGCTATCGCGGCGACAACATCAACGACATCGCCTTTACTCCCGAAGGCCGCATCCCCGATCCGCAGCGCATGATCCGCAGCTATTCGCAGGCGGCGGCGACGCTCAACCTGCTGCGCGCGTTCGCGACTGGCGGCTATGCCAATCTGCATCAGGTGCATCGCTGGACCCACGACTTCATGGGCCGCAGCCCGTGGGCCAAGAAATACGCCGCCGTCGCCGACCGCATCGGCGAGGCGCTCGACTTCATGGCGGCCTGCGGCATCGACGCCGACAGCGTGCCGCAGTTGAAGGCGACCAGCTTCTACACCAGCCACGAAGCGCTGCTGCTGCCCTACGAACAGGCGCTGACCCGGCAGGATTCGCTGACCGGCGACTGGTACGACACCTCGGCGCATTTCCTGTGGATCGGCGACCGCACCCGCTTCGACGGATCGGCGCATGTCGAGTTCCTGCGCGGCATCGGCAACCCGATCGGCATCAAATGCGGGCCGAGCCTCGAACCCGACGCGCTGCTGCGCATGCTCGACACGCTGAACCCCAAGCGTGTGCCGGGGCGGATGACGCTCATCACCCGCTATGGCCACGACAAGATCGAGAGCGGCCTGCCGAAACTCATCCGCGCGGTCCAGCGCGAAGGCCATCCGGTGGTGTGGTCGTGCGACCCAATGCACGGCAACACGATCAAGGCGACGACCGGCTACAAGACGCGGCCGTTCGAGCGCATCCTGGCGGAAGTCCGCGGCTTCTTCGCCGTCCACCGGGCCGAGGGCAGCCATGCCGGCGGCATCCATGCCGAGATGACCGGGCAGAACGTCACCGAATGCACCGGCGGCGCGATCGCGGTGACGGAGCAGGCGCTGGCCGACCGCTACCACACCCACTGCGACCCACGCCTCAACGCCGGGCAGAGCCTCGAACTGGCGTTCCTGCTGGCGGAGATGCTCAACACCGAAATGGCGGAGCGCCGCCGGGTCGCGGCGTAACGCTTACCCTCGTCATGCCGGCGAAGGCCGAGATCCATGGATACGGGCGTTCTCGCAGGAGCCGCGACGTTGCCTGTCCATGGATCCCGGCCTTCGCCGGGATGACGAACGTGGCCCGGTAGCGCCACCACCACCAAGCGTCATTCCCGCGAAAGCGGGAATCCATTGCCGCCAGCGGTCGCGACCCTCCCGTACCGTCAGCGCCTATGGACTCCCGTCTGCGCGGGAGTGACGAATGGGTTTACCGGTCCAAACCCGCCAACACCTTGTCCAGCGTGATCGGATACTCGCGCACCCGCACCCCGGTGGCATTGTACACCGCATTGGCCACCGCCGCGCCGACGCCACAGATGCCGAGTTCCCCGACCCCCTTCGCCTTCATCGGCGACGAATACGGGTCCTCCTCATCCAGAAACACGACCTCCTGATACGGAATATCGGCATGGGTCGGCACATGATATTCGGCCATGTCGTGGTTGATGAACCCACCCAGCCGCGCGTCGACCACCAGCTCCTCGGTCAGCGCCGCGCCGACGCCCATCGTCATCGCCCCCAGTATCTGGCTGCGTGCCGCCTTGGGGTTCAGGATGCGCCCGGCGGCGAACACGCCGGTCATCCGCCGCACGCGGATTTCGCACGTTTCGTCGTCGACGCCGACCTCGACGAAATGCGCACCGAACGTCGCCTGCACGAATTTCTTGGTCAGGTCGCCGAACTCGATCCGGTCCTCGACCTCGATCCCCTCGGCCCCCGCCGCTTCGCCGAGCGACGCCGACCGGTTGCCCGACCACACCCGCCCCTCGGCAAAGCGCGCGGTGGCGGCATCGAAGCCGACCGCCTCGGCGATCCGGTCGCGTAGCCCCACGCAGGCGGCATAGACCCCGGCGGTCGAGCTGTTCGCGCCGAACTGCCCGCCCGACCCGGCCGACACCGGAAAGCCCGACTCCCCCAGCCGTACCGTCACCTGATCCAGCTCGACGCCGAGCATCTCGGCGGCGGTCTGCGCGAGGATGGTGTAGCTGCCGGTGCCGATGTCGGTCATGTCGGTGGTGACGGTGACGCACCCGTCCGCCGCCACCCCGACCCGCGCCGCCGATTTCAGCACGATGTTGCCGCGATACGCCGCCGCCATCCCCATGCCGATCCGCCAGCGGCCATCACGCACCCGCCCCGGCTCGGCCACCCGCCGCTCCCAGCCGAACCGTGCCGCGCCTTCGCGCAGGCACCCGATCAGGTCGCGGTGCGAAAACCGCCGTTCGGGCTTTTCGGGGTCGACCTGCGTATCGTTCAGAATGCGCAGCTCGACCGGATCGACACCCAGCGTTTCGGCCAGCTCGTCCATCGCCGCTTCCAGCGCCATCATCCCCACTGCCTCGCCCGGCGCACGCATCGCGTTGCTCTCGGGCAGATGCAGTTCGGCCAGCCGCTCGACCACCAGCCGGTTCGGCGCGGCATACAACTGCCGGGTCTGTGCGCCCGCCCCTTCGGGGCTGCCGCCGGGCAGGTCGCCCGACCAGCTATCATGGCCGATCGCGGTCAACCGCCCCTCGTGTGTCGCGCCCAGCCGGATACGCTGGATCGTCGCCGATCGATGCGTCGTGTTGTTGAACACCTGCGGGCGCGCCAGCACTACCTTGACCGGCCGCCCGACCGCCCTCGCCGCGACCGCCGCCAGCACCGCATCGGCGCGCACCCACAGTTTACCGCCGAAGCCGCCGCCGACATGATGCGCGACGATCCGCACCTTGTCTCTGGGGATGCCGAGCACCTTCGCCATGTCGCGCGCGGCCCAGTCAACCATCTGGTTCGCGGTCCACAGCGTCAGCGTGTCGCCCTCCCACGCGGCGATCGAGGCATGCGGCTCCATCATCGCATGGGCATGATCGGGGGTGGTGTAGGTCGCATCGACGCGCACCTCGGCCTCTGCAAAGGCGGTGTCGAAATCACCGTGCCGTTTCGCCGAATGCGGCTTGGCGGCATCGTCGCGCGCCTGCGCCAGATCGAAGCTGCCCTCGTCCGCCGCATAGTCGACCCGCACCAGCCGCGCCGCCGCCCGCGCCACCTCGAACCCGTCGGCGACGACCAGCGCCACTGCCTGCCCGAACTGGTCGACCTGCGGCCCGGCCAGCATCGGCGCCTTGTGATCGTCGCCCAGCGCCAGCTCGCCCGCATTCTCATGGGTCACGACATGGCGCACCCCCGGTGCCGCCAGCGCGGCCGACGCATCGATCGCCACGATCCGCCCGCGCGCGATCGTCGCGCCGACGATCACGCCGAACAACTGCCCCGGCACGTCGAACTCTGCGGCATAGGTCGCCCGGCCCGATACCTTAAGCGGCCCCTCAATCCGGTCGGTCGGGCGGCCCAGCACTCGCATCGCGTCGGTCGCGTTCGGGCCTGCGATGTCGGTGAACTTCATGATCCTGCCCCTGTGTTGTCGCGAGCCATCGCGATCTTCGCTCGATCCGCCGCGACGCTCCATAGTGTCAGCAAAAGCATGACGGACGAGGTCCAATAGCCGGCGCTTTGCCCGGACCAGATGAGATAAATGAAATAAAAAACAAGCCCAACGCCGGATATGATCCGGGCCAAACGCATGGCGGGATGAACAAGCAGAAAATTGATGCTCATTTCAAAATCCTTACATCACGGCTGACCGTTCCGGCGATTGCATTAAACACAATGTTTACTACGAATAGTGGAAATTCAGAAACTGGCCGATCGGCGTGATAAACTTCATGGTCCTGACTTCCTATTTCCGGCCGAACAGCCGTTCAATGTCGCCATGCGCCAGCTTGATCCACGTCGGGCGGCCGTGGTTGCACTGGCCGGAATGCGGGGTCACTTCCATTTCGCGCAGCAGTGCGTTCATCTCCGCCACCGACAACACCCGCCCGGCACGAACCGATCCGTGGCAGGCCATCGTCGCCGCGACGTGATCGATCCGTTCCCTGAGCGACAGCGCGGCATCGTGCGCGCGGATCTCGTCGGCCAGATCGGTGACGAGGCCGACGACATCGCCCTGCCCCAGCACCGCCGGCGTGGCGCGTACCAGCATCGCGCGCGGCCCGAACCGTTCCAGCTCCAGCCCGAACTCGGCCAGCTCGGCCCCACGTTCTTCCAGCGCGTCGCACGCCACCTCGTCCAGCTCGACCACTTCGGGGATCAGCAGCGCCTGGGTCTTGACCCCGCCGGTCGCCAGCCCCTTGCGCATCCGTTCCAGCACCAACCGTTCGTGCGCGGCATGCTGGTCGACCAGCACCAGCCCGTCCTCGGCTTCGGCGACGATATAGGTCCGCGCGACCTGTCCGCGCGCCGCGCCCAGCGGGAATTGGGTGGAGGCCGGCACCGGTTCGACCGCCGGCTCGGCGCGTGCCTGTGGTGGCGGCGCGAAGAACGTCGCGCGGCGTTCGTGAAACGCGAAGCCCGGCGATGGCGCGGCCTCGGCCAGCGGCGGCAGCGGCGCGGGCGCGACGATCTGCTCTCTGGTCCATGCCGTCATCGCCACGTCGGCCGGCCGCTGCGCTGCGCGGAACCCTGCCTCGTCGAGCGCGCGGCGCAGGCCCCCGACGATCAGCCCACGCGCGGCGGCGGGATCGCGAAACCGCACCTCGGTCTTGGCCGGATGGACGTTCACGTCGATCAGATCGGGATCGACGTCGAGGAACAGCGCCACCACCGCATGACGATCGCGCGCCAGCATCTCGGCATAGGCGCCGCGCACCGCTCCCGACAGCAACCGGTCGCGCACCGGCCGGCCGTTGACGAACAGATACTGGTGATCGGCCACCCCCCGGTGGAACGTCGGCAGCCCGGCGACCCCGCCCAGCCGCATCCCCTCGCGCGCCCAGTCCAGCCCGACTGAATTGGCGGCCAGCGCCCGGTCGATCAGGCCCGCGACCCGCTCGGGCCGCGACTCAGCCCCCTGCACGCTCAACACCCGCCGCCCGTCATGATCGAGCGAGAAGGCGATGTCACTGCGCGCCATGGCGAGGCGTTTCACCTGATCGACGCAGGCGCCAAATTCGGCGCGCGCCGATCGCAGGAACTTGCGCCGCGCCGGCACCCGCGCGAACAGCCCCTCGACGCGGATGCGCGTGCCCGGCGGCACGGCGGCGGGCCGGTCCTCGACCACCTCGCCATTGTCCACCGTGCGCAACCAACCTTCCGCGCCCGCCGGCCGGCTCTCGATCGCGAGTCGCGCCACGCTGGCGATCGAGGGCAGCGCCTCGCCCCGGAATCCCAGCGTCGTCACCGCCTCGATCCGGTCGTCGGGCAGCTTCGATGTGGCATGGCGTTCGAGCGAAAGTGCCATTTCGGGAGGGGTCATGCCGCACCCGTCGTCGCTCACCTCGATCAGATCGATGCCGCCACCGGCGATTTTCACGGCGATCCGGCTGGCCCCGGCGTCGATCGCGTTCTCGACCAGTTCTTTCAACGCGGAAGCAGGGCGTTCCACCACTTCGCCCGCCGCGATACGGTTGACGAGATGCTCGGGGAGACGGCGTATTGACATGGAGATCGCTCTAGCCCAAGCGGCCTCATCCCGCGACCTGGAACTGCCATCGTGCAACCGATCGGATAACCGATCGGACGGGTCGAGGTACAAGCTGCGAACCGCCGCGTCGGGACACGCGGGCAACGACGGAAGTATCGATGGCCTTCTTCTCGCGTTTCTTCAAGTTCATGTCGCACGATATGGCGATCGATCTCGGCACCGCCAACACGGTGGTGTATCTGCGCGGTCGCGGCGTCGTGCTGAACGAGCCGTCGGTCGTGGCGGTCGAGACGCTGAACGGTGTCAAGCGGGTCAAGGCGGTCGGTGACGACGCCAAGCTGATGATGGGCAAGACCCCCGGCTCGATCGAGGCGATCCGTCCGCTTCGCGACGGCGTCATCGCCGACATTGACGTCGCCGAACAGATGATCAAGCACTTCATCCAGAAGGTGCATGGCCAACGCCGCTTCATCCGCTGGCCGCAGATCGTGATCTGCGTACCGTCGGGCTCGACCAGCGTCGAGCGCCGCGCGATCCGCGACGCCGCGTCGAACGCCGGCGCATCGCAGGTCTGGCTGATCGAGGAGCCGATGGCCGCCGCGATCGGGGCCGACATGCCCGTCACCGAGCCGATCGGGTCGATGGTCGTCGACATCGGCGGCGGCACCACCGAAGTCGCCGTGTTGTCGCTGCGCGGCCTCGCCTATTCCACCTCGGTGCGCGTCGGCGGCGACAAGATGGACGAGGCGATCGTCAGCTATGTCCGCCGCAACCACAACCTGCTGATCGGCGAAGCCACCGCCGAGCGGATCAAGCAGGAAGTCGGCACCGCCAAGCCGCCCGCCGACGGCATCGGCACGCTCATCTACATCAAGGGCCGCGACCTCGTGAACGGGGTGCCCAAGGAAATCCAGATCAACCAGGGCCAGATCGCCGAGGCGCTGTCCGAACCCGTCGCCGCGATCGTCGAGGGCGTGCGGATCGCGCTCGAGAATACCGCGCCCGAACTGGCCGCCGACATCGTCGATCAGGGCATCGTCCTCACCGGCGGCGGCGCGCTGCTCCAAGGCATCGACGAGGTGCTGCGCGACGAAACCGGCCTGCCGGTGACGGTCGCCGAGGACCCGCTGACCTGCGTCGCGCTTGGCACCGGCCGCGCGCTCGAGGATCCGATCTACAAAGGCGTGTTGCTCGCCGTCTAAGCGTAAGGACCGGGGGCAATGGCGCCGCCACGCAATCTGCGGCCGGGATTTTCACGTCGGGCGCAATATACCGTGTTCGCCGCCTATGTCATGGCGGCGACCGGCGCGCTGCTCGGCGCGATCCTGCTGACGATCTCGATCATCGATCCGCGCGCCTTCGCCTCGCTGCGCGGCGCGCTGCGCGAGGCGACGACACCGATCTCCGCCGTGCTCGACTGGGGGGTCGATGGCCTCGCCTCGATCCCGCGCGGCATCGGCGATCATTTCGGCACGGTCAGCGAGAACCGCGCGCTGAAGGCGCGGGAGGAAGCCACCCGCCGCTATCTGGTGCAGGCACGCCTGCTCAACCGCGAGAACCAGCGGCTGCGTGCCCTGCTTGCCCTGCGCGACCGTTCGCCGATGCCGGTCGCCACCGCGCGGCTGGTCAACAGCTCGGCCGGCAGCACGCGACGTTATGCGACGCTGAACGCCGGATCGCGTCAGGGCGTGCTGCGCGGCCAGCCGGTGCGCGGCCCCAACGGGCTGATCGGCCGCATCGTCGAAACCAGCCCCAACACCGCCAGCGTCCTGCTGGTGATCGATCCTGAAAGCATCGTGCCGGTGCTGCGCACCCGGGACGGGCTGTCGGCGATCGTCGCAGGGCAAGGCAACGGCATGGTCGAGGTCCGCTCGGCCGGCATCGTCAACGTGCCGTTACTGGCCGGCGACCTGTTTGTGACCTCGGGCACCGGCGGCATCTATCCGCCGGGCGTGCCGGTGGCGCGCGTGGTCAAGAGCGCGCGCGACGTGGCCCCGGCCCGCGCGCTTGCCAACCCCGAAGGGCTCGACTTCGCGCTGGTCGAACGCACCTATCTTCCCGCGCCGGTGCCCCGCCCGACGCCGAGCGCCACGCCGACGCCGCGGCCCGCCGCCGAATGAAGCTGCTAGGGCCTGTCGACGACGGCACCGACCGCATCATCGCCAGGCGTGCCGTGCTGAGCATCCTCGCCGGATCGCTCGTCACGCTGATCCCGGTGGTGGCCAAGGTGCCGTTCCTGCCGCCGTTCGGGCTGATGATGCTGCTCGGCTGGCGGCTGCTGCGCCCGCACACCCTGCCCATCTGGGCGGCGGCACCACTCGGCTTGTTCGACGATCTGGTGAGCGGTCAGCCGCTGGGCAGCGCGATGCTGTTGTGGCAATTGTGCATGCTGATGCTCGACTTCGTCGATACCCGCATGATGACGCGCGACTTCTGGCAGGACTGGCTCCTCGCCGGCGGGTCGATCGCGCTGTCGCTCGTGCTCGGCCGCGCCTTCGCCACCAGCCTGGGCGCGCATGTCGATACCGCATTGTTGTTTCAGATCATCGTTTCCGTGGCGTTGTTTCCACTGGCGACGCGGCTATGTACGGCGCTGGGTGGCCGTGAGGATGAATGAGCAGGATCGTCACCGAAGCCCAACAGGCATTCAGCTTCTCCCGGCGGGCGATGGTGCTGGGCGGCGCGCAGGCGGCGGTCGGTCTGGTCCTCGCCGGGCGGATGACATGGCTCTCCGTCGCCGAGAACGAGCGCTATAACCTTCTTGCCGAAAGCAACCGCGTCAACCTGACGATGATCCCGCCGCGGCGCGGGTGGATCATCGACCGGCATGGCGCGCCGATCGCCAACAACCGCACCGACTTTCGCGTCGACCTGATCCCCGACCGGATCGAGGACCGTGACCGCGTGCTGGGCGAACTGCGCCAGTTGCTCGCGCTGACGCCCGAAGACATGGCGCGCATCCAGACCGATCTGGAACGCGCACGGCGGTCGCAACCGGTGCAGGTGGCCGAGAACCTCGACTGGGAACGCTTCGCGGCGGTCAGCGTCCGCCTGCCCGAACTGCCCGGGGTTCAACCCACGCGCGGCTTCTCGCGCAACTATCCGGCCGGCGCCTCGGTGGCGCATCTCACCGGCTATGTCGGTGCCGCCACCCGCGAGCAGTATAAGGAAACCCGCGACCCGTTGATGAACACGCCGGGCTTCAAGCTGGGCAAGGACGGGCTGGAAAAGGCGCTTGAGCCCCGGCTGCGTGGCGTCGCCGGGGCCAAGCGGGTCGAAGTCACCGCGCGTGGTCAGGTGGTGCGCGAACTCGAAACCCGCCCCGACCGGCAGGGGCAGAACGCCCGGCTGACGATCGACCTCGGGCTACAGGAATATGCCGCCCGCCGCCTCGGCCCCAATTCGGGGTCGGCGGTGGTGATGGATGCGATCACCGGCGACGTGCTGGCGATGGTTTCGATGCCGGCCTATGACCCCAACAGCTTCTCCGACGGCATCGGCCGCCTCGAATGGAAAATGCTGTCGGATGACGATCATATTCCGTTGATGAATAAGACCTTGCAAGGTCTTTATCCCCCCGGTTCTACGGTCAAGCCGATGCACGCGCTGGCGATATTGCAAGCCGGGATCGACCCGCATCGCCGCGTCAACTGTTCGGGCGTGTTGCAGGTCGGCACCGGCCGCTTCCATTGTCACAAGCGCGGCGGCCATGGCCCGCTCGACATGGTCGGCGCCGTCGCGCAAAGCTGCGACATCTATTTCTACACCATGGCCCGCGAACTCGGCTACGACCGGTTCGCCCCGGTCGTCCGATCGATGGGACTGGGGCAGGAATTCGAGCTTCCCTTCCAGTCGCAACGCTATGGCACGGTGCCAGATAGCGCGTGGAAGTTGCGCAAATACAAGCAAAAATGGACCGTGGCGGACTCGGTCAACGCCTCGATCGGTCAGGGCTATGTCCTTACCAATCCGCTGCAACTGGCGGTGATGGCGGCGCGCATCGCACAGGGGCGCCACGTCGTTCCCCGGCTGTTGCTCGACACCCCGCACCGCCCGGCGCAATCGATGAACATCGATCCAGAGATGCTGGCGACAGTCCACAAGGCGACATGGGCGGTCATCAACGGCGGCGGCACCGGCGGCCGCTCGCGGTTTCAGGGGCTGCCCGGCATCGAACTGGCGGGCAAGACCGGCACCGCGCAGGTCCGCCGCATCACCATGGCCGAACGCCGCACCGGCGTGCTCGGCGACGGCGCGCTGCCGTTCCGCATGCGCGACCACTCGCTCTTCATCGGTTATGCCCCTGCCGACAAGCCGCGCTATGCCGTCTCGGTCGTCCTCGAACACTCGGGGCACATCTACACCGCCGCACCGATCGCCAGCGACATCCTGTCATGGCTGTTCGACCGGGAAAAGGCGATGAAGCGCCTCGAACCGCTCGAGCGCGAATGGGGCGGCGATGTGAAGACCCGCATGGACAGCCAGTGGCGCGCGTTTCAGGCGGCACAGGCCGCCCCGGTCCTCACCGTCCCCGCCACCCCGGCGGATGTCGAGGGGGCCACCACCAACGTCGTCGACAGCGCGGTGAACCAGAGCCAGCCTGACACCGCCGTCGCCCAATCGAACGTGACCGAACGGACCGAATGAAACGCATCAACCAGACGACGTCGCACGGCCTCGGCTTCGTCCCCGCCCCGCTCGCGCAATTGCCGTGGCGGGTGCTGTTCCTGCTGCTGGCGATCAGCGGCTTCGGCATCGTCGTCCTGTTCTCCGCCGCCGGCGGCAGCCCGTCGCCATGGGCCGAACGACAGGGGATGGCGTTCTTCATCTTCCTCGCCGGCGCGATCGCGCTGTCGCGGGTCCGGGTGTCGTTCTGGCAGAATATGGCGCTCCCCGCCTATGCCGTCATCACCGTCAGCCTGATCCTCGTCGAACTGCTGGGAGCAGTGAAGGGCGGGTCGCAGCGCTGGCTCGATCTGGGCATCATCCGGGTGCAGCCGTCCGAATTCATGAAGCCGGTGATGGTGCTGGCACTGGCGCGCTTCTACGACCTGTTGCCTGCCGGTGAAATCCGCCGTTTCGCGGCGGTCTGGCCCGCCGCGATCATGCTGGGGCTGCCCGCCGGGCTGGTGATGCTGCAACCCGATCTTGGCACCGCGCTGATGATTACCAGCGGCGGCCTGACCGTCATGTTCCTTGCCGGTCTGCCGATCCGGCTGTTCGTCGGCGGCGCACTGGCCGTCGCGATCGCGGCCCCCCTCGCCTTCCAGTTCCTGCTGCATGACTATCAGCGCAATCGCGTGCTGATCTTCCTCGATCCCGAAAGCGATCCGCTGGGCACCGGCTATCACATCAGCCAGTCGAAGATCGCGATCGGTTCGGGCGGCATCTTCGGCAAGGGGTTCCTGAACGGCACCCAGAGCCATCTCGACTATCTCCCCGAAGGCCATACCGACTTCGTGTTCGCGACGATGGCGGAGGAATGGGGACTGATGGGCGGCATCTTCCTGATCGCGGCGTTCATCCTGCTGGTGCGCTGGGGCGTGAACGTCGGCGTGCGCGCCGAGGGCCGCTTCGCCAAGCTGGTCGCCGGCGGCCTTGCCACCACCATCTTCTTCTATGTCGCGATCAACCTGATGATGGTCATGGGCTTGGCGCCGGTCGTCGGCATCCCGCTGCCGCTCGTCAGCTATGGCGGATCGGCGCAGATGACGGTGCTGGGCTGCATCGGCATCCTGATGGCGATCGACCGCCAGAACCGCGACCGGGTGCGCTTCTGACGCTAATTTCCGGCATGCCGAAAAATAGGGTTTGCATCGGGGACAAGGTTCGCTAAAGGCCGCGCTCCAACGGCGGAACGGCTCCAAACCGGCCCGCCCCATCGCCCAGGCGACGGACGCATAGCTCAGTTGGTAGAGCAGCTGACTCTTA
Organism: Sphingomonas sp. Leaf4; assembly: GCF_920939515.1. Taxonomy (NCBI): domain Bacteria; kingdom Pseudomonadati; phylum Pseudomonadota; class Alphaproteobacteria; order Sphingomonadales; family Sphingomonadaceae; genus Sphingomonas; species Sphingomonas sp. Leaf4. The sequence continues at coordinate 178,801 of NZ_CAKLBB010000005.1, read as the reverse complement.
ATCAGCGGGTCCTTGGTTCGAGCCCAAGTGCGTCCACCACCTGTCCAGCGCATGGACGCATAGCTCAGTTGGTAGAGCAGCTGACTCTTAATCAGCGGGTCCTTGGTTCGAGCCCAAGTGCGTCCACCACTGCCGCCCCAGGCGCGGCTATCCTGCACCGCTTCATCGTGACAGAAGAGCGTCGTATACGCTCTTTGACGGGTCTGGCAGCATTCTCCGTCAAGCGTTCATCCCGGCGAAGGCTGGAATCTTCCGGTGATGGCGCGCGACAGAAACCGCATAATGTGCGGGGGCGACATCTCCACGAAGCGGGATTCAACGGCAACGACCCGACGCAAACTTCGGCAGCGTTCCGTGTAAACTTTGGGGGGATACCCCGCCCGCTCAATGGCGGCGGGCGTTCACTTCCAGCAGATGCTCGAAATCGGCCATCTCCAGCGTCTCGATGAACTCGCAGCCGGCTTCGTAATCGGTAGCGCGCATCACCCGCACTGCACGCGGTGCGGCCAGCCCCGGCAGCGTCAGCCACAGCGTGGCGCCCTTGGCCAGCGCCGAATAGGTTTGCAGGCGAACGCCATGGATCGAGATGTCGACGACCTTGCATAAGGTTCGGTCGAGGCCGCCGCGCCCCAGCTTGGCATCCAGCGAAACCGGCGCGCGCGGGCTGCGACGGCGTCCGTCGAGCTGGGCCGGTTCATATTCGGCAGCGAACATGCTTCCCATTCCTCCTGAGGGAGGAGCCTAACGCACCGTGGTAAACAAACCCTTGTCCACCACGGCGCGTCAATACGAGTATATTATTTCTTGGTGCCGAGCGACAGGCCACCGAAGCGCTTGTTGAAGCGAGCCACCTGGCCGCCCGCATCCAGCATCTGGCCGCGACCACCGGTCCACGCCGGGTGCGCCAGCGGATCGATGTCGAGCGTCATCAGATCGCCTTCCTTGCCCCACGTCGAGCGCGTCTCGAACACGGTCCCGTCGGTCATTTGCACCTTGATGGTGTGATACTCGGGGTGGGTATCTTTCTTCATGCGCTTGTCTCCGAAAATGGCTGGTTCCGACCAGCCCTGTAAGCGAAGGCGCGCCCGTACACGGACGCGCCTTCCTTGGCAACCATCGCTGCTGTATCTCAGGCCTTGGGCGGGTCGGCGATCATCGCGGTGAACTCGCATTCGGCGGCAAGCTCGCCATCGATGCGCGCCTTGCCGGCGAACTTGCACACCCGCGCGCGCTTCTGGAGGAACTCGGCCTCCAGCGTCAGCAGCACGCCCGGCTCCACCGGCTTGCGGAACTTCACGCCATCGATCGACATGAAATACACCAGCTTGCCAGAGCCAGCGAGGCCGAGGCTCTCGACCGCGAGGATGCCGGCGGCCTGCGCCAGCGCCTCGACGATCAGTACGCCCGGCATGATCGGCCGTCCGGGGAAATGGCCCTGGAAAAAGCCTTCGTTGATCGTCACCGCCTTGATCGCCTTGATCGACCGGTCGGGGATCAACTCCGCCACCCGGTCGACCAGCAGCATGGGGTAGCGATGCGGGATCGCCGCCATCACCCGGGTGATGTCGAACGGTCCGATCGACGTCGCTTCCCCCTCCACGATCAGCGGCCCGTCGGGGCCGGACGGGTGCCGGCGGCAGGTGCCGGGGCGGCCGGGGCGGCCTGTGCCGGCGCGGTCACGCTGACGTTCGGCAGCGCGGCGTTGAGCGCGGTCAGCACCGCATCGGTGATCTCGACGGCGGGCGCATTGTAGAAGGTGCTGCCCTTCGACACGGCGAGAGTCGCGCCACGCTGCTGCGCGACGGTCTGGATCACCTGCACCAGCCGCTGGCCGATCTGCTGCTGCACATATTGCGCGTTGCGCTGAAGCTGCTGCTCCTGCGGCTGAAGCTGTTGCTGGATCTGCTGCTGCTTCTGCTGGAAGGTACGGATGCGACCCTGCAGCGCGGCGTCCGGGTTGCCGTTGGCGGCCTGCACGGCGGTACGCAGCGCGGCTTCCTCGGTCTGGAGCGGGCCGACCGCGTTACGCGCCTGCGTCTCGAGCTGGGTCTGCTGCGCCTGCAACTGCGTGTTGGCGGCGCGGCAGGCGGTGCAGTCGCGCAGGATGCGGTCCGAATCGACGACCGCGATCTTGGCATCGGGCAGCGCCTGCGCGAATGCCGGGGCGGCGGCGGTGAGGGCGAGAGCGGCGACCGCCGCGTGGGTGAGCGTACGCATCAGAATTGGGTTCCTACGTTGAAGGTGATGAGTTTCTTGTCGTCGCCGGGCTGGCTGAGCAGCGCCTTCGCCACGTCGATGCGCAGCGGCCCGAACGGCGAATTCCAGTTCACGCCGATGCCGACCGACAGGCGCGGACGCGCCGAATCGCCGAGGAAGCGTTCGAGGAACGGCGTGGTGGTCGATGTGGCGATCGTGTTCGTCTCGCCGCCGACGCAGGTGCCGCCGACCGTCGAGGAGAAGCCGGTGACGCACGTCGTCTGACGGAACGCCGTCGAACCCGTCGCGTCGGTGAACTGGTTGTTGTAGATCTGCAGGCCATCGGTCGTCTTGCTGAGCGTCGTCGACGGCAGCAGCGAGGGCGACCCGTCGGCGTTGGTGCGCAGCGATCCGTCGGCGTTGGTCGCCTGCTGGAATGCGATGGTCGGCAGCGGGCGGGTCACGCCGAACAGCGCGCCGGCCTGAATGAAGATCGACGGCCTGAGGCCCAGCTCGGCGATGCCCGACCCCAGCGGCGGTTCGAGTTCGATCTTGCCGAGATAATAGCCCTTGCCGCCCAGCGGATCGTCGATGACCTGCTGGCGATCGGTGACGAGCGTCTGGTCGCCGCCGGCGACCGACCCGGTATATTGCAGCCGCTGGACACGCGGACCGACGCCGCGAATGTCGAAACCGCGAAACTGCGGTTCGCCGAGATAGAAACGGTCGACGATCCGTACCGCGTCGATCCCCTCGCCCGAACTCTTCTGCAACGCATGGATATAGCCGCCCTCGACCCCCGCCGAGAGGATGAAGCCGCCCACGTTCCAGTATTTGTCGAAGTCGCCGCGCACGCGGGCATAGCGCACGTCGCCGCCGAGCCCCGCGAAATCGAGCCCCGTCACCAGCCGCTGGCCGCGCGACGGGCGGATGCGGTTGTTGAGGTTGTCGAAGATCAGGTTGAGGCCGACCATGCTGGTCAGCCGGTTGCCGATCGCCTCGCACAGATAGCGCCCGGCCTTGGTCGGATCGCACTCGCCGTTGGTGTAGAAGGTGTTCTCGTCCAGCCCGACATTGTCCTGGCTGAGCTGATACCGGCCCGACAGCGTCCAGAATTCGGTGAGCGGCACGCTCGCGACGATCTGCCCGCCGGTCGAGGTGTTGGTATAGGTCGTGTTGCGGTCCGACCCGAGATAGTTGAACGAGTTGAAGTCGCGCCGGAACAGCGTACCGCCGAGCGCGATGTTCTTGTCGAACAGATAGGGTTCGGTAAAGCCCAGCTCGACCGACTTCTGGTAGGTCGAATAATTGACGCTGGCCTGAAGATCCTGCCCCTTGCCGCGGAAGTTGCGCTGGCGGATCGACGCCTGGATGATGAAGCGTTCGAGGCTGGAGAAACCGGCCGACAGCGTCAGTTCGCCGGTCGATTTCTCTTCCACGTTCGCCGCCAGCACGATGCGGTCGGGCGCCGAGCCTTCCTTGCGCTCGATCTCGAACTTGTCCTGGAAATAGCCGAGCGAGTTAATCCGGTCCTGCGACCGCTTGATGAGGAAGGCGTTGAACGCATCGCCCTCGGCCACGCGGAACTCGCGGCGGATGACACGGTCCTGCGTCTGCGTGTTGCCGGTGATGTCGATCTTCTCGACATAGGTCCGGTTCGCTTCGGCGAGGAAGAACTCGATGCCCATGACGTGGTTTTCACGATCGGGCTTGAACTCGGGCCGCACGTCGGTGAACGCATAGCCGAACAGGCCGGCATATTCGCTCAACTGGTCGACGGTGTCCTCGACCTGCTTGGCGTTGTACCAGTCGCCCTTCTTCATCGGCAGCGTCTTGGTCAGCGTCGCATTGTCGAAATCGCGGATCGCGCTCTCGACGCTCACGTCGCCGAATTTGTAGCGCTGCCCTTCCTCCACCACATAGGTGATGATGAAGTCTTCCTTGTCCGGCGTCAGTTCGGCCACCGCCGAAATGACGCGGAAGTCGGCATAGCCGTTGGTCAGGTAGAACTGGCGCAGCTTCTGCTGGTCATAGGCCAGCCGGTCCTGGTCATAGCTGGTGTTCGAGCTGAAGATGCGCCACGGCCGCGACTCCTTGGTCGCCATCTCGCTGCGCAGCGCGCTGTCGCCGAACACCTCGTTGCCGAGGATGTTGATCTGGCGGACCTTGGACTTGGCCCCTTCCGAAATCTCGAAGATCACGTCGACGCGGTTCTGGTCGAGCATGACCATTTTCGGCTGCACGTTGGCGGCGAAGCGGCCCTGCCGGCGATACAGCTCGACGATCCGGGCGACGTCGGCGCGGACGGCGGTGCGCGTGAAGATCTGCCGCGGGGCGAGCTTGATCTCCTTGGTGATCTTGTCGTCCTTCAGCCGCTTGTTGCCTTCCAGCACCACGCGGTTGATGATCGGATTCTCGCGCACCCGGACGATGACGTCGCCGGTTTCGGCACCTTCGATCGCGACGTCAGCCAGCAGGTCGGACGCATACAGGTCCTTGATCGCCTGATCGAGCGTCTCGGCGGTATAGGCCGCGCCGACGCGCAGCTTGGTGTACGACAGCACCGTGTCGGGCTCGATCCGCTGCGAACCCTCGACGCGGAGCGACCGGATGGTGCGGACCGGCGCGGGGGCGACTGCCGGAGCGGCCGGTGCGGGCGCGGCGACCGGCGGGGCCGGCACCGGCTGGCGCGCCTGGGCGAACGCCGCGGTGCTCGACAGCATCGTGCCGGCCAGCAGCGCGATACCGCCCGCGCCATGAATAGAAAACTTGCTTGCGCTCACCAAACCCACCCCAACCGGAGGAACTTTCCTACAGGACGCATCGCGCCCTGCCCTATGCGGGTCAACCGATCAAGCCGGCCAACCCACGCCACACGCCGAACGCCCCCAGATCGTTCATCGTCACGAACACCATCAATGCCAGCAGCAGCGCCAATCCGCCGCGAAACGCCCATTCCATCGTTTGCGGGCGCACCGGGCCACGCTTCACGCCCTCGATCGCATAGAACATCAAATGTCCGCCATCCAGCATCGGAACTGGCAACAGGTTGATGAATCCCAGATTAATCGACACGAAGGCGATGAAGGTAATCAGCGCTGGCAGCCCCAGCGACAATTGCTCGCCCGATGCCTTGGCGATGCGCAGCGGCCCGCCCATCTCGCTCGCCGGAATCCTGCCGGTCACGATCCGTACCAGCCCGTCGACGGTGCTGCGCAGGATGTTGCCGGTCATCACCACGCCTTCGACCGGTGCCTGCCACAAGGGCACTGGCGCGAAGACCGGTTGTGGCGGCCCGATTCCCAATCGACCGATGCGGTGGATATTGCCGAACCGGTCGCGTTCGGTGACGGCGCCGATCGTCGCGTCGGTGCTGCGCGCGATGCCGCCGCGTTCATAGTCGATACGGACCGGCTCGTTCGCGCGGATCAGCGTGAAGAGCAGCATATCGCGATAGGTATCGACCGACCGACCGCCGAGCGCGATGACGGTATCGCCCGGCAACAATCCGGCGCGCTCGGCCGGGCTGCCGGCGACGATCGATCCGACCTGCGCCGGGGTCCGGTCGATACCGTAGGTCGCGGCGAGGCCGCCGAGGATCGCCACCGCCAGCACGAAATTGATCGCAGGGCCAGCGGCGACGATGATCGCGCGCTGCCACAGCGGCTTGGCCTGAAACGTCCGCGCCCGTTCTTTCGCCGGCAATTGCAGCCATGCCGCATCGGGCTGCGACGCCGGGTTCATGTCGCCGGCGAAGCGGACATAGCCGCCAAGCGGCAGCCAGCCGAATTTCCAGCGCGTGCCCCGCCGGTCGGTGAACCCCGCGACTTCGTGACCGAAGCCGATCGAGAACGCCTCCACCCCGACGCCGAACCAGCGCCCGGCGAGATAATGGCCAAGCTCATGCACGAAGACGAGCGGACCCAGCACCAGCAGGAACGCGAGGACCGTCATCAGCACGCCCGGAGAGTCGATCAAGCCGCGTAATCCTTTACCCGCTCCCGCGCCAGCGCACGCGCCTCGGCATCGATCGCGAACACCGCATCGAGCGTCGACGGACCCGGCGGGTCGAAGCGGTCAAGGACATCGCCGACGATTGCGGCAATTTCGAGGAAGCCGATCCGCCGGTCGAGAAACGCGGCGACCGCGATTTCATTGGCGGCGTTGAGGATCGCCGGCCGCCCGCCACCCGCCGCCAGCGCGGCCCGCGCCAGCGCCAGCGCCGGAAACCGTTCCATATCGGGCGCTTCGAAATCTAGCCGGCCGATCGTCGCCAGATCGAGCGGGGTACAGGGCGTCACCATCCGGTCGGGCCATGCCAGCGCGTGTGCGATCGGCACGCGCATGTCGGGCGATCCGAGCTGCGCCAGCGTCGACCCGTCGACATAATCGACCATCGAATGGATCACCGACTGGCGGTGGACCAGCACGTCGAGTTGCTCGACCGACACCGGAAAGAGGTGGAACGCCTCGACCAGTTCCAGCCCCTTGTTCATCATCGTCGCCGAATCGACCGAGATCTTGGCGCCCATCGACCAGTTGGGATGCGCCACCGCCTGTTCGGGGGTGATGCCGCGCATCTCCGCCAGCGATCGTTCGCGAAACGGGCCGCCACTGGCGGTCAGGACGATGCGGCGGATGCGCTCGGGCGGGCAATCGTCGAGGCACTGGAAGATCGCGTTATGCTCGCTGTCGACCGGCAACAGCTTCGTGCCGGCCTGACGGGCCGCCGCCATCATGACCTCGCCAGCCGATACCAGTGCTTCCTTGTTGGCCAGCGCCACCGCGCCGCCGCGTGCCAGCGCGGCCATCACCGGCTCCAGCCCGGCGGTGCCGACGATCGCCGCCATCGTCCAGTCGACCGGCCGTGCCGCCGCTTCCGCCACGGCACGCGCCCCGCCCGCCGTCTCGATTCCGCTGCCGTCCAACGCATCGCGCAAGGCAGGCAGGCAGCCCTCGTCGCCGACCACCGCCAGTCGCGCGCCGACCCGCCGTGCGGCGGCGGCCAGCTTCGCCACGTCGCGGTGCGCGGTCAGCGCCTCGATGGCATAGTCGTCCGGGTTGCGTTCGATCAGGTCGAGCGTGGAGGTGCCGACCGATCCGGTCGCACCCAAAATCGTAACGCGCTTCATACCAACCGACCTGCCAACAACACCATCAACGCCGCGGCCGGCGCCACCGGGACCAGCCCGTCGAGCCGGTCCATCACCCCGCCATGCCCCGGCAGGACGTTGCCCGAATCCTTGACCCCGGCCTTCCGCTTGAGCTGGCTTTCATACAGGTCGCCCATCTGCGCCAGCACCGCCAGCAGCGGCGTGGCCGCCACAAGATGGAACGGCAGACCGACCTCATAGAGCACGCTCGCGAACACGCTGGCCGCGATCACCCCGCCGATCAGGCCCGCCCATGTCTTGTTCGGGCTGATCGTCGGCGCAAGCTTCGGTCCGCCGATCGACCGCCCGGCGAAATAGGCACCGATGTCGCATGCCCACACCAGCGCCATCGCCCAGAACGCCAGCAACAGCCCGTCGGGCCGGTCGCGCAGCAGCACGATCGCGAGCGCGGGCAATCCGCAATAGACGATGCCGCGCGCCAGACCGGGCTGGCGCGTGACGATGACGATGAAGAACGCCGCACCGGCGATCAGCCCCAGCGTGAGGAACCCCGCCCCCGCCGCCAGCGGCGACAGGATCGCCAGCGGCACCATCAACGCATATTGCGCCAGCCGCTTGTGCTGGCGCGACACGCGGTACAGGTCGGCCCATTCCGCCATCATGAACAGGCTGCCGATCGCGACCAGCAGCCAGAAGGCGAATTGCCCGAACCACAATGCCAGCGCGGCGACGCCGATCATGCCGATACTCGCCACCGTACGGACGGCAAGGTCCGACTTGCGGCGTTTGACGGGGTCCGGTTCGCTCACAGGCCCCCGAAGCGCCGCTGCCGCTGGCCATAGGCGGCGATGGCATCGGCAAGCGCCTCGCCATCGAAATCAGGCCACAGCGTATCGACGAACAGCAGTTCGGAATAGGCCGCCTGCCACAGCAGGAAATTCGACAGCCGCTGTTCGCCCGAGGTGCGGATCATCAGGTCGAGCGGCGGCAGGTCGTGCGTGTCGAGTTCGCGCTCGATCGCCGCTTCGTCGATCGCGCCGACCGGCATCCCCGCCGCGACCTTTTCCGCCAGTCGCCGCGCGGCGGCGGCCAGTTCGGCCTGCGCGCCGTAGTTGAGCGCGATGGCGAGGATCGGGCCGGTGTTCTCGACGGTCCGCGCGACCGCGTCGTCGATCAACTCGACCAGATCGCCCTTCAGCGCGCGATAATTGCCGAGGATGCGCAACCGCACCCCCTCGCGCACCAGTTCGGCGAGTTCGTTGCGCAGGAAATGGCGCAGCAACCCCATCAGGTCGCCGATCTCTTCCTCCGGGCGACGCCAGTTCTCCGAGGAGAAGGCGTAGAGGGTCAGCGCCTCGATACCCTGCTCGCGCGCGGCGCGGGTGATGCGGCGGACCGCCTCCACCCCCTGGCGATGGCCGGCGATGCGCGGCAGTCGCCGGGCCTTCGCCCAGCGGCCGTTGCCGTCCATGATGATCGCGACGTGGCGGGGAACGGGCAGGCCCGGCTCCGGGCGCTGGACCGAGGGAGCCGAGGCGCGCGCGGCGAACGGCGTCACTTGCCGAGGATTTCCTTTTCCTTCGCGCTCGCCGCCGCATCGAGGTCGGCGATGGTCGCGTCGGTCATCTTCTGCACTTCGGTCTCCAAGCGCTTCCGCTCGTCTTCCGAATAGACGCCCTTCTTCTCGTCGGTCTTCAGGCTCTCCATCCCGTCGCGGCGCACGTTGCGCACCGCGATCCGCGCGGATTCGGCATATTTGCCGGCAAGCTTGGCCAGTTCCTTGCGCCGGTCCTCGGTCAGATCGGGGATTGGCAGACGCAGCGTCTGGCCGTCGACGATCGGGTTGAGGCCGAGACCGGCCGAGCGGATCGCCTTGTCGGCAGGGCCGACGTTCGACTTGTCCCACACCTGCACCGACAACATGCGCGGCTCGGGCACCGAGACGGTGGCGATGGTGTTGAGCGGCATGTGCGAGCCATAGACCTCGACCGTCACCGGATCGAGCAGCGACACCGAGGCGCGACCGGTGCGCAGGCCGCCCAAATCGCCCTTCAGCGATTCGACGGCACCGGCCATGCGGCGCTCCAGATCGGCCTTGTTATAGGCGGCCATAACGATCTTCCTTATCTATCAAGCGTTGTTCTGAACGATCGTCGACGTGCCATCGCCCGCCAAGACGGCGGCAAGGTTGCCCTCGTCACGGATGTTGAAAACGACGATCGGAATATTGTTATCGCGGCACAACGCAACCGCCGATGCGTCCATGACCTTCAGGTCGTCGGCCAGCACTTGGCCGAAGCCGAGCGTGTCGTAGCGGGTCGCGGTCGGCACCTTCTTGGGATCGGCATCGTACACGCCGTCGACGCTGGTACCCTTGAACAGCGCTTCGCAGCCCATTTCGGCGGCGCGCAACGCGGCGGTGGTGTCGGTGGTGAAGAACGGGCTGCCGGTGCCGGCGGCGAAGATCACGACGCGGCCCTTTTCCATATGCCGCACCGCACGACGGCGGATATAGGGCTCGCACACCGATGCCATCGGGATCGCCGACTGGACGCGGGTTTCGACGCCGATCTGCTCGAGCGCATTCTGCATGGCGAGCGCGTTCATCACGGTCGCCAGCATGCCCATGTAATCGGCGCTGGCGCGCTCGAAGCCCTGCGCCGCGCCCGCGACACCACGGAAGATATTGCCGCCGCCGACGACGATGCAGACCTCATGCCCCTCGCTGCGGGCCGCCTGAATCTCGCGCGCGACACGGTCGCACATCGCCGGATCAATGCCGAACTGTTGCGATCCCATCAGGACTTCGCCCGACAATTTCAGGAGGATGCGATTGAAACGGGGACGGGTCATGGAACCTGCAAGATGATCTGTCGGGAGCGCGGCGGACCCTAGACGGGGCCGCCCACAAAGCCAAGCGACGTTATGCCGATGCGAAACGGGCCGCAGGGACGGTCTGTCCCCACGGCCCGCGGCGCGCACGAAAAGCCCGGACCTTATTTGGTCAGGCCGGCCGTTGCGGCGACTTCGGCGGCGAAATCGCTCTCTTCCTTCTCGATGCCTTCACCGAGCTGGAAGCGGACATAGTCCTTGAGCACGATCGTCGTGCCGGCATCCTTGGCGGCGCTGGCGACCACGTCGGCGACCGGCGTCTTGCCGTCCATGACGAACGCCTGCGTCAGCAGCGCGTTCTCTTTCTTGAACTTCTCGATCGGGCCGTTGAGAATCTTCTCGGCGACCTCGGCCGACTTGCCGACGATCTTTTCGGCGTTCTTCTCGCGCAGGATCGCCGCTTCGCGTTCCACGACCTCGGGGTCCAGCGCCTCGACCGACAGCGCCAGCGGGAAGGCAGCCGCGATGTGCATCGCGATCTGCTTGCCGAGCGGTTCGAGCACGTCGACGCCCGCATCCGATTCGAGTGCGACGAGCACGCCGATCTTGCCGAGGCCCGGAGCTGCGGCGTTGTGGACGTACGGGATCACCGCGCCCTGCGACACTTCGACCGCCTTCGCGCGACGCAGCACCTGGTTCTCACCGATCGTCGAGATGCTCGCGACCAGCGCGTCCTCGACGGTGCCGCCGTTCGGCATCGGCTGCGCCTTCAGCGCTTCAATATCGTCGCCCGATTCGAGCGCGATCGCGACGACGCTGCGCACGAAGCCCTGGAACTGCTCGTTCTTGGCGACGAAATCGGTCTGGCTGTTCACTTCGACCGCGACACCCTTGGTGCCGGCAACGGCGAGGCCGACGAGACCTTCGGCGGCGGTGCGGCTCGACTTCTTGGCGACGGCGGCGAGGCCCTTGGTACGCAGCCAGTCGACGGCGGCTTCCATGTCACCGTTGTTCTCGGACAGCGCCTTCTTGCAGTCCATCATGCCGGCGCCCGAGCGCTCACGCAGTTCCTTGACGGCGGCGGCGGTAACTTCTGCCATGGCTTGGCTCCTAGGAATATCAGGTGTTGAATATAGTTGCGGGCGAGGCAGCGCGTGTCCCGCCCTGCCCCGCCCGCACGTCAGTTCCGTGACAGGTCAGGCGTCGATCTGACGCTCGCCCTCACCCGCGGTTTCCGGGGTGGTCGCGGCGGCCGGATGTTCCGGCTCGGCGGTCAGCGCCTCTTCCGCCGGCGGTTCGTCCATCGCACCGAGGTCACGGCCCGAATGCGCCATCGCCTGCTGGCCGCCACGGGTCGCGGCGATCGCGATCGCTTCGCAATACAGGCGGATCGCACGGCTTGCGTCGTCGTTCGCGGGAACCGGGAAGGCGATGCCGTCCGGCGACACGTTCGAATCGAGGATCGCGACGACCGGGATACCGAGCGTGTTGGCTTCCTTGATCGCCAGCTCTTCCTTGTTCGCGTCGATCACGAACATGATGTCGGGAATGCCGCCCAGATCACGGATGCCGCCGAGCGACATCTCGAGCTTGTCCTTCTCGCGCGTCAGGTTCAGCACTTCCTTCTTGGTTAGGCCGTGCGTGTCGCCCGAGAGCTGCTCTTCGAGCGCCTTGAGACGCTTGATCGAGTTGCTGATCGTCTTCCAGTTGGTGAGCATGCCGCCCAGCCAGCGGTGGTTGACGAAATGCTGGCCCGACTTGCGCGCGGACTCGGCGATCGGCTCCTGCGCCTGACGCTTGGTGCCGACGAACAGGACCTTGCCGCCCGACGCCACGGTCGACGACACGAATTCCAGTGCGCGCGCGAACAGCGGCACGGTCTGCGACAGGTCGAGGATGTGAACGCCGTTGCGGTCGCCGAAGATATACGGCTTCATCTTCGGGTTCCAGCGGTGGGTCTGGTGGCCGAAGTGCGCGCCCGATTCGAGCAGGGCCTGCATGGTGACGACAGGTGCCGCCATAGGATAATTCCTTCCGGTTGATCCTCTGGGAAGCAGGAACCCTTGATTGGACCGAAGGTCCGGGCACCGGTATGTGCGCTTCCCATGTGGGGTTGAGGGGAGCGCCCTTAGCGCACGCTGCCGTACCGATCAAGTCTTGACCGATGGAACGATATGAGAACATAAAGCGATCGGAAGCGGATTGCGGAACCCGGGCAGAACCCGGTGGTTCAATCCGCCGCGGGCATGATCGTCAGCCCGCAACTCGGGGAGTTACGAGATGGCCCTGTTTGCCTCGCTGGTTTTCGCCATCGCCTTCTTTATCGCCATTGGCGCGATCGTCGGCACGATCCTTCCCGCTCGCGGGCGCATCATCGACCTGCTGCGTCAGGGATCGGGGCAGACGATGGTCGACCCGCTTCCCTCGGTACGGCTGACCTCGCGGCGCGGCGTTATCCGCCAGCGCGCGGTTACGCCTGCGGCAGTGCGGCTTCGCGCTGCCGCCTGACCTTGGCGAAGCTGCGGATGCTCAAGGGGATCGTCGCCAGATAGGCGACGCACACCAGCGTCAACGTCTGCCAGGGCGCCGATACCAGTGCTGCCGCGACGACGACAACCAGACCTATCGCCTCGAACCGGATGTTCCGGCGCAGTTTCAGCGACGACCAACTATAGGTCGCCACGCTGGACACCATCAGGAACGCGATCAGCGCGATCCATGGCGCGACGATCCACGGCGAGCGGAACAGTTCCTCGCCACTCCAGATCCAGACATAGAGCGGCAGCATCGCCAGACCGGCGCCAGCCGGTGCCGGAATGCCGGTCAGGAACCCCGCCGACTTGTGTGGCTGGTCCGCGATGTCGATCCGGGCGTTGAACCGGGCGAGTCGCAGCGCGGTGAAGACCGCATAGACGAGGCAGACGATCCAGCCGATGCGGGGTTCGGCCAGCAACGCCCATAAATAGATGATGAGCGCCGGCGACACCCCGAACGAAATCGCGTCGGACAGCGAATCGAGCTCGGCGCCGAAGCGGCTTTCGCCGCGCACCATTCGTGCCACTCGCCCGTCGATCCCGTCGAGGACTCCGGCCAGCAGCACCATCAGGACGGCGCGCTCCCAGTCCTGCCCGATGGCGAAGCGGATGCCGGTCAGGCCGGAACACAGCGCGAGTGCGGTGACGGCATTGGGCGCGATCGCGCGCAGCGGGATACCCCGGCCGGGAAGCGGTGGTCGCATGGTTATTGCGCGATCCCGGTCGCGGCGGCGATCCCGGGCCGCCCAAGCACGGTTTCCCCGGCGACGCTGCGCTGGCCGAGCGCCACCTGTGGCTCGATCCCGTCGGGCAGATAGACGTCGACCCGGCTGCCGAAGCGGATCAGGCCGATCCGCTGACCCGCCGCGACGATGTCTCCGGGCTTCACGAAACCGACGATCCGCCGGGCGACGAGGCCCGCGATCTGGGTGAAGCCGACGCGCTGGCCGTTCAGCCCCTCGACCACGATATGCTGGCGTTCGTTCTCGTCGCTCGCCTTGTCGAGATCGGCGTTGAGGAACTTGCCCGAGATATAGACGACCTGCCGGATGGTCCCGGCGATCGGGGTGCGGTTGATATGGACGTCGAACACCGACATGAAGATCGACACGCGCACCAGCGGCGCATCGCCCAGGCCGTTGGCCCCGCGCAGCTCGGGCGGCAGTTCCACCCGCTGGATCATGGTGACGAGCCCGTCGGCCGGCGCCACGATCAATCCCTCGCCCTGCGGGGTGGTACGAACGGGATCGCGGAAGAACGATGCGACCCACAGCGTCACGAGGCCCATCGGCCATGCCAGCGTTTCCCACGCCATGGCGGCGAAGAAGGCGGTGATGCCGGCGGCGATGAGGACGTATTTGTACCCTTCGGGATGAACCGAGGGCCAGCGCCACTTGACGGTCGTGGTGCCGACCGCGGGCTTTTCGAGCGATGCCATGAAGCGTGGTGTACCCAAGGCAAGCCGTGCTGACAACCGCCCCATGGCGCGATGCGGTTGATCGAAGCCGATCCAGTCCGTAAGGCCCGTCCAACTCCAACGAAATCGAGAGAGCTATATGGCGAAGATCAAGGTCAAAACCCCCGTCGTCGAGATCGACGGCGACGAGATGACCCGCATCATCTGGGCATGGATTCGCGAACGCCTGATCCAGCCCTATCTCGAGATCGACCTCGACTATTACGATCTCGGCATCGAGAAGCGCGACGAGACCGACGACAAGATCACCGTCGACAGCGCCAAGGCGATCCAGAAGTATGGCGTGGGCGTGAAGTGCGCCACCATCACCCCCGACGAACAGCGCGTCGAGGAATTCGGCCTGAAGAAGATGTGGCGTTCGCCCAACGGGACGATCCGCAACATCCTCGGCGGCGTGGTCTTCCGCGAGCCGATCGTGATCTCGAACGTGCCGCGCCTGATCCCCGGCTGGACCAAGCCGATCGTCGTCGGCCGTCATGCGTTCGGCGACCAGTACAAGGCAACCGATTTCAAGGTGCCCGGTGCCGGCAAGCTGACCATGAAGTGGGAAGGCACCGACGGACAGGTCATCGAGGAGGAAGTGTTCGACTTCCCCGCCGCCGGCGTCGCCATGGGCATGTACAATCTCGACGAATCGATCCGCGACTTCGCGCGTGCGTCGATGAACTATGGTCTGGGTCGCGGCTGGCCGGTGTATCTGTCGACCAAGAACACGATCCTCAAGGCCTATGACGGCCGCTTCAAGGACATTTTCGAGGAAGTGTTCGCCGCCGAGTTCAAGGACAAGTTCCAGACCGCCGGCATCGAATATCAGCACCGCCTGATCGACGACATGGTCGCATCGGCGCTCAAGTGGCACGGCGAGTTCGTCTGGGCCTGCAAGAACTATGACGGCGACGTGCAGTCGGATCAGGTCGCGCAAGGGTTCGGTTCGCTGGGCCTCATGACCTCGGTGCTCATGTCGCCGGACGGCAAGACGATCGAGGCGGAAGCGGCGCACGGCACCGTCACCCGCCATTATCGCCAGCACCAGCAGGGCAAGGCGACCTCGACCAACCCGATCGCGTCGATCTTCGCATGGACCGGCGGCCTGAAGTATCGCGGCAAGTTCGACGACACGCCTGAGGTGACGAAGTTCGCCGAGACGCTCGAGCGGGTCTGCATCGAGACGGTCGAGGCCGGCCACATGACCAAGGATCTCGCGATCCTGATCGGGCCGAACCAGCCGTGGATGACGACCGAGCAGTTCTTCGAGCAGGTTCGCCTGAACCTCGAAGCGGCGATGGGGTCGCAGGGCTGATCCACACGCCCTGGCGATGACGGCACGGCGTCCACTCCGACGGGGTGGGCGCCGTTCCTGCGTTTGGGCGGTTGCCGCGGCCGTGCCGCATCCGCAACAATGCGCCCATGCCGCTTCCGATCGATTCGACGCCGTTCAGCGATTCGCTGGTCATCCTGGGGGCCGCCGGCCTCGTCATCCCCGCCTTCGCGCGGTTCCGGGTCAATCCGGTTATCGGGTTCATTTTGGTGGGCGTATTGGTCGGCCCGTTCGGGCTGGGCGCGCTGGTGTCGCGTCTGCCGTGGCTCTATCACGTCACCATCACCGATCGCCATTCGATCGAGCCGTTCGCCGAGTTCGGCATCATCCTGTTGTTGTTTTCCATTGGCCTGGAGCTTTCGTTCAAGCGCCTGTTCGCGATGCGGCGGCTGGTTTTCGGGCTGGGCGCGGCCGAACTGATCGGGTCGGGGCTGCTGATCGGCATCGCGCTGATGCTGCTGGGTCAGGGGACCGCCGGGGCGATCGGCCTCGGCCTTGCGCTCGCCTTGTCGTCGACCGCGCTGGTGCTGCCGATGGCGGGGACGACCGGGCCGGTCGGACGCACCGCCTTCGCGATGCTGTTGTTCGAGGATTTGGCGCTGGTGCCGATCATCTTCGCATTGGGCGCGCTGGCCCCGACCGCGAGCGAGGATGGCTGGACCAACCTTGCCACCACCGCGATGTGGGGCGGTTTGAGCGTCGTCGGCCTGTATGTGGCGGGACGGCTGGTGCTGCCCAAGCTGTTCGCGCAGGCGGCGCGGACCAAGAGCCCCGAGCTGTTTCTTTCGGCCAGCCTGCTGGTTGTGATCGTCGCCAGTCTGGTGACGACCGCCGCCGGGCTGTCCCCGATCGTCGGCGCGCTGCTCGCCGGCCTGCTGATCGCCGAGACCGAATATCACAGCGAGGTCGAGGTCATCACCGCGCCGTTCAAGGGGCTGGCGCTGGGCGTGTTCCTCATCACCATCGGCATGAGCCTCGACATCGCGACGATCATCGACAATTGGGGGTCGCTGCTCGGCGCGATCGCCGGGGTCGTGGTGGTCAAGGCGCTGGTGACGAGCGGGCTGTTGTGGCTGAACGGCGTGCGGCCGGGCACCGCGACCGAAACCGGGCTGCTGATGGCGAGTCCCTCGGAAACCACGCTGATCGTGCTGGCGGCGGCGACGCAGGCGCAGCTCATCCTGCCGTCGACCGCCGCCTTCTGGCAGACGGTGACGGCGATCGGCCTGACGATCACCCCGCTGCTGGCGATGATCGGCAAGCGCGCGTCGCGGCGGATCGAGACGCGCACCGGCGGCGAGGAGCCCCCTGCCCCGGAAGCTGCCGGATCGGGCGTGGTCATCATCGGCTTCGGCCGGGTCGGGCGGCTGGTGGCCGAGATGCTCAAGACCCACGGCAAACCGTATATCGCGGTCGATTCGGACATCGACAATGTCGCGCAGGCGCGGGCCGAGGGGCATCCGATCCTGTTCGGCGACGTGTCGCGATCCGAGCTGGTCGACCGGCTCGATCTGGGGCGGGCGACTGCGCTGGTGCTGACGATGGACGATCCGGTGCTGACCGTCCGGCTGACGCGGCGGGTGCGTGGATGGGTGCCGGGGCTGACGATCCTCGCCCGCGCCCGCGATGCGGCGCATGCGGCGGAACTCTATGCCGCCGGAGTCAGCGACGCGGTGCCCGAGACGCTGGAATCATCGCTGCAACTGTCGGAAGCGGTGCTGGTCGATCTGGGCGTGGCGATGGGGCCGGTGATCGCATCGATCCACGAAAAGCGCGACGAATTGCGCCAGTCGATCCGCGCGCAGGCCAGTCTGGAGCGCGAACCGCGGATTCGGCGGTTGCGGCGGGTGGGGGAGAGCTAAGGATACCCTGTGCTGACGGTCCAAAGTTTACAAAGTTTACACTTGCGATGCGAATGTAGGCGAAATTGGGGCAGGTTTCGGGGCTGCGAAATACGACGGTGGGAAAGAGCTGCGGTCAGGATAGCGGCGCTCGGGGGTGTAGGACAGCCACCGTCGTCGGCGGTCGGCCGTGCGCCGGCTTGTTTGCTTGCTGGTCGTAGACCGATCCACCCCAAAGCAGGCGTCATCCCGGCGAAGGCCGGGATCTCCCGGGTGGATACAGGGCAGGAGCCGCTGGAGGCCCCAGCCTTCGCTGGGGCGACGTTTCGGTGCAGGTGAGCCAAAAGCTGGCGCGCATTGAGCGAGCCGAAGGCTCGCGCGCTTGCGATGCAAGCGCCTGCCCCTCTCCCAGCTTCGACTAGGCCTTTGCTTCTGCAAAGACCAAGTCTTCGCATCCCTCTCCCCTTTCGGGGGAGAGGGAAAGGTTAGCCGGTGATCAGGGACTTGATCGCGGCGATCGCTTCGCCGGCCTTGGTGCCGTCAGGACCGCCGCCCTGCGCCATGTCGGGGCGGCCGCCGCCGCCCTGTCCGCCGAGTGCCGCCACCGCCGCCTTGACCAGATCGACCGCGCTGATGCGGGCGGTGAGGTTGCTCGACACGCCGACGCCGACCGAGGCGCGGCCGTCGTTGACCGCGACCAGCGCGACGACGCCGCTGGGCACGCGGGTGCGGGCTTCGTCGATCGTGCCGCGCAGCGCCTTCGCATCGAGGCCGTCGATGACTTGGCCCAAGAACGCCACGTCGCCGACCTGTTCGGGGCCGGCGGGTGCGGCCCCTGCCCCGCCGCCCATGGCGAGCGCCTTTTTGGCATCGGCGAGTTCACGCTCCAGCCGGCGGCGGTCCTCGACGAGTTGCGCGACGCGCGCGGGGACTTCGTCGGGAGTGGCCTTCAAGGCAGCGGCGGCTTCGCGCAGCTTCGCGTCGCGGTTGCCGAGCCACTGGCGCGCGGCTTCGCCGGTCAGCGCCTCGACGCGGCGGATGCCCGAGGACACCGCGCCTTCGGACACGATCTTGAAGACGCCGATCTCGCCCAGCGCGCGGACATGGGTGCCGCCGCACAGTTCGATCGAATAGGTGCCGTCGGCATCCTCGCCCATCGCGACGACGCGAACCTCATCGCCGTATTTCTCGCCGAACAGCGCCATCGCGCCCATCGCGATCGCGTCGTCGGGGGTCATCAGCCGGGTGGTGACGCTGCCGTTGCCGCGCACCTGCGCATTGACGTCGGTTTCGACCAGGGCGAGCGCGTCCGCCGCGATCGGCGAGGGCTGCGAAAAGTCGAAGCGCAGGCGTTCGGGGGCGACCATCGATCCCTTTTGCGCGACATGGGTGCCGAGCCGCTGGCGCAGCGCCTCGTGCAGCAAATGCGTTGCCGAATGGTTGGCGCGGATTGCGGCGCGCCGCTGGGTGTCGATTGTTAGCGCGACGCTGTCGCCGAGCTTCACGCTGCCGGCGCCGATCGTCACGACATGAGCGTGGAGCTTGCCGAGCTGCTTGGCGGTGTCGGTGACGGTCGCCTGCAAGCCGGCGTCGGTGGTCATCGTGCCGGCGTCGCCGACCTGACCGCCGCTTTCGGCGTAGAACGGCGTCTGGTTGGTGAGGATCAGGACCTCGTCGCCCGCCGCCGCGTGCTCGACGCGCTCGCCGTCCTTCAGGATCGCGACGACCTGTCCCTCGCCCGCTTCGACCGAATAGCCGATGAACTCGGTCGGCCCGGCGGTTTCGAGTACGTCGAACCACACCTCGTCGGACGCCTTGGCCCCCGATCCCTTCCATGCCGCGCGCGCGGCGCGCTTCTGTTCGGCCATCGCCGCGTCGAAGCCGGCACGATCGACTGCGAACCCCTGCGCGCGCAGCGCATCCTCGGTCAGATCATAGGGGAAACCGAAGGTGTCATAGAGCTTGAACGCGGTTTCGCCGGCCAGCGTCGCGCCGGGCGCGAAGCCGGTGGTCGCCTCGTCGAGCAGTTTCAGCCCCTTGTCGAGCGTACGGCGGAACTGGGTTTCCTCCTGGTTCAGCGTCGCTTCGATCAGCGGCTGCGCGCGAACCAGCTCGGGATAGGCCGCGCCCATTTCCGACACCAGCGACCCGACGAGGCGGTGCATCAACGGGTCCTTGGCGCCGAGCAGATGGGCATGGCGCATCGCGCGTCGCATGATGCGGCGGAGCACATAGCCCCGGCCATCGGCGGCGGGCAGGACGCCATCGGCGATCAGGAAGCCCGACGCGCGCAGGTGATCGGCGATGACGCGGTGGCTGGCCTGCGTCTCGCCTTGCGCGCGCGTGCCGGTCAATTCGCACGATGCGGCGATCAGCGCCTTGAACGTGTCGGTGTCGTAATTGTCCGAGACGCCCTGCATGACGGCGGCGATGCGCTCCAGCCCCATGCCGGTGTCGATCGACTTCTTGGGCAGTTCGCCGACGATCTCGTTGGCGTCCTGCTCGAACTGCATGAACACGAGGTTCCAGATCTCGACGAAACGGTCGCCGTCCTCGTCGGGGCTGCCCGGAGGACCACCGGGGATGTGGTCGCCGTGGTCGTAGAAGATTTCCGAACACGGGCCGCACGGGCCGCTGTCGCCCATCGCCCAGAAATTGTCCTTGGTGGGGATGCGGATGATCTTGTGATCGGGGAGGCCGGCGATCTTCTTCCACAGGTCGAACGCTTCGTCGTCGGTGTGATAGACGGTCGCGGTCAGCTTCTCCGGGGCCAGCCCCCAGTCGCGGGTGAGCAGCGTCCAGGCGTTCAGGATCGCCTGTTCCTTGAAATAATCGCCGAACGAGAAATTGCCGAGCATCTCGAAGAAGGTGTGATGCCGCGCGGTATAGCCGACATTGTCGAGGTCGTTGTGCTTGCCGCCGGCGCGGACGCATTTCTGCGAAGAGGTGGCGGTGGTGTAGGGCCGGCTTTCGAGGCCGGTGAACACGTTCTTGAACGGCACCATGCCCGCATTGACGAACATCAGCGTCGGATCGTTCTGCGGCACCAGCGGCGCCGAGGGCACGCGGGCATGGCCTTCGCTGGCAAAGAAGTCGAGGAACGAGCGGCGGACATCGTTGGTGGAGGTCATGACCACGCTCGATACGCAGCGGCGGGCGACTTGCCAAGCGGGGGTTGACCTTGGAGCCGCAATCCCGTCCCTTTGCGCGCGACATCGACCGGGAAACCTTTGAATGGCCAAGCGGCTCACGACCTATATCCTCATCGCGCTGGTGGCGGGCCTCGTGCTCGGCTGGGCGCTGAACGCGGGGATCGACGACGGCGGCGGGGCGGGCAGCGCGCGGTTGAAGGAAATCGCGGGCTATTTCTCGATCGTGACGACGCTGTTCCTGCGGCTCATCAAGATGATTATCGCGCCGCTGGTATTCTCGACGCTGGTCGTCGGGATCGCGCATATGGGCGACAGTTCGGCGCTGGGGCGCGTGGGGCTGCGGTCGCTGACGTGGTTCATCGGCGCGAGCCTCGTGTCGCTGACGCTGGGCCTGTTGCTGGTCAATCTGTTGCAGCCGGGCGTGGGCCTGGGGCTGCCGTTGCCGCCGGTAGCAGCGGATGCCGGGGTGGCGAAGGCGGCGTTCAATCTCAAGGACTTCGTGGCGCATCTTGTGCCCGCGTCGAGCTTCGAGGCGATGGCGACCAACGAGATCTTGCAGATCGTCGTCTTTTCGGTGTTCGTCGGCGTTGCGCTGACGGCGGTGGGCGACAAGGGCGCGCCGCTCGTCCGCGCGCTCGAAGGGCTGGTGGCGGTGATGCTCCAGATCACCGACTATGTGATGCGCGTCGCGCCGCTGGCGGTGTTCGCCGCCGTGGCGGGCACGCTGGCCGAGCGCGGGCCGGGGGTGATCGGCGACCTCGCCTATTTCATGGGCAGCTTCTATCTGGGGCTTGCCGTGCTGTGGGCGGCGCTGATCGGCGTCGCGTTCCTCATCATCGGGCCGCGCACGGGGATGTTGCTGCGCTATCTGCGCGATCCGATCCTGCTCGGCTTTTCGACCGCGTCGTCGGAGGCCGCCTATCCGCGCACGCTGGAGGCATTGGACCGGTTCGGGGTGCCGCCGCGCATCGCCAGCTTCGTGCTGCCGCTGGGCTATTCGTTCAACCTCGACGGGTCGATGATGTACATGACGTTCGCGTCGATCTTCATCGCGCAGGCGTACGGCATCGACCTGAGCTGGACGCAGATGATTACCATGCTGCTGGTGCTGATGGTGACGTCCAAGGGCATCGCCGGCGTGCCGCGCGCCAGCCTGGTCGTGATCGCCGCGACCCTGGGCATGTTCAATATCCCCGAGGCGGGGTTGCTGCTGATCCTCGCGGTCGACCACTTCCTCGACATGGGGCGCACCGCGACCAACGTGATCGGCAACGCGATTGCCGCCAGCGTCGTCGCGAAATGGGAGGGCGGGTTCGACAAGCCCGAGAGCGCGGTGATCGAGCCGCTGCCGACCCCCTCGGGCCATCCGCGCACCGACGTGCCCGACAGCTTCCGCGACATCGGTGGGCCGACCGGCCACTGAGATGGAGACCCGCGAAACCGACCGCCCTGCCCCGCCCCGGCAAGGCCCGACCTATTCGAGCTATCTGCGGCTCGACAAGGTGCTGGACGCGCAGGAGCCGCTGTCGGAAACGCATGACGAACTGCTGTTCATCGTTATCCATCAGACGTCCGAACTGTGGATCAAGCTGTGCCTGCACGAGCTGGAGGCGGCGCGGCAGGCGTTGATGCAGGACCGGCTGGGCGCGGCGTTCAAGATGATGGCGCGGGTGGCGCGGGTGCAGCAGCAGTTGATCCAGAGCTGGGACGTGCTGGCCACGATCACCCCGGCGGATTATTCGGCGATGCGCGGGCGACTGGGCGGCAGTTCGGGGTTCCAGTCGGTGCAGTACCGGCTGCTCGAATATATGCTGGGGGCCAAGAACGCAGCGATGCTGGCGGCACATGACGGCGACGTCCCCGCGCAGGAGGTGTTGCGGGAGGCGCTCACGCGGACCAGCCTGTATGACGAGGCATTGCGGCTGCTCGCGCGGCGGGGGTTCGGGGTTCCGGCCGACCGGCTGGAGCGCGACTTCACCCTGCCCTATCAGGCATCGGCCGAGGTCGAGGCGGCGTGGGCGCAGGTCTATGGCCAGTCGGAACGCTATTGGGACCTGTACGAGCTGGCCGAGAAGCTGGTCGACCTCGAATACCGGGTGCAATTGTGGCGCTTCGGGCATTTGAAGACGATCGAGCGGATCATCGGCTTCAAGCGCGGCACCGGCGGGAGCGCGGGTGTCCCCTATCTGGCGAAGGTGGTCGGCGAGGTGTTTTTTCCCGAACTCCTGAGTGTCAGGCAGGCATTGTGATCCACGACGATTTCCTTGCGCACGATGCCGCCGATCCGCTGCGGACGATGCGGGCGCGGTTCGCCCTTCCCGATGGGCTGGTGTATCTCAACGGCAATTCGCTGGGCGCGCTGCCCACGGCGACGCCCGAGCGGATGCAGGCGGTGGTGACGCGCGAATGGGGCGAAGGGCTGATCCGAAGCTGGAACAGCCACGACTGGATCGGCGCGGCAAAGCGGGTGGGGGCAAAGATCGCGCCGCTGATCGGGGCCAGGGCCGACGAGGTGCTGGTGGCCGATTCGACCTCGGTCAATCTTTACAAGCTGCTGGTCGCGGGACTGAAGGCGCAGGGCGGGCGCAACGTCATCCTGTCCGAACCGGGCAATTTCCCGACCGACCTGTATGTTGCCGAAGGGGCGGCGTGGAGCGTGGGCGACGCCGAACTGCGCACCGTGCCGGCGGATCAGATCGTCGCGGCGATCGACGAGCGGGTCGCGGTGGTGATGCTGACCCATGTCCATTACAAGACCGGCCGGATGCTCGACATGGCGGCGATCACCGCCGCTGCGCAGGCCAACGGCGCGCTGGTGCTGTGGGATTTGAGCCATAGCGTCGGCGGGGTGCCGGTAGACCTGAACGGGTGCAACGCCGATCTGGCGGTCGGGTGCGGCTATAAATATCTGAACGGCGGACCCGGCGCGCCGGCGTTCCTGTATGTCGCTGGGCGGCATCAGGCGGCGTTGCAGTCGCCCTTGTCGGGGTGGATGGGGCATGCCGCGCCGTTCGCGTTCGACGACGACTATCGCCCGGCGGGCGACATCGGACGCTTCCAGTGCGGGACGCCGTCGATCCTCGGGCTGGCCGCGCTGGAGAGCGGGGTCGATGTGTTCGGACCGGTCGATTTCACCGCGTTGGTCGCCAAGTCGCGGGCGCTGGGCGATGCGTGTATCGCGCTGGTCGAGGCGCGGTGCGAAGGGCTGGAACTGGTGTCGCCGCGCGCCGCCGGGTCGCGGGGGAGCCATGTGTCGTTCCGCCACCCTTCTGCCTACGGCATTGCGCAGGCGTTGATCGCCGAACAGGTGATCGTCGATTTCCGCGCGCCCGACGTGATCCGGCTGGGCTTCGCGCCGCTCTACAACAGTTTCGGCGACCTGTGGCGCGCGGTCGAGGTGCTGGCGGCGATCATGGCTGAACGGCGCTACGACGACCCGGCGTACCGGGTGCGCAACGCGGTGACGTGACGGGAACGAAAACCGAACGTCCGGGGTTGGGCATGGCGAAAGGAACCTGCCCATGTCCGAGCAACAGAACCCCAAGAGCGAACCCTTTTCGAACGCGGAAAAGGACCCCGACGACTGGACCACCGGTGACGAGGCGATGACCGGGGCGCAGGCGTCGTACCTGAAAACGCTGAGCGAGGAAGCGGGCGAGCCGTTCGATGATTCGCTGACCAAGGCCGATGCGTCGAAGCGGATCGATGCGTTGCAGGAGAAGACCGGGCGCGGGAAGGAATGAGGTAAAGTAAGGTTGGTTCGCGCGGAGGCGCGGAGGGGTTGGAGATGCGGCACCACCTTCGCGTTCGGGAGACCCCTGCGCTCACGGTTGCCGACAATGACAGGCCGCTGGCGCGGGTGACGTGGCATCAAGCACGACATCTCCGCGCCTCCGCGCCTCCGCGCGAACCAAACTTCTTCTGAACGCTCCGCCATCCGCCCCGAACCGTCACCCCGGCGAAAGCTGGAGTCTCTCGCGGCTCGCGTCGCGCGATTGCTCCATGAGATCCCAGCCTTCGCTGGGATGACGTGTTTTACAAGGTTGTAACGAGACGGACAGGTCAGGAGCTGACCTACCGACCCTTCTGCATCGCCATCAGCCGGTCGAGCAACACCAGCCGCACCGCCAAATCCTCACGATAGCTGGCGTCGCGCCGTGTCCGCGCCAGTGACGCCAGCCATGCGCGCTTCGCACCGGGCAGGTCGCCGGTTTGCATCAGCGCCATGCCGTAATAGAAATACGGCGCGGGATGGTCCGGGGCGAGCGTCAGCCCGCGATCGAACGCGAGGCGGGCGGCGGGCGACAGGACCCGGCCGCCGTCGTGCGCGAGGATCGCGCTGCCGAGCCGGGTCCACAGCCGCGCGCTTTGCGGTGCGCCCTGCAACCCGCCGAGCAGCGCGCCGACCGCCGCCTCGTTCGCGCCCGATTTGGCAAGGCCGTCGGCGGCGACGGCATAGGCATAGTCGTAGGTGAAGCGGCCCCACATCGCGTCGCGCAGATCGTCGGCGGCGAGATCGTCGGGCAGGCGCGCGCGTGCCGCTTCGCGCGGGGCACCGGCGAGCGAAGGACGCCCCTGCCACGCATAGCCCGCCGCGCCCAGCATCAGCGCCGCGCCGACGAAGCTCCACAGCGGACGGCCGACGCGCAGGGCCGCTAGGATGGCGAAGACGCCGCCGCCGAGCGCAGCGAGGATCAGCCAGCCGCTCATCGCCGCCGCCGGAAACTGCGCGAGGCGAGCCAGCCGCCAAGCGCGACCAGCACGAGCGGCGCGATCCACAGCGGTCCGGTGGCGGACGACAGCGGCGGATCGTAGCTCACATAGTCGCCATAGCGTTCGATCAGCCAGTCGCGCACCGCGACCGGGCGGTCGCCCGCCGCGATGCGGCCACGGACCAGCGCGCGCATGTCGGCGGCCATGTCGGCATCGCTGTCGGCGATTGACTGGCCCTGACAGACGAGGCAGCGCAGCGTTTCCATCAGCGCCTTCGCCTCCGCCTCGCGCGCCGGATCGGGCAGTTGCGTGTCGGCGAGCGCGGGGGGCGGCACGCGCGACTGGGCGGCGGCGGGGCCGGCGATCAACAGCGCGACGGGGGCGAGGAAGCGGATCATTCGGCTTCCTTCAGTTTCGCAAGCAGGACCGGTACATCCTCGTCGCGGATCGCGCCGATATGCTGATGGGCGATGCGCCCCTGCCCGTCGATCACGAAGGTTTCGGGGACGCCCGACGATCCGAGTGCGAGCTGGACCGCGCTCGCCTTGTCGTCGCCGATCGCGGCATAGGGATCGCCATAGTCGGCGAGGAAGCGGGCGATCTCGGCGGGCGTGTCGCGGATGGCGATGGCGTCGATCGTCGCCCCGGCGGCGCGCAGTTTCGCCAGTTGCGGGGCTTCGGCGGCGCAGGGCACGCACCAGCTTGCGAACACGTTGAGCAGGCGGGGTTGCCCGCGCAGACCGGTGTTCGACAGGCCCGGCTTGCCGGGAACGGCGGGCGCGAGAGTGAAGGCGGGCAAGGGCTTGCCGATCAGGCGCGAGCGTACCTGGCCCTGCGGTCCGTGCGGCAGCGCCCACGCGAACAGCGCGGCCAGCACGACGAACGCCAGCAGCGGCACCCACAGGATGCGGCGAGTCATGCGTAACGCTCGCGCTGGACCGGGCGGCGGCGGCGGACACGGCCGATGAGCGACAACAGCCCGCCCAATGCGATCAGCCCGCCGCCGGCCCAGATGAGCGTCACGAACGGCTTCCACCACAGCCGGAGCTGTCGCCGCCCCGCCCCGTCGCCGCGCCCCAGTACGACATAGAGCTGGCCGTCGGCGAAGGTGGTGATCGCCGCCTCGCTCGTCTCGGTCGGGGGATTGGCGAAGAAGCGCTGTTCGGGGCGCAGCACGAACGGTGCCCCCTCCCCGCGCGTCGCGACCAGCCGGCCCTGCACCGCCGACCAGTTGGGGCCGACGACCGGCTTGATCCCGTCGAAGCGGATCGCGAACGGGCCGATCGCGGTGGTGATGCCGGGGCTGGCGGCGACGAGGCGTTCGGCGGTGAACGCGCTGTCGGCGGCCATGCCGGCAAGCGAGACCGCCACGCCGAAGTGCGCGACGACCATGCCCCAGGTGAACAGTGGCGTGCGCCACGGCACGCGGCCGACGATCGGCAGGACGCTGGCGACGGCGAGGCCGGCGGCGAGCGACAGGCCGAGCACCGGCAGCACGCCGGCATCAGTCGAGAAAATCAGCACGAGCAGCGTCAGCAGCGCGGCACCGCCGGGCAGCGCCATCCGTCGCGCGACCGCGCGGCCCTTGTCACGCCGCCAGCGCAGGCTGGGGCCGAGCGCGGTGGCGGCGACCAGCGCCAGCGCCACCGGCCCCGCCGCCTTGTTGAAGAACGGCGGGCCGACCGACAATTGCACCCCGAACGCCTGCGCCACCAGTGGATAAAGCGTCCCGATCAGCACGATGCCGAGGATGACCGACAGCAGCAGGTTGTTGAGAACGAGTGCGCCTTCGCGGCTGACGGGGTCGAAGAGCGTCCCCTGCCGCACCGTGCCGATGCGTGCCCCGAACAGCGCCAGCGCGCCACCAATGTAGAGCAGCAACAGCGCGAGGATGAAGCTGCCCCGGCTCGGATCGACCGCAAAGGCATGGACGCTGGTCAGGATACCCGAGCGGACGAGGAAGGTGCCGACCATCGACATCGAGAAGGCGACGACCGCCAGCATGATCGTCCATGCACGCAGGCCATCGCGGGTCGCCAGCACCGTCACCGAATGAAGCAGCGCGGTGGCGGCGAGCCACGGCATCAGCGAGGCGTTCTCGACCGGGTCCCAGAACCACCAGCCGCCCCAGCCCAGCTCATAATAGGCCCAGTAGCTGCCCGCGGTGATGCCGATCGTCAGGAATACCCATGCGCCGAGCACCCATGGCCGCATCGCGCGCGCGAAATCGCGGCCGACGTCGCGCGTCACCAGCGCGCCGATCGCGAAGGAGAAGGCGACCGACAGCCCGACATAGCCGAGGTAGAGCGTCGGCGGGTGGAAGGCGAGGCCGGGGTCCTGCAACAATGGGTTCAGCCCCAGCCCTTCCGGCGCGGCGGGCGACAGCCGGGCGAACGGGTTGGAGGCGAACAGCAGGAACGCATAGAAGCCGAGCGCGATCGCCGCCTGCCCGCCCAAGGTCGCGACATGGGTGCGCACCGCCAGCAGCCGTTCGAACAGCGCGATGCCGCCGCCCGCCAGCGCCAGCACCGTCACCCACAGCAGCATCGACCCTTCATGATTGCCCCATGTCGCGGCGATCTTGTAGAGCATCGGCTTGGCGGTGTGGCTGTTCTCGGCGACCAGCAGCACCGACAAGTCGGTGCGCGCGAAGACGGCGAGGAGCGCGGCGAAGGCTCCGGCGGCAAGCAGCGCCTGCACCATCGCCACCGGGCGGACGGCGGCGAGGAGCTGCGCCGCGATCGGTGGCGGATCGTCATGACGCGCCGAGAGGCCGATCGCCGCCATCGCCAGTTGCAGCAGCGCCATCGCCGCCGCCAGCCACAGCGCGGCGAGGCCGGCCTCGGCGATCATCGCTTCAGGCTTTCGGTCTTGTGCATCGCGCCGGCGGCCTGCGGCGGCATGTAGCGCTCGTCATGCTTGGCCAGCAGATTGTCGGCGACGAAGCCGCCGCCGGCGACGAAGCGCCCCTCGGCGACCACGCCCGATCCTTCACGGAACAGGTCCGGCGCGATACCGGCGAAGCGGACCGGGATCGATGCCGTGCCGTCGGTGACGGTGAAGGTAATCGTGACCCCGTCGGCGGCATGGGCGACCGATCCGGCGGCGACCATGCCACCCAGCCGCACCGGCTTGTCGATCGGCGCGGCCTTCGCATCGGCGGGGGCGTAGAAGAAGGCGGCTTCCTCGCCCAGCGCCGACATGGCGAGCAGCACCGCGCCGACGACCGCGACGATGGCGAGGACGACGAGCATCAGCCGCTGGTTCTTGGCCCTCACGGCCGCTCCGCGCGGCGCATCGCAATCCATGAGGTGACGGCGAGCACAGCGAGCGCGCCGACGCCCAGCCCATAGGCGGCGAGGATGAACGGCCAGTGGTTCACGGCATCGCCGCCCGCCGGCGCAGCCGCGCCTCGGCCTTGATCCGGGCGAGGTCGGTGCGCATCCGCATCAGCACGATCGCGCCGAACAACAGGCTCGCCCCGCCGGCGGTGAAGCCCAGCGGCCACAGGATCGCCGGATCGATCGTCGATTTGGTCAGCGTGATGCTCGGCCCCTGATGCAGCGTGTTCCACCACAGCACCGAATAGCGGATGACCGGCAGCAGCGCGGTGCCGGCGATGCCGAACAGCGCGGGGATGCGCCCGTCGCCATCGCGCTCGGCATCGGCGCGGGCGAGCGCGAGATAGGCGAGATAGACGAAGAACAGCAGCAGCATCGAGGTCAGCCGCCCATCCCATTGCCACCACGTCCCCCATGTCGGCCGGCCCCAGATCGATCCGGTGGCAAGGCAGACGGCGGCGAACACCGCGCCGGGCAGCGCGATGGCGCGCGCGGCGACATTGGCCAGCGGATGGCGCCACACCAGATAGACGATGCTGGCGATGGCAAGGCCCGACCAGCCGCCCATCCCCAGCCATGCGGCGGGGACGTGGATGTAGAGGATGCGGACGCTTTCGCCCTGTAGATAGTCGGGCGGCGTCTGCGTCAGCCCCGCCCAGCAACCGATCGCGAACAGCACCGCCCCGCCCCACAGCAGCAGCGGCGTCAGCGGCTTCGCGATCGACAGGAACCGTCGGGGATTGGCAAGGGCGTGGAGGCTGGACACGGTCGTCGCCTGTCTAGGGCGCGGGGACGTGGAGGGCAATGGGATGCGCGACTTGTCTCTCACTCGTCATTCCCGCGCAGGCGGGAATCCATAGACGCCGACGTTGCGCTTCTATCGAATGCGCTGCGTGTATGGATTCCTGCCTTCGCGGGAATGACGAAGTGGGGGGCTCAGCCCCGACCGATCAGCCGCTTGGCGATGCTGTCGGCGACTTCGGCGTTGGAGCGGCCGGTGGCGTCGCTCTCGTCCCATACCTCGACCAGCCGGTCGGGGATGCGGGCGATGCGCGCCTCGACCTCGGCACGGTCGCCGTGGCCGAGATATTCGAGCGCGACGTTGATGATGCCGCCGGCGTTGATGACGTAATCGGGCGCATAGAGGATGCCGCGCTCCTGCAACCGGACACCGTCCGCCGCCGTCGCGAGCTGGTTGTTGGCGCCGCCCGCCACCGCCTTCGCCTTCAGCGACGCGATCGTCGCGGCGTCGAGCACCGCGCCCAGCGCATTGGGGCTGACGATGTCGGCGTCGATGGTCAGGACGCCCGCCGGATCGGCGGTCGCCGCGCCCAGTTCGCTCGCCAGCGCCTCGGCCTTCGCCTCGTTCACGTCGGCCAGCGTCAGCACCGCGCCGTCCTTCGCCAGCAGCCGGGCAAGCCCGCCGCCGACCGAGCCCACGCCCTGGATCGCGACTCGCACGCCGCGCATCTCGTCGCTGCCCAGCGCACGCTTCGCCGCCGCGCGGACGCCGAGATACACGCCCATGGCGGTGAACGGCCCCGGATCGCCGCCGGCATTGCCCGCCGCGACCGGCAGGCCGGAGACGTACTTGGTGGCACCCGAAATGGTAATCATGTCGGCTTCGGACATGCCGACGTCCTCGGCGGTGACGTAGCGCCCGCCGAGCGATTCGACCGCGCGGCCGAACGCGGCGAGCAGTTCGGGGGTCTTGGCCGCACCCTCGGGCGCCAGCACCACGCCCTTGCCGCCGCCCATCGGCAGCCCGGCCATCGCGTTCTTGAAGCTCATGCCGCGCGACAGGCGCAGCGCGTCGGTGATCGCCGCACCGCTGTCGGCATAACGCCAGAAGCGCACGCCGCCCGCCGCCGGGCCGAGCGCAGTCGAATGCACCGCGATGACGCAGCGCAGGCCGGTGACATGATCGGAGAAGAGATGAACGCCCTCG
This sequence comes from Sphingomonas sp. Leaf4, assembly GCF_920939515.1. Classification (NCBI taxonomy): domain Bacteria; kingdom Pseudomonadati; phylum Pseudomonadota; class Alphaproteobacteria; order Sphingomonadales; family Sphingomonadaceae; genus Sphingomonas; species Sphingomonas sp. Leaf4. The sequence continues at coordinate 148,335 of NZ_CAKLBB010000005.1, read as the reverse complement.
TGGTCGTCGAAGTCGGGATAGCCCCAATCGGTCTGCACGGCGCGGTTCCAGCTCTGAGAAAGGATGGGGCGACCGACGGGACTTGAACCCGCAACTTCCGGCATCACAAGCCGGCGCTCTAACCAATTGAACTACGGTCGCCGTGAGAAGGGCGCGCTTAGCGGGGAGAAACGCGGTGGTCAAGCGGTGGCGTGCGGCGAAACGATCTGGCAGGAGCGGCGGCGATGGAAGCACATCCCGCCCCCCGCCCCGGCTTCGGTTCGGGTTTTCCGGCCGAGCCGGTGATCGACCATATGCTGGCGCAGGCCGGCGTGCAGCGCGTGCCAAGCCCTAAGCTGACGCTGTTCATCCGCCGGGCGATGGTGCCGCCTGAGCTGTGTGCCGCACTGATCGAGCGAATCGATGCGAAGCGCCGCCCCTCGACCATCGCCGACGCGAACGGCGACCCGACGTTTCGTACCAGCGAAACCTGCGATCTCGATTCGAGCGATCCAGTCGTCGCGGCGGCCGAGGCGCTAATCCACGGGTTCAGCGGGCTCGACCCGGCGCATGGCGAGCCGCTCCAAGGGCAACGCTATGCGGTGGGGCAGGAGTTCAAGGCACATACCGATTATTTCGATCCGCAGGGCCGCGACTTCGCGCGCTACTGCTCGGTCGCGGGGCAGCGGACGTGGACGGTGATGCTCTATCTGAACGAACCCGGTGCGGGCGGGGCCACGCGGTTCAAGGGCATCGACAAGATCGTCCAGCCCGAGACGGGCAAGCTGCTGGCGTGGAACAACCTACGCAGCGACGGGACGCCGAACCCGGCGACGCTGCATCATGGGATGAAGGTGCGCGAAGGCGCGAAATATGTACTGACGAAGTGGTTTCGCGAGCGGGTTTGGGGGTGAGGCACCGCTAGCCCCTCCCTGACAGGGAGGGGTTGGGGTGGGTCGGTCCGTGACGAAACGGAGCGCCCGCCACGACCCTACCCACCCCCGGCCCCTCCCTTGTCAGGGAGGGGAGTTGGTTGCGTCCTCCATCACCAACCGCCGCCTGGGCAGCGCCTCGGGCATCTCGTCGCGGATATAGGCCAGCATTCCTTCACGCAGCGAGCAGCGCAGGTCGAAGGCGCGGGCGGCGTCCGAGGCGGTGGCGAGGATGCGGACCTCGATCGCGTCGGGCTTGGTATCGGTCACTTGCAGGACGTGGGCGCGACCGTCCCACAGCGGATCGGCCTGCACCAGTTCCTCGAACTTCGCGCGCAGGCGAGGGATGTTGACGGTCGGGTCGAGCCAGAAGAACGCCGATCCGAGCAACCCGCTGGTGGTGCGCGTCCAGTTCTGGAAACTCGATTCGAGGAATTTCGATACCGGCACCACCAGCCGCCGTTCGTCCCACAGCCGGACGACGACATAGGTCAGGCGGATTTCCTCGATCCGGCCCCATTCGTTTTCGATGATGACCACGTCGTCGATGCGGATCGGTTCGGTGAACGCCATCTGCACGCCGGCGATGATGTTCTTGAGCGCGGGCTGCGCGGCGGCACCGACCGCGAGGCCAGCGAGACCCGCCGACGCCATCAGCGTGACGCCGATCGAGCGGATGCTGGGGATCGACAACAGCATCAGGCAGACGGTGATGAAGCCGATCGCGATGATCGCGATCCGGCCGAGGATCGCGCTGCGCGTCCGCCGCCGCCTTGCGCGCAGATTGTCGGCGACGGTGATGTCGGTCGCGATCTCGATCGCCGTGACCGAGGCGCGGATCATCGCGATCGCGAACCAGCCCATCAGCAGCGGTACGATCAGCCCCGCGCCCTGCGTCCACAGATCGTCCCACCGGTCGGGCAGGCGCAGCGGACGGCGGACGCTGGCCAGCGCCATCGCGACGAGGATCCAGCGCATCGGCCGCCACGCATGGTCGACATAGGTGTCGTCGACCGACCCCGGCGTGCGCGCGGCAAAGCGGCGCAGCACGCGAAAGGCGACGGCGTGGAGCAACAACGCGGCGATCACCGCGACGGCGATCGTCGTCAGATCGACGGCGGCGGGCGGCAGGTCGCGCAGCAGGCGTTGGAAATCGCGCATCCCCCGCCAACCGCCCGCGCCGCGCCATGTTCCCGGTTTCGCCCGTGATGCTTGGCTTTCGCTGGCTGACCGGCTAGGCTGCCATGCAATCGAAACATTCCCCGAAAGCCTGTAAATTGACCGAAGCGACGCTGCTCGCCGACCCCTCCGATATTGCTCCCATTTCGATCGTCGAGGAGATGCGGTCGAGCTATCTCGACTATGCCATGAGCGTGATCGTGGCGCGGGCGCTGCCCGACGTGCGCGACGGGTTGAAGCCCGTTCACCGCCGCATCCTGTTCTCCGCGCAGGAAAGCGGCTTCGTGCCGGGCAAGGCGTACCGCAAATCGGCGCGCATCGTCGGCGACGTGATGGGTAAATATCACCCGCACGGCGACAGCGCGATCTATGAGGCGCTGGCGCGCATGGCGCAGCCATGGTCGATGCGGCTGCCGCTGATCGACGGTCAGGGCAATTTCGGATCGATGGACCCCGATCCGCCCGCCGCGATGCGCTATACCGAGGCGCGCCTCGCCAAGTCGGCGATGGCGCTGCTCGACGATCTCGACAAGGATACCGTCGATTTCGTGCCGAACTACGACGGATCGGAACGCGAGCCCGCCGTGCTGCCGGCGCGCTTCCCCAATCTGCTGGTCAACGGCGCGGGCGGCATCGCCGTTGGCATGGCGACCAACATTCCGCCGCACAATCTGGGCGAGGTGGTCGACGCCTGTCTTGCCACGATCGACCGGCGCGTGGAGGGCGGCGAGCCGCTGACGCATGAGGAACTGTGCGAGATCGTCCCCGGACCGGACTTCCCTACGGGCGCGCTGATGCTCGGCCGGGCGGGCGCGCGCGCGGCCTATGCCGGCGGGCGCGGATCGGTGATCCTGCGCTCGCGTCACACCGTCGAGGCGCGCGGCGAGCGCCGCTCGATCGTGCTGACCGAAATCCCGTTCCAGGTCGGCAAATCGGGGCTGGTCGAAAAGATCGCCGAGGCTGCCAAGGACAAGCGGATCGAGGGCGTCAGCGACATTCGCGACGAATCGAACCGCGAAGGCGTGCGGATCGTGATCGACCTGAAGCGCGACGCGACCCCCGACGTGGTGCTCAACCAGTTGTGGCGGCACACTCCGGCGCAGTCGAGCTTCGCCGCCAACATGCTGGCCATTCGCGGCGGGCGGCCCGAACTGCTCAACCTTGGCGAGATCATCGACGCCTTCGTCGGCTTCCGCGAGGAGGTCATCACCCGGCGATCGAAGTATGAACTGGCCAAGGCGCGCGACCGGGCGCATCTGTTGCTCGGCCTCGTCATCGCCGTCACCAACCTCGACGAAGTGGTGCGGATGATCCGCGGATCGGCAAGCCCTGCCGCCGCGCGCGCCGCGCTGCTGACGCGCGAATGGCCGGTCGCCGAGATCGCGCCCTATCTGAAGCTGGTCGAGGCGGTCGAGGCCGATCACGTCGGCGACTATTACCGGCTGTCCGACCTTCAGGTCCGTGCGATCCTCGACCTGCGGCTCCACCGCCTGACCGCGCTGGGCCGCGACGAGATCGGCGACGAGCTGAAGGAACTGGCCGGTTCGATCACCCATCTGCTCGACATCCTCGCCGACCGCGCCAAGCTGTATGCGGTGATGCGGCAGGAACTGGTCGAGGTCCGCGCCGAATTCGCGACGCCGCGGCGGACCGAGATCGCCGGTGCCGCCGACGGCATCGAGGACGAGGACCTGATCGAGCGCGAGGAGATGGTCGTCACCGTGACGGTGCAGGGCTATATCAAGCGCACGCCGCTCGACGCCTTCCGCGCGCAGAAACGTGGTGGCAAGGGCCGCGCCGGCATGGCGACCAAGGACGAGGATGCGATCACCAACCTGTTCGTGACGAGCACCCACACGCCGGTCCTGTTCTTCTCGACCGCCGGCAAGGTGTATCGCATGAAGGTGTGGCGTCTGCCCGAAGGCGGACCGGCGACGCGCGGGCGGCCGATGGTCAACCTGCTGCCGCTGGCGGCGGGCGAGACGATCTCGACCGTGTTGCCGCTGCCCGAGGACGAGGAGCGCTGGGCCGACCTGCACGTCATGTTCGCGACTGCCAACGGCACGGTGCGGCGCAATTCGATGGATGCCTTCGCCAACATCCCCACGGCGGGCAAGATCGCGATGCGGTTCGAGGATGACAGCCCAGACCGGCTGATCGGCGTCGCGCTGCTGACCGAAACCGACGACGTGCTGCTGGCGACGCGGGCGGGCAAGGCGATCCGCTTCGCCGCCACCGACGTGCGCGAGTTCCAGAGCCGCACCTCTACGGGCGTGCGCGGCATCAATCTCGCAAGCGGCGACGAGGTGATCTCGCTGTCGATCCTCGGCGGGTTCGACGCGACGTCCGAGGAGCGCGAGCAATATCTCAAGGCTGCCCCCTGGAAGGAAGGCGACCGCGAGGTGACGCTCGACGCCGACCGCATGGCGGCGTTCGAGGCGGCGGAGGAGTTCATCCTCACCGTCACCGCCAACGGTTTCGGCAAGCGCACCTCGGCCTATGAATATCGCCGGACCAATCGCGGGGGTCAGGGGATCACCAACATCGTCACCTCCGATCGCAACGGTCCGGTGGTGGCGAGCTTCCCGGCGCATAACGGCGAGCAACTGATGCTCGTGACCGATCAGGCCAAGCTGATCCGCACCACCGTCGGCGACATCCGCGTGGCGGGGCGCAATACGCAGGGGATCACCATCTTCCGCGTCGGGATGGGCGAACAGGTCGTCTCCGCCGCCAAGATCGACGAGGGCGAAACTCCGGAGAATCCGGCGGAAGCGATGATCGCCGAGGAAGTGGCGGCGGCGCCGGGCATCGCGCCCGGGGACGGCATCATGCTCGACGACGGCACCGGCCCGGACACGATCAGCGAAGGCGATGTCGAGGAATGAGTCACCCCGCGACCGCCTACAAGGTGCTGACCGCCGGCCAGATGGCGGCGCTGGAGGCCGACGGCAGCTTTGCCGGCGCGCCGGTCGATCTGGCCGACGGCTATATACATCTGTCGACCTTTGCCCAGTTGACCGAGACGGTCGATAAGCACTTCGCGGGGCAGAATGCGTTGCATGTTGCCGAGGTCGATCTCGACGCGCTGGGTGACGCGGTGAAGTGGGAACCCTCGCGCGGCGGGCAGTTGTTTCCGCACCTGTATGCGCCGCTGCCGCTGGATGTCGTGGTGGCCTATGGGCCGCTGCACCGCGATGAGAACGGACGGGTGCAGCGGCCGGTGACGGGCTAAGGCTCGATACTCCCCTCTTTGGTCAGGGAGGGGAGGACGATAGGCGCGTAGGGACGCTAATCCAGTCCGGCCGGCCGATCGTTCATTGCCCGTTACGGTCCGACGCCCTAAGCGCATTGCCATGCAATATGACGTACATATCATCGGCGGCGGCCTCGCCGGGTCCGAAGCGGCGTGGCAGTTGGCGCAGGCCGGGGCGAAGGTCCGCCTGTCGGAAATGCGTGGTGGCGGCGATACCACGCCCGCGCATCAGGGGGATTCGCTGGCCGAGCTGGTGTGTTCGAACAGCTTCCGCTCGGACGATGCCGAATCGAATGCGGTCGGGCTGCTCCATTCGGAGATGCGCGCGCTGGGGTCGCTCATCATGGCCAAGGGCGACGAATACAAGGTGCCCGCCGGATCGGCGCTGGCAGTCGACCGCGACGGGTTTTCGGCCGGGGTGACGGCGGCGCTCGCCGCGCATCCCAATATCACCATCGTGCGCGAACGGGTCGACACGCTGCCCGAACAGGGCATGACGATCGTCGCCACCGGGCCGCTGACCGCCCCTGCCCTTGCCGGCGACATCGGCGGGGCGACCGGCGCGGAGGCGCTCGCCTTCTTCGATGCGATCGCGCCGATCGTCCATTTCGAGTCGATCGACATGGAGCAGGCGTGGTTCCAGAGCCGCTGGAACAAGGGCGACGGCAAAGACTACATCAACTGCGCGATGAACCGCGAGCAGTATGAGGCCTTCCATGCCGGGCTGATGGCCGGCGAAAAGGCCGAGTTCCGCGAATGGGAGAACGTGCCCTATTTCGAGGGCTGCATGCCGATCGAGGTGATGGCCGAGCGCGGGCTCGATACGCTGCGCTTCGGGCCGATGAAGCCGGTCGGCCTCGACGATCCGCGCACCGGGCGCTGGCCGCACGCGGTCGTGCAGTTGCGGCAGGACAATGCGTCGGCCACACTGTGGAACATCGTCGGCTTCCAGACCAAGCTGAAACATGGCGAGCAGGTTCGGTTGTTCCGCACTATTCCCGGCCTCGAGAATGCCGAGTTCGCGCGGCTGGGCGGCTTGCACCGTAACACCTTCATCCGCTCGCCCGAACTGCTCGACCCGACACTGCGGTTGAAGGCGCGGCCGCATCTGCGCTTCGCCGGGCAGATGACCGGGTGCGAGGGTTATGTCGAAAGCGCGGCGGTCGGGCTGATGGCCGGGCGGTTCGCCGCCGCCGAACTGGCCGGGCGCGAGCTTGGGAGCCCGCCGGTCGAGACGGCGCTCGGCGCGCTGCTACATCACATCACCGGCGCGGCGGTGGCGGAGACGTATCAGCCGATGAACGTCAATTTCGGGCTGATGCCGCCGATCCCCGGTCGCACCAAGAAGGCCGACCGCAAGAAGCTGTACACCGCCCGCGCGCGCGACGCCTTCGCCGACTGGCGGGCGCTCACCGCCGCGTGAGGTTGAGCGCGAGCAGGTTCGCGCCTGCCGCAAGCATCAGCAGCCCCATGCCGCCGATAGCGCCATAGACCGGCCCCCATGCGCCGAACGCGGCGGCGAGCGACAGCGCGATCAGCGCCCAACCCGCCGGCCGCCGCCACTGGCGCGTGCCGCCCAGCCGGTCGCCGTGACGGTGGGTGGCGAGCGCCAGCAGCGCGAAGCCGGCGAGTGCGGCGAGCAATGCGACGATCATCATTCGGCCGGTGCCCATGCGTCGGAGGAAATGGCAGGCGCGCTACGCACCCGTTTCGGTTTCGGGCGGAAGCGATGCACCCGCCATGCGGCGAAGCCGAAGCCAGCGCCCAGCGCCACGAAGGTCAGGTCGGCCCCGGCCAGCACCCAGTCGCCGCGCGCGATGCTGGCGAACAGGCCGGTCGGCAGCAGGGCGATATTGTACAGCGGCAGCGCGATCAGCAATCCCGCCTGTAGCGCCAGCAGTTCGACCCACGCCCGCGCCGGCCGCCGGGTGAGCGCATAGGCGAACAGGATCGCCCAGCCGGCGAACATCGCGTTGATCTCACCGTCGGCGCGCTTGGCCATGTCGACCGGCAGCAGCCGGTTGGCCCATAGATACAGCGTCATCGCGATGGGGAAACCGGCGACGAAGCCGATGTTCAGCCGCTCGACCAGCCGGAAACCGAACGGCGCGCGGGCGGGATCGGGCAGCCGCTCGCGCCGCTTGACCGTCCACAGGACGAGTCCGCTGGCGACCATCAGCGACCCCGCGATCCCGCACAGGAAATACAGCCAGCGCAGCGGATAATCGCCGAACCGCCCGGCGTGGAGGCCGACCATCGCCCCCTGCGTCACCACCGCGCCATTGGGGGCCGGGGCCTGCCACAACAGCCGGCCGGTCGTCCCGTCATAGCCGATCGCCGGGGCGCGCGCCGACAGCATCGACGTGCCGCCGCGCGTCATCGTCACCCGCGCCGCCGCGTCGCCGGGATTGAACACGGTGACATAGCCGACCTCGCCGCCCAGCCGCCGCTCGCCATCCTTGAGCAATACCGCCAGATCGACCAGCGGCTTCGCAACCTTTGCCCGTTCGGCGACCGGGGCCTGCGGGAATACGTCGGCGAACAGCTTGGCCTCGTCGCTGTAATTGGCGGTGACGGCCCATGGCATCAGCATCGCCATCAGCGTGACGAGGCCGGTGTAGGTAATCATCAGGTGGAACGGCAGCGCCAGCACGGCGCTGGCGTTATGGCCGTCGAGCCATGATCGCTGCCCCTTGCCGCGTCGCAGCGTGAAGAAATCCTTGAAGATCTTCTTGTGCGTCACGATCCCGGTCAGGATCGCGACCAGCATGAACATCGCGGCGATGCCGACGATCCAGCGCGCCCAGAACACCGGCATATAGTGCAGGTCGAAATGGAAACGGTAGAAGAAGTCGCCGCCGCGCGTCTCGCGGGCGGTGCCCTCAACGCCGTCCGCCCCGATGAAGGCGCTGGTGTCGCGCCGGCCGCGGCGGCGTTGCTTGCCCTCGCCTTCCTTGGCGGCTGGCACCCAAAACACGCTTGCCCCCGCGCTGTCGCGGGTCGGCACGGTGATGAACCAGCTTTGCGCGTCGGGGGCTTTGCGCTGAAGCACGGCGGCCGCGCTGCTCACGACCTGCGCCGGATCGGCGATCTGCGTCAGTTCGGGCCGGGCCCAGCGGTTGAGCGCCTCGCGCCAATAGGCCGAGGTGCCGGCTACGAACACCGCGAACAGCACCCAGCCGAGCAGCAGCCCCGACCAGGTATGGAGCGTCGATTGCGACTGGCGGAACCCCTTGCTCACAGCCGTCCTCCGATCGCGATCGAACCCCAGGTGATTGCCGCCGCGACTCCGCCCAAAACGCACAACGTCCACAGCGCCCGCCAGCCGCTGCGCGCGGCATAGGCCCACATCACCGCCGCCGCGCACAGCACGAACGCGATCAGCGTCGCGGTGATGGTCGCCGCCGATCGTTCACCGGGCAGGATGCGGGCGAGCGCCATCGCCCACAGGCTGGCGACGCCATAGCCGACCGGCATCGCCGCGACGATCCGCAGCAGATTGTCGATCCCCCGCCGCCACAGGATGTGGCGTGCCTGCCCGGCGCTCGTCACAGGCCGACGCGCACGCTGGCGAACACGGTGCGCGGCGTCCCGTAATAATTGCCACGCCCGGTCGACGAGATGCGCGCGTAATACTCACGATCGAACAGGTTGTTGACGTTCACCGCCAGCGTCACCTTGTCGTTGATCGCATAGCCGGCGCGCAGGTCGGCGACGGCATAGGCCCCCTGCCGCACGATCGTCGACGGGCGGAACGAACCGTTGGCATTGGTGCCCGCCGCCGTGCCGCTCCATGTTTTGTCGAACCACGTCACGCCCGCACCGACGCTGGCCCCAGCCAGCGGTCCGTCGACCGGGGCGTAGTTGGTGAACAGCTTGACCATATGTTCGGGGATCACCGGCAGCAGGCTGAGGCCCTCCAACGTGGTGTTGGCATCCTCCAGATATTTGGTGCGGGTGAAGCTGTAGCCGCCGTTGATCCGCCAGCCCGGCAGGATCTCGCCGCTCGCTTCCGCCTCGATCCCGCGCGCGCGGACCTTGCCGATCTGATAGACGACGTCGATCAGATTGGGGTCGTTGAACAGGCGGTTGTCCTGCGTGATCTGATAGACGGCGGTCGAAAGCAACAGTCGGTCGTTCATCAGCGACAGCTTGGTTCCCGCTTCATATTGCGCGCCCATCAACGGCTCGATCGCCTCGCCGTCGGGGCGGAAGCGGCCAGCGGGCGGCGGCTGCGGGGTGAAGCTGTCGGCGTAGCTCGCATAGACGTTCAACTGCGGCGTGACGTCCCACACCACCCCGGCATAGGGAGTGAAGCGCCCGTCGAAGCTGTAGGTCGAAGGAAGGCCCCGTACAAGCTGTGCCGAGGTCGTGACATTGGTCGTGTCCCACCACGTCATTCGCCCGCCGCCGACGAGCGTCAGCCCCTTGAGCAAGTTGAGGCGCGTCTGACCATAGATGCCATATTGTTCGGTTTCTGCATCGCTTCCGCCGACGACCTTGCCCGTCGCCAGCGCATAGGGATCGAGATCGGGTTCGGCGGGCGACACCGGATTATACACGTTGATCTGGGCATAATTCGACCGCCGCGAAAAGGCGGAGGTGGTCGACAGCGCCTGATAATCGACTCCGAGGATCAGCGTATGCTCGCGCCCGAACGCCGGGAAGCTGCCCACCCCGTTGAAGTCGAACGAGCGGGTCTGCATCGTGCTGTCGCCGCGATAGGCGATGTGGCTGGTCACGCCGTTGGTCGCGGTGACCGGCTGGTTGCCGATATAGCTGTAGATGTCGATGCGATCGACGTCGGTGAGCAGGCCGGTGGCGCGCAGCGTCCAGCGGTCGCTGATCCGGTGCGCGACCTCGACGAAGCCCGACCAGCTTTCCGAACGGAAGCGGTTCCAGTCGGCGCCGAGATAGGTCGAGCGGTCGATGTCGAGCAACTGCCCGTCGCTGCCATCAGCCCCGCCGATGATGCCGGGCAGGCCCGACTGGATCGCCGGCTTGAACAGCTCGTAATTGCCGCCGACGGTGATCGTCGTGTTCTCGCCGATCCGCGTATCCGCCACGCCGAACGCGCCGACGCGATAGCGGTGCGCCACGTCGAAGAACTGGTCCTGATCGTGGATGAACGCGCCCAGCCGCAACCCCGAGCGGTCGTCGAGCGGTGTGGACACGTCCACCTCGCCCCGGAAGTTATTATAGCTGCCATAGCCGGCCAACGCGCTTACCCGGAGATCATCGAACGGACGCTTGCGCACCAGATTGATGCTCCCCGCCGGATTGCCGGCACCGCTGAACAGCCCCGCCGGCCCACGCAGCACCTCCACCCGGTCGTATAGGAACAGGTCGGGGACGACGGCAGGAAAGCCGAAGCCGAGCGTCGGCACGCCGTCGACCAGATAATTGTTGATGGTGAAGCCGCGCGACAGGAACGACGGGTCCTCGCTGCCGACGCCGGTGATCGTCACGCCGTTGGTGACGGTCAGCACGTCCTCAAGGGTGAACAGGTTGCGCTGCTGCAACTGTTCCTGATCGATCACGGTGATGGTGTTGGGCACGTCCTTGAGCGGCGTGACCGTTTTCCCGACCGCTTGGCCATAGCTCTTGCCCAGAACGATAATATCGTCGCCGCGCTGCGCCGCTTCCTCATCGGTTTCCGCCTCCGCCGTGGCCTCGACCACCGGTTCGGCCCATGCCGGGGCCGCCAGCGCCAGCGTGGCCACACTCGCGGCCCATGCCGTCGATCGGTTCCAACGCGCCATCATTCCCCCTTATGCGATTCACTCTCAATATGAAGCGCATCTATCGGCACAATTCGGACAATGCAACGCTATTGCGACCTATTCGCATTCTTACTATGCCAGCGGCAATCGCGGACGCCCTTGTCCGCCCCGGGAGATTATCATGCGAACGCTGGCGCTTATCCTTGCCCTTACCCTGCCCACCGTCGCGCAGGCGCACGAAGTCTGGGTCGAGCGCGACGGCGCGGGGCCGGCGCGCATCTACCTCGGCGAACCGGCCGAGCCGATGCCGGCGGGCGGCGATCCCGAGTTCAAGCGGCTGGTCGCGCCGAAGTTCGTCGGCACCACCGCCACCCGCAGCGATCGCCGGGCGGGCTATATCGAGGCGATGGTGCCAGCGAAGGGCGACCTGCGCGTGACCGACGATACGGTGTTCGCGCCATGGGGCGCGGAGGGTGCGAAGGAAGCGGTGATCTATTATGCGCGCGCCGGGCGCAGCGATACCAGCACCGCCATGCCGTATGAGATCGCGCCGCTCACCGCCAACGGCAATCGCTTCGCGCTGATGCAGGGCGGCAAGCCGGTCGCCGATGCCAAGGTGACGGTGGTGTCGCCCGATAAATGGACGAAGGTGCTGAGCGCCGACGCGAACGGTATCGTCACCGTGCCGCTGCGTGGGGGAGGCCGCTATCTGTTGAGCGCGACCAAGGAGGAAACCGGCCAGTTGGCGGTGCCCGCAGGACCGGTCGCCAAAATCTATCACACCGCCACCACGACCTTCGTGGCGAAATAGGGATACTCTCCGATCGACGCCGGTGCTTCAATCGAAACACCGGCGTCTATGGATTCCCGCCTTCGCGGGAATGACGACGCGGAGAAGCCTACTTCACCGGCAACACGAACGGCGCGGCCGGGAGGTCGGCCTTGTCGAACAGGTTGACGAACGGCGCGTCGGCCCACGCATAGCGCACCCGCGTCACCCCGGGCCGGTTGGCGCCGGGCAGCACCACCGTCTCGCCGCGCGGCACGGCGGTGGCATAGCTGCACGTCTCGCCCGCGCACGTTTCGAACCCGATCGCCTGCGCGCCGCTGTAGCTTTGCAATCCGCCCAGTGCGTTGCGATAGCGCACGACCAGATCGGCCCCGGCGCGGGTCACGTCGACCGCTTCCGGCCCCGATCGCGTGCCCGGTTTGCCATAGGCGATGACGCTCGCCAGCCGGGCCAGCCGCTCGCCGACCAGCGTCTTCTGCGTCGGATGGATGTCGAACCGGTCGCCGACGTCGATCGTCACCGCCAGCCCCGCATCGGCATCGGCCGCGACCGCTTCTGCCTGCGCCTGGCGCAATTCGGCCCAGCTCGACTGGCCGGGCGTCGTCATCGGCTTGCCGTAGGAAGTGAGCTGCACGACGAAGAACGGCAGTTTCGGCGCATCGAACGCCCGCCGCCAGTCGGCCATCAGCAGCGGCAGCAACCGGCGATAGGCGCCGGCTTCCGCCGCGTTCGATTCCCCCTGATACCATGCCGCCAGTTTCAGCCCGTAGCCGGCGAACGGCGCGATCATGCCGTTGTAGAGCGTAGTCAGGCTGTTGGGCGTATCCCATGGTGGCGGGGCGATCCACTTGTCCTTGAGCGGCGTACCCTTGGCATAGCGCCACGGCCCCTTGAACGGGACGAGCGTGCCATCGGCCAGTTCGACCCCGCGCGGTGCGGGGCTGGCGAAGCCGCCGCCGTTGGCGCCGCCCAGCACGCGGATCGCCACGACGTTGCGCCCGGCATGAAGCCTGCCCGCCGGGATCGCATAGCCGCGCCATGCCCATTCGATGCTGCCACCGCCGACATAGGTGCCGTTGACATAGCTTTCGTCGAACTTGTCGATCGGCCCCAGCCGCAGCGTCCTGGCGGCGGCGGCCTGTTCGGGGGTCAGCTCGATCGTGGTGCGCAGCCACACCGCGCCCTCGAAATCGGCCAGCGCGGGAATTCCCGCCTGCCGCCATGCCGCTTCCTTGATCGTGCCCCAGGCCGCGTCGTCGAAGCCCTCGGTCCGCCATGCGCGCTGGCCGGTCGCGGCGGGATCGTTCGCCTGCCACCATGCCTCGCGTCGTTCGCCATCGGCGAGGATCGCCGCCGCCGGATCGCGCCCATATTGCGCCACCGCCGCCACGCCGGCGCGCAGGTCGGGAACGGTCGACAGCGCGGGCGCGCTGATCCAGCTTTCGATCCGCGTGCCGCCCCATTCGGACGAGATGAAGCCGATCGGCACCTTCTCCGACTGGCGCAGCGAGCGGGCCATGTAATAGCAGACCGCCGAGGCATCGCCGACCGTCTCGGGCGAGACCTGGGCCCATTTCGCGCGCTTGTCGAGGTCGCGGGCGACGTTCGGCCGGTTGGCGTCGTCGATCACGACGAAGCGCAGCCCGGTATCGGCCGACGAACGGGTCGTGCCCCAGGCGTTGGTCGAGGCCGACACCTTGAACTCCATGTTCGACTGGCCGCCGCACAGGAACACGTCGCCGACCATGATGTCGCTCAGCGTCTGCGCGGCCGCGCCGGCGCTGCCGACCGACAGCGTGTACGGCCCGCCCGCCGGCATTGCCGGGAGCGTGGCGCGCCAGTTGCCGTCGCTGCCGACCTTCGCGCTCACCCAACGATCGCCCAGTTGCACGCTGACCGTACCGCCGGGTGTGCCGGTGCCCCAGACAGCGATCGGCCGGTCGCGCTGCACCACCGCATGATCGGCGAAGATGTTTGCGAACTGCGCGCCTGTCGGCGGCACCGCCGTCGCCTGGCCGAAGGCCGGCACGGCCGCCCCCAACATCGCCGCGCCCGCCAACCATTGCATCGCCCGCCGTCTGGCCATCATCCGCATCCCACTCCCCGACTCACAAATTGACATCGCTATCATGGCGCAGGTCATCGGCCCGCGCCACGGCCGATCCTTTAGCGGCGTGGATGTAAAAAGCGCGTTGACGCTCCCTGGTCAGACAAATACGCCGATCCGAACGCCGCAAAGGCCGGGATCGAACGGGGAGAGTAGCATGGCATCGTGGAGACGCTGGACCGGAGGGCTGTTGCTCGCCGCCGCCGCCCTGCCCGCCGTCGCGGCGGGACAGGCGCTTGCCCCCACTGGTCGCTGGAGCGCCAACACCGCCGGCCGCGCCAGTTTGCCGCCGATGGGCTGGAATAGCTGGAACGCCTTCTACACCGATGTCGACGAGGAGAAGGTGCTCGCCTCGGCGAAGAGCATCGTCGATTCCGGTCTTGCCGCCAAAGGCTATCGCTACGTCAACATCGACGACGGCTGGTGGCTGCAACGCCGCCAGCGCGACGGGCGGGTGCTGATCCGCACCGCCACCTTCCCCTCGGCACGGACCGCCGACGGCGCCACCAGCTTTCGCCCGCTGACCGACCGGCTGCACGCCATGGGGCTGAAGGCCGGCATCTATACCGACATCGGCCGCAATTCGTGCGGGCAGGCCTATACCGCCAACGGCCCGAACCAGCCCGAAGGCAGCATGGCCGAGCGCGAGATCGGGCTGTACGACCATGTCGATGGCGATATTCGCGCCTATTTCGCCGAATGGGGCTTCGATTACATCAAGGTCGATGGCTGCGGCATCCGCGCGCTCGGCCCCGACAGCAAGATGGTGCAGGGTGGCCGCTACCGTGCGCTGGGGCCGATCGTCGACGTCGATTCGCTCGGCCGGACCGACATTGCGGCGGTGCGCGGGCTGTACCAGCAGGTCGCCGACGCGCTGAAGCGCCACAATCCCGATGGCGACTATATCTTTTCGGTCTGCCTGTGGGGATCGGCCGACGTCCGCTCTTGGGGGCGGTTCATCGGCGGCACGTCGCGCACCAGCGAGGACATCACCGCGTCGTGGACGCGGATGCTCCACAATCTCGACAGCACGTCGCGCCGCGCGCTCTATGGCCATCCCGGTTCGTGGAACGATCCCGACATGCTGTTCATCGGCACCGGCGATTTCGACAAGGATCACCTGACCGAAGCGCGCGCGCATTTCTCGCTGTGGGCGATGGTCAACGCGCCGCTGCTGATCGGCTATGATCTGCGCAAGGCGGGGCCGGAGCTGATGGCGATCCTCGGCAACGAGCGGATCATCGCGCTCAACCAGGACCCGGCCGGCAACCAGGCGACGTTGGCGTTCGATAGCGAGGACGTGCAGATCTACGTCAAGGCGCTGGCCGACGGGACCAAGGCGGTGGCGATCCTCAACCGTCGCGACAAGCCGTTCGACGCGACGCTGACCGCCGATCACCTGAAACTGCGCGCCGATGCCGACATCAGCCTCGACGATCTGTGGACCGGCACGCGGACCAGCTTCCGCGACGAACGGAAGTTCACGCTCGCCGCGCATCAGGCGCTGGTGTTCCGCGCGCGGGGCGGCCGGCAGTTGCCGAACGGGCTGTATCTCTCCGAACTGCCCGGGCGGGTGAACCCGGCGGTCGATGGCATCACGGTGCCGGAGAACGAACCGATGATCCACCGTGGCATCCTCCATTGGAACAGCACGCGCGGCGGCGGCGAGCGGCCGCGCTATGCCGGCTGGGGCGGCGCGCAGGTCGACGCCACGCCCTATGGCGAGACGCTGGGTATCGCCGGCAAGCGCTATGCGACCGGCCTTGGCGTGCTCGCCAATTCGCGGCTGGAGGTTCGCGCGGGCGATGCGAAGCGCTTCACCGCCTCGGTCGGGGTCGACGACACCGCGCGCGACCGCAGCCATCCGGTCCGCTTCCTCGTCTATGGCGACGGCCGGCTGCTCGCCCGGTCGAAACCGATGCGTTTCGGCGAGGCGGCGGTCCCGATCGCCGCCGATGTCGCCGGGGTGAAGCTGGTCGAGCTGGTCGCGGAAGGGAAAACCGGCGAACGCTTCCCCGATCCGGTGGTGTGGGCCGATGCCGCGTTGGTGACGCAGTGACCCGCCTGTCGCGCCGCACGCTGATCGCCGCCGGCGGCATCGCGCCCGCCGCCGCCGCCGGCATCGCCCGTGCCGCCCCGCGCAAGGGCGCGCCGCTCGCCCCCACCCCGCCGATGGGCTGGAATAGCTGGAACAGCTTCGCCACCACGATTACCGAGGCGCAGGCGCTGGAAACCGCGACGATCCAGCGCGACCGGCTGCTGCCGGCGGGCTATTCGATCTTCACCATCGATATACAATGGTACGAACCCGGCGCGACCGGATACGAATATCGCGCCGATGCGGTGCCGGTGCTCGACGGGCACGGCCGGTTGCAGCCCGACCCGAAGCGCTTTCCTTCCGCCGCCGACGGTCGCGGTTTTCGCAGCATCGCCGACCGGGTCCATGCGATGGGCCTGAAATTCGGCATCCACCTGATGCGCGGCATCCCGCGCGAGGCGGTGCGACGCAACCTGCCGATCCTCGGCACCCGGTATCGCGCGCAGGACATCGCCGACCCGACCAGCATCTGTTCGTGGAACAGCGACATGGTCGGTGTCGACATGCGCCGGCCCGGTGCGCAGGCCTATTACGACAGTGTGTTCGCGCAATATGCCGACTGGGGCGTCGACCTCGTCAAGATGGACGACATGAGCCGCCCGTATGATTCGCATGCGCCCGAGATCGAGGCGGCCGCCGCCGCGATCCGCCGCTCGGGCCGGCCGATCCTGCTGAGCCTGTCGCCGGGCGAAACGCCGTTGTCCTCGGCCGACCACGTCCGCGCGCATGCGCAGATGTGGCGGATCAGCGACGATTTCTGGGACGAATGGGCGCTGCTCGACGCACAGTTCACCCGGCTGGAAAACTGGCAGCGCTATGCGGGGCCGGGCGGCTGGCCCGATGCCGACATGCTCCCGCTCGGCCGGCTGGCGCTGGGGCAGCGCGACACGAAGTTCACGCCGCCCGAACAGCGCACGCTGATGACCTTGTGGTCGATCGCCCGATCGCCGCTCATCATGGGCGGCGACCTGCGCCATCTCGACGCGGCGACGCTGGCGTTGCTGACCAACCCGGAAGTGATCGCGGTCAATCAGGCGAGTTCGCGCAACCGCCCGCTCCACGTTCAGGACGGGATGCGCGCGTGGGAAGCGCGTGCGGCGAACGGCGATACCTATCTCGCGCTGTTTAACCCGACACCCAAGGCGGCCCGGATCGGGATCGATCCGCGCTGGCTGAACCTCGCCGGGCGGCTGCGCGTCCGCGACCTGTGGGCGCGTGCCGACCTGCCACCCGTAACCGGCCGGATCGAGGCCGACCTGCCGTCGCACGGTGCGGCGCTCTATCGGCTGGCGGCGGCGTGATGCGGATGCTGCTCGCCACGCTCGCGCTGTTCGGGACGGCTGCTGTCGCCAGCGAACCGGCGCGCTTCAGCGAATTCCGCTATACCGGTCGCACGATCGATCGCGCGGTGCCCGGCCCCGACCAGTATCGCAACCCGATCCTAGCGGGCTATTATCCCGATCCGTCGATCGTGCGCGTCGGCGAGGAGTATTACCTCGCCAATTCGTCGTTCGCGCATTTTCCCAGCATCCCGATCTTCCATTCGCGCGATCTGGTCCACTGGACGCAGATCGCCAACGCGATCGACCGGCCGACCCAGCTCGATTTCAGCAGGCGGCGTGTGTCCGAAGCGGTGTTCGCGCCCGATATTTCCTATCACGCCGGCACCTTCTACATCGTCAACACCTGTGTCGAATGCGGCGGCAATTTCGTCATCACCGCGCGCGATCCCAAGGGGCCGTGGTCCGACCCGGTGTGGCTGCCGTTCGAGGGGATCGATCCGTCGATCCACTGGGAAGGCGAGCGCGCATGGATCGTCAACAACCGCGCCCCCGCCGGACCTGCCCGGTACGAGGGGCATCGCGCGCTGTGGATTCAGGAATTCGACTGGCGCGCGGGCAGGATGATCGGTCCATCGACCCAGATCGTCGACGGCGGGGTCGACATCACCAGGCAGCCGGTGTGGATCGAAGGACCGCATATCCTGCGGAAAGACGGCTATTATTACCTGACCGCCGCCGAGGGCGGGACCGAGGTCAATCATTCCCAGGTCGTGTTCCGATCGCGCGCGTTGCTCGGGCCGTATGTGCCGTTCGCCGGCAATCCGATCCTGACGCAGCGTGATTTGCCCGCCGACCGGGCGAACCCGATCACCTCGGCCGGCCATGCCAAATTCGTCCAGACGCAGCGCGGCGACTGGTGGGCGACCTTCCTTGCCGTGCAGCCCTATGCCGGTGATTATTACAACACCGGGCGCGAGACGTTCCTGCTGCCGGTGACATGGGTCGACGGCTGGCCGGTGATCCTGCCCAAGGGCCAGCCGATCCCGCATGTCGCCGGCCGCCCCGCGCTGCCGCGCCAGCCCGCGCCGGCGCGGCCGACGACCGGCGACTTCGCCTATGTCGACCGGTTCGACACGCCGAGGCTGGGTCTGGCGTGGGTCGGCATCCGCACGCCACGCACGCCGGTGTACAGCATCGCGGGCGGCGAGCTGATCGTTCCCGGCGGAGCGGCGCTTGGCGACCAGAACGGCGTGCCGGGCTTCGTCGGCCGGCGGCAGCAGCATGCGACGGCGACGGTGTCGACGACGGTGCGCTTCGCCCCGACCGGCGACGGTGATCGCGCCGGGCTGGTCGCGTTGCAGAGCGACCGGAGCTATCTGTTCTTCGGCGCCACGCGGATCGCCGGCCGACCGGCGATCGCGCTGTTCACCCGCGACAAGGGCGACGAACGCCTCATCGCCTCCACGCCATGGAACGGCACCGGCCCGGTCACGCTGACGCTGCGGATCGACGGCGGCACGATCGCGGTCGACTATCGCGCCGGTGGCAGGGCCGCGACGCTGAAAACCGGGCTCGACGCCCGGTTCCTGAGCACGGCGACGGCGGGCGGCTTCACCGGCACGGTCATCGGCCCCTATGCCTGGCGCAAATAGGTGTCCCCGGACCAGTGCCATAGCACTGGCCCGGGGACAGGCGTTACGGACGGCGTTCCGCGCTCAGTAGCTGTAGCCGACGCGCACCATGAACTGGCGCGGTGCGCCCGGCAGCGTCCACAGCCGCGAATAGGAGCTGGGGAAATACTGCTTGTCGAACAGATTTGTGACTTCGCCCGACACGCGGATGCGGTCGGTCGGTTCGAACGCGGCGGTCAGCCGGGTCAGCGTATAGCCCGGCAGATAGTAGAAGTCGCCGTTCGGGAAGCGATAGCCGGTCTCGCCCAGCCGTCGCCCGACATAATTCACCCCCGCGCCCAGCGTCAGCCGGCTGCTGCCGATGTCGAAATCCTTGAAGATCAGCGCGCTGCCGCTGTTCTTGGCGATGTTGAGCAGCGGATCGCCCTTGCGCAGCCCGAACCCGAAATTGGGGTCGAGCGCGTCCTGCGCCACCGTCGCGTCGATATAGGCGTAATTGAACTGGACGCGGAACCCGGCGGGTAGATTGCCCGACAGTTCGGCCTCGACGCCCTTGCTCTGCGCCCTGCCCACCGCCAGCGAGAAGTTGGCGTTGACCGGGTCGGCGGTCAGCACGTTGCTCTTGGTCGTGCGGAACAGCGCGACTGTGCCGGTCAGCCGGTTGTGGAACAGCGCGACCTTGGCCCCTGCCTCGTAGGATTCGGTGCGTTCGGGAAGGAACGGGTTGTTGTTCGCATCGGTGCCGTTGTTCGGGCGGAAGCCGCGCCCGTAATTGGCATAGATCGAGAGCGCATCGCCGATCAGATAGGTCGCGCCGACCGAGGGGCTGAACGCGGTCTTGAACTGCTGGGTCCGGCGCCCGCCGACACGCTCGTCGATCACCTGTTCGAATTCGTCGTAGCGCCCGCCGAAGCGGACCTTCAGCGCATCGGTCACATCGACCTGATCCTGAAGATAGCCACCCCAACTGAACTGCCGTTCCAGATAGCTCTGGAAGGTGCCGGTCGCGGGCTGCTTGCCATAGACCGGGTTGAAGATGTCGACGCGGTTGCCCGCCACCAGATTGCCCGCCGCCTGCGACGCGACCAGCGGCGGACGATAACGGTTCTGGATCACGTCCAGCTCATACTGGTCCCAGTCGGCACCGACGATCATGTGGTGGGTGAGCGATCCGGTGGCGAATTCGCCGCTCAGCTCGCCGCGGAACGTAAGATCGGTGGTCGAATAGTCGCGGGCGCGGCGCTGGCGCGACAGGGTGGTGCCGTCGGTATAGAGCCGCTGGCGACCGGCGGCCAGTTCCGCCTCGGTCGAGGTGCCCTTGAAGAAGGTGTCGCGATAGCCGACGCCCAGCACCAGCGACCAGTCGGAACTGAAATCATGCTGCAATTGCGCCTGATGCCCCTTGGCGCGGACATGGACCGGACCGTCGCCCGGTTCGCCGAAGAACCGTTCGCGCGGAACCAGCGACAGATTGCCGCCCGGCGCGACGATGCCGCGATCGAACATCACCTTCTGGTCGATATATTCGAATTCATAGCTGGCCGAGCTGTCGCGCCCGAGCTTCACCAGTACCGACGGCGTCACCGTCACCTTCTGGCTCGATATGAAATCGCGGAAGCTGTCGGCGGATTCGGCGGCGCCGGTCACGCGCACCGCGATCTTGCTCGACAGCGGCACGTTCACATCGCCCTCGCTGCGATAGTTGTTGAAGCTGCCCGCCGACAGGATCGCGCCGCCGTGCAGGTCGAACCCCGGCTTCTTGGTGATGATGTTGACGGTACAGCCCGGTTCGCCCCGCCCGAACAGCGACGAGTTGGGGCCTTTGAGCACCTGTACCTGTTCGACGTTCGACATGTCGCGCGATCCGCCATAGCCGCGCGCGCCGTTGAACCCGTTCACCAGATAGTTGCTGGCCGTTCCCTCATCGCCGGTGAAGCCGCGACAGGCGAACACGTCGAACAGCCCGCCGAAATTATTCTGCCGCGCGATTCCGGTCGCGAAGTCGAGGGCGTTGTCCAGCCGGGTGATCCCGGCATCCTTCAGCGTCGCGGCGGACAGGATCTGGATGCTCTGCGGCACTTCGATGGTGGGGACGTTGGCGACATATTGCTGACGCTGACCCTGCACCACGATGTCGGCCTGCTGGTCGGGTTCGGCGTCGGCCGTCGCGGCGGCAGCAACACCGGCGGTCGCGGCGACATCCTGTGCGGTGGCGGCGACGGGCATGGTGAACGCCAGAGCGGCGGCACTGAGGAAAAGCAGTTGTCGGTTGCGCATAAGAACCCCCCAAGCATGAAACGGCTGTCGCATCGTCCTCAACCTGGCGGCGTCCCGATCTTCGCTTCCGGTCCTTTGCGGACCGGCGGACCGGTGTAGCGCCGCCTCTGCGGCACCTGGATAATGCGCGAGGGGTTCAAGCATTTTGTTGCGAAGCCGTGACAGGATCGGAACGAAATGCAGCGTTGTGCGTGGCGTTGCCACGCGATCATGCCGTCAGCCGGCGGGAAGCTCCCGCCGGGCCAGTTCGGCGAACCACGCGATGCCGATCGGGGTCGCGGCATCGTTGAAGTCATAGGCGGGGTGATGCAGCGGCGCGGTGTGCGATTCGTCGCGCTGGCCGAGCCACAGATAGGCGCCGGGCCGCGCGCGCAGCATGAACGCGAAATCCTCCGAGGTGAATGCGGGTGCTGGCGCTTCGCCGGCGTCGTCGCACACCGCCTGCGCGGCGGCCAGCGCGATCGCGGCGCTGGCGGGATCATTCACGGTCGCGGGATAATAGCGGACATAGTCGATGGCGATCACGGTTTCGCTCGCATGTGCCACCCCGTCGCAGATCGCGCGCACCGATTGTTCGATGCGGTCCTGCACCGCGCCCGAAAAGGTGCGGACCGTGCCGGTCAGCGTGACCTTGGCGGGCAGCACGTTGTGCGAATCGCCCCCGGCGACCTTCGTGACAGAGAGTACCGCGCTCTCGGTCGGGGGGATGCGCCGGGCGACGATCGTGTTGAGCTGTGCGATCAGCGTCGCGGCGGCGAGGATCGCGTCCGGGGTCTGGTGCGGCATCGCCGCATGGCCGCCGCGCCCGGTGATGGTGATGTCGAACCGGTCGGCCGCCGCCATGATCGGACCCGGCCGGGTCCGCGCGCTGCCCAGCGGCAGGTCAGGCCAGTTGTGCAGTGCGAACACCCGGTCGCAGGGAAAGCGATCGAACAGGCCGTCGCGCACCATCGCGTCCGCCCCGCCCTGCCCTTCCTCGGCGGGCTGGAAGATGAAATGGATCGTGCCGGAAAACTCGCGGGTGCGCGCGAGATGCCGTGCCGCGCCGATCAGCGTCGCGCTGTGCCCGTCATGGCCGCAGCCGTGGAACACGCCGGGCGTCGTGCTGGCATATTCCAGCCCGGTTTCCTCGGCAAAGGGCAGCGCGTCCATGTCGGCACGAAATCCGATCGCGCCGTTGCTGGGGCCATTGCGCAGCGTGCCGACCACCCCGGTCCCGCCGATGCCGGTCGTCACCTCCAGCCCGGCATCGCGCAGCGCAGCGGCGATGATCCCGGCAGTACGGTGCTCGGCGAAGCCCAGTTCGGGATGAGCGTGCAGGTCGCGGCGCAGCGCGGCGAGGTCGGCGAGGTCGTGGGCATCGATACGCATCGGCGGGGCCTTCCGGGCTAGGGGTTCAGCCGCGATCCTCGAACAGCGCCTCGATCGGGTCGTAGCGTTTCACGATCGGCGACTTCAGGACGATGTAGCTGAAATATTTCTCGATCCCGAAATCGCTTTCGAGGATCGATTCGATCAGTTCCTGATATTGCGACACATTGCGGGTGATGAACTTCACCAGATAGTCGTAGCCGCCGCTGACGAGGTGGCATTCGACGATCTCGGGCAGGTTGCGCGCGCGCTGTTCGAACCGGGAAAAATCGCCGGTGCGATGGTCCTTCAGCGTCACCTCGGTAAAGACGGTCAGCGTCTCGCCCAGCTTGGCAAGCGCGACATGCGCGCCATAGCCGGTGATATACCCGGCCTTTTCCAGCCGCTTGACCCGCGACAGGCACGGGCTGGGCGACAGGCCGACCGCATCGGCCAGATCGACGTTGGTGATCCGCCCGTTGCGCTGCAACTGCGCGAGGATGCGGAAATCCAGTCGGTCGAGTTTGGGCGATGGGGTCATGGTCGCAAGTCTATCCCGTCCTGCCGGATTGATGGCGTCTATCGCAATGCCGCACGAACATCCGGCCGGTCCAGCACGTCGTCAAGCGTGGCGGTGAGCCGTGCGAGCAGTTCGTCCATGTCGGCTTCGTCGCAACTGATCGCGGGCGCAAGGCCGATCGTGCCGTCTGCAAAGGCGCGGAAGATGATCCGGTTGGCATGCGCCGCGCGGGTCAGCAGATCGGGAAGGCGAAGCGCGGGGTCGAACCGCGCCTTGGTCGCGCGATCGGCGACCAGTTCGATCCCCGCCAGCATCCCCGCCTGCCGCACGTCGCCGACCAGCGGATGACCGGCGATCGTCGCCAGCCCCGCCGCCAGTTGCGGCGCGCGGGCGATGCCGTTGTCGAGGATGCCGTCTTCGTACAGGTCGAGCACCGCCATGCCGACCGCCGCCGACACCGGATGCCCCGAATAGGTCGCACCATGCCCGATCGGCAGGTGGTTGTCCGGCCCGTCGGCGATCCCGGCATAGATTTCTTCGGACAGGAGCAGCGCCCCCATCGGCGCGTATCCGGCGGTCAGCCCCTTGGCCAGCGTCATCAGGTCGGGCGAGACGCCTTCGTGCTCGCACGCGAACATCGGCCCCGTCCGCCCGAACCCGGTGATGACCTCGTCGACGACCAGCAGGATGCCCAGCTCGGTGCAGGTGGCGCGCATCGCCGCCAGCCAGCCCTTCGGCGGCACGAGGACGCCGGCCGATCCCTGCACCGGCTCGGCAAAGAACGCCGCGACATTTTCGGCGCCCAGCGCCGCGACCTTGTCGCGCAGCGACGCGACGCTGGCGGCGATCACCGCCTGCGGATCGTCACCCGCCGCGTGGCGATAGCCGTAGGGCGCCGGAATATGGTGCTGCCAGCCATGCGGCAGATCGAACAGCCGGTGGAACGCGGGCAGCCCGGTGATCCCCGCGCCGTTCGACGACGACCCGTGATAGCCCTTGTCGAGCGCGATGACGTGTTTCCGGGTCGGCTGCCCCTTGGCGTTCCAGTAATGGACGATGAAGCGCAGCGCGGAATCGATCGAATCCGATCCGCCCTGGGTGAAATAGACCCGGTCCAGCCCGGCGGGGGCCAGCGTGGCCAGCCGCTCGGCCAGCCGGATCGCCGGTTCGCTGGCATAGGAGAAATAGCCGGTGGCATAGGGCAGCCGCCGCATCTGTTCGGCCGCCGCCTCGACCACGTTCTCGTGACCATAGCCGATGTTGACGCACCACAGCCCGGAAAAGGCGTCGAGCAGGTCGCGACCGTCGCCGTCGGTCAGATACATGCCCTGCCCGCGCGTCAGCACGGTTGCGCCGCGTGCCTCGTGCCCGCGCCATGCGGTGACGGGATGGATGAGGTGACGGCGGTCGGCCTCGATCAGCGAATTGGAGAACATGGCAGCCCCGTTGGTAGTGATGCCGCATCCTACCGCGCGGAGGGCGGCGGCGGGACGATCAACCCGCCGCCGCCACCGCACCGGACTGCCGAAGTTGGCGATCCTGCGGCAGATTATGCCGTGCCCCGCGTCTAGCCGATCGCCGCCGCCACCGCCTTGCCGCAGTCGATGGTCGAGGCGGTGCCCTTCAGATCACGGGTCCGGCCGGTTTCGCTCGCCAGCACGGTTTCGATCGCGGTGACGATCGACGCGGCGGCGGTATGTTCGCCGACGTGGTCGAGCAGCATCGCCGCGCACCAGATCTGGCCGATCGGGTTGGCGATCCCCTGCCCCGCGATGTCGGGAGCGGACCCATGGACCGGCTCGAACAGCGAGGGGACCGACCGGTCGGGGTTGATGTTGCCGCACGGCGCGATGCCGATGGTGCCGGTACATGCGGGGCCGAGGTCGGAGAGGATGTCGCCGAACAGGTTGGATGCGACCACCACGTCGAACCGGTCGGGGTTCATCACGAACTGCGCGGCGAGGATGTCGATATGATATTTGTCGGTCCGCACGTCCGGGTAGCGTGCCGCCATCTCCACCACGCGGCTGTCCCACCACGGCATGGTGATGGCGATGCCGTTGGATTTGGTCGCCGACGTCAGATGTTTGGCGGGCCGCTGCTGCGCGAGGTCGAAGGCATAGCGCAGGATGCGGTCGGTGCCGGTGCGGGTCATGATCGTTTCCTGCAACACCACCTCGCGGTCGGTGCCGGGAAAGGCGGTGCCGCCGATCGCGGAATATTCGCCCTCGGTATTCTCGCGCACGATCATCATGTCGATGTCGCCCGGCTTGCGCCCGGCCAGCGGACACGGCACGCCCGGCATCAGCCGCGCGGGGCGCAGATTGACGTACTGGTCATATTCGCGACGGAACTGGATCAGCGAATCCCACAGCGAGATATGGTCGGGCACCGTATCGGGCCAGCCGACCGCGCCGAAGAAGATCGCATCGACATCGCCGATCCGCGCCTTCCAGTCCTCGGGCATCATTCGTCCGTGGCGGACGTAATAGTCGCAGCTCGCGAAATCATGCCATTGCTGCTCGACGGTGAACCCGTACGCGGCGGCAGCGGCTTCGAGCGCGCGAATCCCCTCGGGCACGACTTCCTTGCCAATCCCGTCGCCGGGAATCACCGCGATCCGATAGTTTTTCACGAGCCTTGCAACCCTCCCCAGTGAAACGCCTTGGTTTCCAGATATTCGTCGATGCCTTCGCGCCCGCCCTCGCGGCCGAGACCCGAGGCCTTGATCCCGCCGAACGGGGCCATTTCCATCGCCAGCGTGCCGGTGTTCAGCCCGACCATGCCGAACTCCAGCGCCTCGCCGACGCGCCATGCGCGGTGCAGGTCGTTGGTGTAGAAATAGCTGGCGAGGCCGAACGGCGTGGCATTGGCCAGCGCCACCGCCTCCGCTTCGTGAGTGAAGCGGAACACCGGGGCGACCGGGCCGAACGTCTCCTCCGACGCCAGCCGCATGTCGGCGGTGGCCCCGGTCAGCACGACCGGACGCGCGAAGCGATCGTCGTCGCGCGCATCGTCGGGCGCGGCGGCGATCCGCGCGCCCTTGTCCAGCGCGTCGGCGACATGATCGGCGACCTTGGCACAGGCGGCGGCGTTGATGAGCGGTCCGATCGTCACCCCCGCCGTCCGCCCGTCGCCGACCGTGAGCGCGCGCACCGCCTCGCCCAGCTTCGCGACGAAGGCGTCGTGGATGCCGTTCTGCACCAGCAGGCGGTTGGCGCAGACGCAGGTCTGCCCGGCGTTGCGGAACTTGCTGAGCATCGCGCCCGCCACCGCCGCATCGACATCGGCGTCGTCGAACACGATGAACGGCGCGTTGCCACCCAGTTCGAGGCTGAGCCGCTTGAGCGTATCGGCCGATTGCCGCATCAGCAGCGATCCGACCCGCGTCGATCCGGTGAACGACAGCTTGCGCACGACCGGCGACGCGGTCAGCGCCGCGCCGATCGCTTGCGGCAATCCGGTGACGATGTTGACGACGCCCGGCGGCATCCCCGCACGTTCGGCCAGCCGGACCAGCGCCAGCGCGGTGAACGGGGTCAGTTCGGACGGCTTGATGACGACGGTGCAGCCCGCCGCCAGCGCGGGCGCTACCTTGCGGGTAATCATCGCCGCCGGGAAATTCCATGGGGTGATCGCCGCGCAGACGCCGACCGGTTCGCGCGTCGCGAGGATACGGCGGTCGCCGCTCGGCGCCGGGATCATGTGCCCCGCGATCCGCCGGCCTTCGCCCGCGAACCATTTGACGAAGCTGGCGGCATAGCCGATCTCGCCCTTGGCCTCGGCGATCGGCTTGCCCTGTTCGGCGGTCATGATCGCCGCCAGCCCATCGGCATGGGCGAGGATCGCCGCATGCCATGCTTCGAGCAGCGTCGCGCGGTCGTCGGCGGTGCGTCGCCGCCATGCCGGCAGCGCCGCGGCGGCGGCGGCGATCGCCGCATCGGTATCGACCGTGCCCGCCGCCGGAACGGTGCCGATCGTCGCGCCGGTCGCGGGATCGGTGACGTCGAGCGTGCCACCGTCCGCCGCGCCGCACCAGCGATCGCCGATCCGCATCGCCTCGACCAGCAGCCCGCTCGCGCGCAGGTCCGCGATGCTCAGCATAGCGCCTGGCTCACGATCGCGAACGACGTGGCGGGCGCGGCGGCGGCCGGCTCGCCGCCCCGGACCATCGTCACCACGCGCCCGACCCGAACCAGCCCCAGTTCCTCCAGCCACGGCCCCAGCCCGCTGTCGCCATGGATGTCGAGGCGGATGAACTCGCCGCTGCGCGACCCGATCCACTGGGCGATCAGCGCCTTGGCGCGGGTCACGTCAGGCGCGATCACCGGCCCCACGACATAGCCCCGGCCGAACCGGCGGAACAGCGCGACCCCGCTTACCTCGTCACCGTGCGTCAGCACCACGCCATGCGCCTTGTCGCGCAGCACGGTCATCACCGCCGGACGGTCCAGCCCGCTGCCCGCGCGGACCAGCGCATCGACCACCGCGCCGTCGCGCTCGCCCATCGGGCGCAGCCGCTCGCCCGGCCCCAGCGGGACCAGCGGCGCCTGAAACGCCGCGCCTTGATGCTGGAGGATTTCCCCCACCCCCGAAAAGCCCAGCTTGCGATAGAGCGGCAACCCGTCCTCGGTCGCGTTGAGCTGGATCGCGGCATCGGGGCCGAGCGCGGCGGCGATCTGGTCGAGCACCGCGTCCATCATGATCCGGCCGATTCCCGCGCCCCGGTGCCGACGCGACACGATCACCATGCCCAGCGTCGCGATCGCCGGTCCCGCGCGCCACCACATCGTCGTGGCGACGACCTCGCCGTTCAGTTCGGCGACGGTGCCGGTGCCGACCGCCAGCATGTCGGCCAGATCCTCGACGCGGTGCGGCCATTGCTCGCCCTTCGACAACCGGTGGACGCCGTCGATGTCCTCCTGCGTCATCGGGCGCAACCGCATGGTGCGGCTCTCCGCCGGGGCGGGCTCGGGGGCGGCACTTGTCTGCATCGTCTCGCGTTCCATCGCTGTCTCTCTCGCCCTGCTATAGCCCGTGCCCCGGCGCAGGAGGTGCCGCGCGAGGGAAGCGACGGCATCATATCGCGCGGAAACGCCGCTCCGCCCGGAATATCCTGCCGCACGTCCGGCTGCGCCAGTGGTTTCATCACCATTGCAGGCCGATGCTGCCCCGATCCGCGAACGGGTCGCGAACCCGGAGGGCGCGGTACGCTGTGCGGTCCCGTGGGGAAGGTTCGGCATAGATGACCGACGACCGGCACAACTATCCCCTATCGATGCCGGTGCGGTTCGAGCAGATTATGCCGCAACGGGGTGCTGGTGCCCCGGCGGGGGAAGCCGGACACGCGATGAAGCTGGAATCCTATTGGCTGGACAGCGGCGAGCGCTTCGCACGGGCCGAACCGGGCCCGCTGCCGACGCGCGCATCGGTGGTGGTCGTGGGCGGCGGCTTCACCGGGATGGCGGCGGCGCGAACGCTGGCGCTGGCGGGCACCGACGTCGTGGTGATCGAGGCGGGCCGCATCGCGGGCGAAGCTTCGGGGCGCAACGGCGGGCAATGCAACAACGGCATCGCCGGTGACATGGCGGCGCTGATCTCCCGGTTCGGGATCGAGCGCGCCACCGCGCTTTACCGCGCGTTCGACGCCGGGGTCGACCGGGTCGAGGCGATCGTGACCGAAGAGCACATCGCCTGCGACTTCACCCGCAACGGCAAGCTGAAGCTGGCCGACAAGCCCGAACACGCCGCCAAGCTGGCCCGCGCCGCCGAAGTGCTGGCGCAGACGGTCGAACCCGACCTGCGACTGTTGTCGCGCGCGGAGCTTGCCGGCGAGATCGGATCGGACGCCTTTCACGGGGGGCTGGTATTCCCGCGCAGCGCGTCGCTCCACATGGGACGGTTCGCCGCCGGGCTGGCCGACGCGGCGGTGCGCCACGGCGCGAGACTGTTCGAGGATGCGCCGCTGACCGCGATGACGCGGCTGTCCGGCGGCCGCCACCGGCTGACGACCCCGCGCGGCACGATCGAGGCGGACGCGGTACTGCTGGCGACCGGCGCGTCGATGGCCGGGCCGTTCGCGTGGCTGCGCCGGCGGATCGTCCCGATCGGCAGCTTCATCGTCGCGACCGAGCCGCTGGGCGCGCTGGCACGCACCATCCTGCCGGGGCGGCGCAACGGGACGACGACCCGCAACATCGGCAATTATTTCCGGCTTACCGCCGACGACCGGCTGATCTTCGGCGGGCGAGCGCGCTTCGCCCTTTCCAGCCCGCGCAGCGACCTGCGCAGCGGCGAAGTCCTGCAAGCCGGGATGCGGCGCATCTTTCCGCAACTGGCCGATACCCGCATCACCCACACCTGGGGCGGTATCGTCGACCTGACCGCCGACCGGCTGCCGCGCGCGGGGGAACGCGACGGCGTATTCTATGCGCTGGGCTATAGCGGGCACGGCACGCAGATGTCGGTGCTGATGGGCGAAACCATGGCGCGGATCATCGGCGGCGCGCGCTCCGTGGACGAAAATCCGTTCCATGCCCTGTCGTGGCCCGCCGTGCCGGGGCATTTCGGACCGCCATGGTTCCTGCCCGCGGTCGGCGCCTATTACCGGTATCAGGACTGGCGGCATTGATCGCGCGGCGTGACGCGATCCGCCTGCTCGGCGGCGGCGGGCTGTCGCTCGGCCTCGGCGCGTGCGGATTCGAACCGGCGAAACCCGAACCTGCCGGCGGGCGGCTGCGCGTCGCCGTCGCGGTCAGCTCGACCGCCGACACGATGGACCCGGCGCGCCAGACGGTCGTCACCGATTTCTGCCGCTGCGCGATGGTCTATGACGGGCTGACCCGGCTCGACGCGCAGTTCCGCCCGGAACCGGCACTGGCCGAGGCGATCGAGACGGCCGACGCGCGCGACTGGTCGATCCGGTTGCGCAAGGGCGTGCGCTTCCACGACGGGTCGCCGCTCACCGTCGCCGATGTCGTCTATTCGCTGCGCCGTCACCTCGACCCCGGTGTCGGATCGAAGGCGCGGGTGTTCGCCGAGCAGTTCGCCTCGGTTGTCGCCGACGGTCCCGACCGGGTGCGCGTGGTGCTGAAAAGCCCCAACGCCGACCTGCCGACGATCCTTGGCATCCAGCAGTTTCAGATCATCCGCGACGGTACGCGCGAGTTTCACCGCCCGATCGGCACCGGGCCGATGCGGATGATCGAATTCGCTCCCGGCGTCCGCTCAATCGCGGCGCGGTTCGAAGACTATTGGCGCGGCCCGGTTCGGCTGGGCGAGGTCGAGCTGTTCGCGATCCCCGACGACAGCGCGCGGATCAACGCGCTGCTGTCGGGCGATGTCGACCTGATCCATGCAATCAACCCGCGCATGGCGCGCCATCTGACTGGCGCGGGGTTCGAGCTTCTGGAAACCAAGTCGAGCGGCTACACCAACCTGATCGTCCGGGTCGACCGGGCACCGGGCAACAACCCCGATTTCGTCGCAGGGATGAAACTGCTGCTCGACCGCGAGACGATGCGCACCGCGATCTTTCGCGGCTATGCCACGATCGGCAACGATCAGCCGATCGCCCCGACCAACCCCTATTACGACCCCAGCGTGCCGCAACGCCCGTTCGATCCTGAGCGCGCCCGGTTCCATTTCCGCCGGGCCGGGCTGATCGGCGCGCAGGTGCCGATCGTCACCTCGACCGCCGCCGACAAATCGGACGACATGGCGGTGCTGATCCAGGACGCGGGCCGCCGCGCGGGCATCGGCTTCGACATACGCCGGGTGCCGTCCGACGGTTATTGGACCAACAGTTGGATGAAGGTCCCGCTGGGGTTCGGCAACACCAACCCGCGCCCGACCGCCGACATCAGCTTCACCCAGTTCTTCGCGTCCGACGCCGCGTGGAACGAAAGCGGGTGGCGCAATGCGCGGTTCGACCGCCTGCTGGTCGAAGCGCGTGGGGAAACCGACGAAGCGCGCCGCAAGTCGCTGTACGGCGAGATGCAGCATCTGGTCCACGACCATGCCGGGGTCGGCATTCCGCTGTTCCTCAGCCTGCTCGACGCGCACAGCCCGCGCGTGAAGGGGCTGCGCCCGATGCCGCAGGGGGGATTGATGGGGTTCGATTTCGCCGCGCATGTCTGGCTGGAAGGCGCATGACCGTGCCGCCGCTCGTATCGCTGACCGCGCGCCGGATCGGTGCGTCGCTGGTAACGCTGTTCTTCGTGTCGCTGGCGGTGTTCGGCATCGCTCAGCTCATGGAAGGCGACGTGGCCGAAGCCATTCTGGGGCAGAGCGCCACGCCCGAGGCGCTGGCGGGGCTTCGCGCCGCGATGCACCTCGACCAACCGGCATGGGCGCGCTACCTCGACTGGGCAGGCGGCGTGCTCGTCGGCGATCCGGGACGCTCGCTCATCACCGGACTGCCGGTCTGGGAGATGATCGCGGCGCGGCTCGGCAATTCGCTGACGCTCGCTGGGCTGACCGCGCTGGTATCGGTGCCGCTCGCGCTATTGCTCGGCATCGTCGCGGCGGTGAAGCGCGGGACCGCGTTCGACCGCGCGATCAGCATCGCGACGATCGGCGTCGTGTCGGTCCCCGAATTCCTGATCGCGACACTGGCGGTGATGCTGTTCGCGGTCACGCTGCGCTGGCTGCCCGCGCTGTCGTCGACGCGCGACGTGCATTCGATGTGGGATTTGCTGCGGGTGTTCGCCCTGCCGGTGTTCAGCCTTGCGTGTTTTGTGATGGCGCAGATGGTGCGGATGACCCGCGCGGCGGTGATCGACGCGCTCGACACCTCCTATGCCGAAGCGGCGCGGCTGAAGGGGTGTTCGCCCGCCCGCGTCGTGCTGCGCCATGCGCTGCCCAATGCCGTCGGGCCGATCGCCAATGCGATCGCGCTCAGCCTGTCGACCTTGCTGGGGGGCGTGATCGTGGTCGAAATCATCTTCAACTATCCGGGGGTCGCGCGACTGATGGTCGATGCGGTGGCCACCCGCGACCTGCCGCTGGTGCAGACGGTGGCGATCATCTTCTGCATCGCCTATCTGCTGCTGGTGACGACCGCCGACGTCGTCGCGATCCTCGCCAATCCGCGATTGCGCCACCGGTGAGGGGTCTGGGACCAAGCGGCCGGATCGGGCTGGTGCTGGTGGCGCTGTGGCTGGCGGTGGCGCTGGTCGGCCCGGCCATCGCGCCGCATGGCGTGGGTGAGGTCGTCGATCTCGACGTGTTCGGCGGGATCAGCCGCGCCTTTCCGCTGGGGACCGACTATCTCGGTCGCGACATGCTCAGCCGGTTGCTGGTCGGTGCGCGCTACACGGTGTTCGTCGCGTTCGTCGCGACCGCCATCGCGGCGGCGACCGGCATCCTGCTGGGCCTCGCGGCGGCGGCGGGCGGGTGGATCGACGTGCTGCTCTCGCGCGCGTTCGACATCGTGATCGCGATCCCCAGCCTGATGTTCGCATTGGTGGTGATCGCCGCCACCGGCGCGTCGATCCCGGTGCTGATCGGCACGCTGGCGGTGATCTACACCCCCGGCGCGTTCCGCACCGCACGGTCGCTGGCGATGGGGGTCATGGCGCTCGACTTCGTCGCCGCCGCCCGCGCGCGCGGCGAACGCCTGCCCTATATCGTGGTGCGCGAGGTGCTGCCCAACGTCACCGGGCCGCTCGCCGCCGATTTCGGGTTGCGCTTCGTCTTCGTCGTGCTGCTGCTCAGCGGACTGTCGTTCCTGGGGTTGGGCGTGCAGCCGCCGCAGGCCGATCTGGGCGCGCTGGTCCGCGAGAATATCGCCGGGCTGGGGTTCGGCGCGGCGGCCGTACTGTTTCCGGCGGTGGCGATCGCCTCTCTTACCAT
This sequence comes from Sphingomonas sp. Leaf4, assembly GCF_920939515.1. Lineage (NCBI taxonomy): Bacteria > Pseudomonadati > Pseudomonadota > Alphaproteobacteria > Sphingomonadales > Sphingomonadaceae > Sphingomonas > Sphingomonas sp. Leaf4. The sequence continues at coordinate 115,355 of NZ_CAKLBB010000005.1, read as the reverse complement.
CGGGATGAACCTGTTGATCGATTCCCTTCCCGGACGGCGGCGGCGATGACCGCGCCACTCGCGCGTATCGAGCATCTGCGCATCACCGCCACCGGCGACGACGGGCGCGAGATCGTGATCGTTCCCGACGCCACCCTGTCGGTGGCACCGGGCGAGGTGCTGGCGCTGATCGGTGAGTCGGGGTCGGGCAAGACGACGATCGCGCTGTCGCTGATGGGCTATGCCCGCCCCGGCTGCCACATCGCGGGCGGCGAGATCGAGGTCGCAGGGATACGGCTCGACGGCGCCGATGCCGATACGCTGCGGGGGTTGCGCGGGCGCACCGTCGCCTATGTCGCGCAGAGCGCCGCCGCAGCGTTCAACCCGTCGCTGACGATCATGGCGCAGGTGATCGAACCCGCGCTGATCCACGGCACGCTCGACCGCGCCGCCGCCGAGGAAAAGGCGAAGGCGTTGTTCCGCCGCCTCGCGCTGCCCGATCCCGACGGGGTCGGCGCGCGCTATCCGCACCAGGTCTCGGGCGGACAGCTCCAGCGGCTGATGGCGGCGATGGCGCTCATCACCGATCCCAAGCTGGTGATCTTCGACGAGCCGACCACCGCGCTCGACGTGACGACCCAGATCGAGGTGCTCAAAGCGTTCAAGGATGCGGTGCGCGATCTTGGCACCACCGCCGTCTATGTCACCCACGACCTGTCGGTGGTCGCGCAGATCGCGGATCGCATCGCGGTGCTGCGCGGCGGCGAGGTGCAGGAACTGGGACCGACCGACCAGATCCTGTTCGCGCCACGCCACGACTATAGCCGCGCACTCGTCGCCGCCGCCGCGCCGCGCGCGCCCGCCGTGGCGCCGGCGGTGGTCGACGACCGCCCGCTGCTCGAACTGTGGGGCGTGGTCGCGGGCTATGGCGGCACCAACCACGACGGCACCCCGCGCACCCGTATCCTCGACGGGATCGACGTGTCGATCCGGCGCGGACAGGTGCTGGGCGTGATCGGCGAATCGGGGTGCGGCAAGAGCACGCTGGCGCGCGTCGCCGCCGGGCTGCATCCGCCGACCGCCGGGCGTATCCTGCTCGACGGGCGGCCGCTCTCGCCGATCGTGCGGCGGCGGTCGCGCGACGAGTTGCGCCGGGTGCAGATGGTGTTCCAGAGCGCCGACACCGCGCTGAACCCGGCGGTCAGCGTGGGCGCGGCGATTGCCCGCCCCCTCGCCTTCTATCACGGGCTGGACCGCCGGTCGGCGCGGGCGGAAGTCGCGCGCCTGCTCGACCTCGTCCGGCTGCCCGCCGCGCTGGCGGGGCGGCTGCCGGGCGAATTGTCGGGCGGCCAGAAGCAGCGCGTGAACCTTGCCCGGGCGCTTGCCGCGCGGCCCGACCTGCTGCTGTGCGACGAAGTGACCTCGGCGCTGGACCCGGTGGTCGCCGAAGCGGTGCTCGACCTGCTGATCGAGCTGCGCCGCGAACTCGGCCTCGCCTATATGTTCATCACCCATGACCTGGAGATCGTGCGCGCGATCAGCGACGACGTGCTGGTGCTCTATGCCGGGCGGGTCGCCGAACGGGTGACGCGGGACGGACTGGGGCATGGCGCCCACCATCCCTATACCCGGTTGCTGACCGCGTCGGTGCCCGAACTGCGCCCCGGCTGGCTGGAGGAAACACCCGCGCGCGACGCGGGTGCCGCCGGCGGGGCGCGCATGCGCGCGCAAGGGTGCAGTTTTCAGCCGCGCTGCCCGATGGCGATCGACGCCTGTGCCGCCGAAATGCCGCCGATGCTGATCGAGGACGACCGGCGTGTCTTCTGCCACCGGTCGGCGGAGATGCTGACGCCCGCCTGACCACCGGAACGGGGGTGCCGGAACCACCGACACCCCCTTGCCGGCCGGCGGGGACCGATCGACATTCGACCAGACGCCAGCGCATGCCCCTCCCCTCCCTGACAAGGGAGGGGCCGGGGGTGGGTCGGCCCGAGAGGAAACGCAAGCGCTCCACAACCGGCCAACCCACCCCCAACCCCTCCCTTCCAGGGAGGGGAGCATCTTGGAGTGGCATTTCGCTGACTGTCGGTCCGGCCCCCGGGTTCAGGCGACCGCCGGCCGCCAGATCGCATAGACCTTCTTTACGTCCACCTTGCTGTCCCACGAACACTGCGCGCCATGTTCGAGCAGGAAGATGTCGCCCGTCGAAAAGGTCGCGCTCGCCCCGCTCTCGTCGACGAAGGTGACGCCGCCTTGCAGCAGGTGCATCAGTTCGTGATGACGATAGCGCATCGTCGTGCGGTGATAGGGGGTCGAATCCCACGTGCCGCAGATGAACACGCCGTCGCTCGACAGATAATCGGTATGGTTGCGGCACGACGGCGTCGGCCCGACCAGCAACTCGGCGAGCGGCGGGTTGGAGGGGATGAGCGCCGCCGCCGTATCGATCGGCACGACCGTGTCAGCGGCGGCGGTGCCGATCGCATGGCGCATCGTCAGCGCACGGGTTCCGGGCGCGGCCTGCCAGCCGAAGGCGATCCCGGCGGGAACCACCGCGCAGGCATCCGCCGCCAGCGTCACCCCGCCCAGCCGCAGCGATCCCGCCAGCACGATCACGAACTCGTCGCCCGGCAGCCCGTCGACCGTTCCCGTGCCACCGTCGAGCGCGAGCAGATCGACGCCGCACGGTCCCCCGGCCAGCGGCAGTGCTGCGCGGGCGGTGCGGTAGTCGCCGGTGGCGGGGGGTTGCGCGGTATCGGCGAAGGCGCGCAGGTCGACGAACGACCGGACCCGGGTGTCGCCCTCCACGCTCACAGCCCGACCAGTCCCGGCAGTCCGGCGATGCTCGGAATGTCGTTCACCTGATAATAGCTGTTGAGCGGTTCGTGGCCGCGGTTGACGAACGCCTTGTCCTTGATCCCCAGGTCGTACGCGGTCATCAGGTCGTAGCGAAAGCTGGACGAGACATGCAGGATGTCCTCGGGTCCACAGCCGAGCCGGTCGAACATATATTCGAACGCCTGCATCCGCGGCTTGTACGCCTGTGCTTCCTCGGCGGTGTAGACCGCGTGGAACGGCGCCTCCAGCCGCTCTACGCTGGCCGGGATCAGGTCGACCATCGAATTGGACAGGATGACCAGCGGATATTCGGCGGCGACGCGCTTGAGCGGTTCGATCACGTCCGGGTGCGGACCCCATGTCGGCACGGCGGCATAGACGTCGGCCGTGTCCGTATCGCGATATTCGATGCCCCAGCGTTTGCAGGTCCGGCGCAGCGACCCTTCGACGACGTCGCGATACGGCTTCCATGCGCCCAGCACCTCGTCGAGCCGATAGGCGGAGAAATCGGCGCAGAACTGGTCCATCGCTTCCGGCGCGATACGATCGGCGTAGAGTCGCCGGGCGACCGGCGCCATCTCAAAATAGATCAGCGTGCCGTAGCAATCGAAAGTGATGTATTTTGGACGAAGCACCGTCGGCCCCCTTGCCATGATGTTGAACAACGACCGCGATATTGGCGCCGTCCGGGCGGCAGAAGCACTTGATTCGCCGGAATCGAAAGCGTGGTCGCCACGACGATCCGCCCGCTCCGGCATAATCTGCCGTGCGATGCCGCGCCGGGCGGCGATATAACAGTGCCGTCCGGAATGTCGGATGTGACCGGCCGCGTCGCTGCGAACCGATTGCACCGTGCCGGGCCGTGCGGCGTGGCAGGAATGCCGTTTGCCCCGGCCATTTCGGAAGCGTCTGCCGGATATTGCGCATAGACTGAAGCGGACAATGGACCCGTTGCCGTCGGTGGGGCGGCACGGTTCCGGGTGGGGTGGGCATGACCGAGGACAGGACCGGATACTTCTACATCGGCGGCGACTGGCGGGAGCCTATCGCGCCGGCCACGCCGATCGCGGTGGTCGATCCGGCGACCGAAACGTCGATCGGCGCGATCGCCGCCGGGTCCGCCGCCGATGTCGACCGCGCGGTCGCCGCCGGGGTGCGTGCCTTTCCCGCCTTCGCCGCATCGCCGGTTGCCGACCGGATCGCGCTGCTTGGCCGGATCGCCGCCTTGCTGGAGGAACGCGCCGAGAGTTTCGCACGCGCGATCGCGACCGAGATGGGCGCGGCAATCAGCTTCGCCCGCGCGTCGCAGGTGCCCTTCGCCATCGCGCATGTCCGCGCGCAGATCGAGGTGCTGGAGCAGTATCACTTCGAACGGCCGGACACGGGGTTCACGACGGTCAAGGAAGCGATCGGCGTCGCCGCGCTCATCACCCCGTGGAACTGGCCACTGTACCAGATCACCGCGAAGGTCGCCCCCGCGCTTGCCGCCGGGTGCCCGGTGGTCCTGAAACCCAGCGAGGTATCGCCCTACAGCGCGCTGTTGTTCGCGCAGGTGATGCACGATGCGGGGTGCCCGGCGGGCGTGTTCAATCTGGTCAACGGCACCGGCGAGGTCGTCGGTGCGGCGCTGTCGGCGCATCCCGATGTCGCGATGATCTCGATCACCGGATCGACCCGCGCGGGCGTGCTGGTGGCGCAGGCGGCGGCGGTCAGCGTCAAGCGCGTGGTGCAGGAACTGGGCGGCAAGTCGCCCAACCTCTTCCTCGACGATGCCGATTTCGCCGCCGCCGTGCCGCGCGGGGTGATGGCGGGGATGCGCAACGTCGGCCAGTCGTGCAGTGCGCCGACCCGGCTGCTGGTGCCCGCCCACCGGCTGGCCGAGGTCGAGGCACTGGCGATCGAAGCGGCGGGGCAATGGCGCGTCGGCGCGCCGCTTGACGATACGACGACGATGGGACCGATCGCCAACGCCGCCCAGCATCGCCGGGTTCAGGCGATGATCGAAACCGGCATGGCCGAAGGCGCACGGCTGATCTGCGGCGGTCCCGGCCGCCCCGCCGATCTCAACCGCGGCTATTATGCCCGGCCGACGATCTTTTCCAACGTGACCCCTACGATGACGATCGCGCGCGAGGAGATTTTCGGACCCGTCCTGTGCATCCTGCCCTATGCCGACGAGGAAGCAGCGATCGGGATCGCGAACGACACCGTCTATGGCCTTGGCGCGCACGTCCAGTCGGGCGACCCGGCGCGCGCGCAGGCGGTGGCCCGGCGCATCCGCGCGGGACAGGTACATATCAATTCCCCCGCATGGACCGCGCACGCGCCGTTCGGCGGCTACAAGCAATCGGGCAACGGCCGTGAATACGGCGTCCACGGGTTCGAGGAATATCTCGAAACCAAGGCGATCCTTGCCTGATCCGACGAAGGAAAGAGACCGCGTGATACAGGACGAACCCATGGTTGCCCCCGCCCCCACCACCGATACCGGCCCGACGCTGGCGACGGTCGAGACGCCGTATCTCGTCCTCGACAGCGATCGCATGGACCGAAACATCGCCCGGCTGAAGGCGCATCTGGCGACGCTGTGCGTGACGTTGCGCCCGCACCTCAAGACCGGCAAGTCGGTCGAGGTCGCAGGCCGGGTGATGGAGACGCCCGAGGGACCGGCCACCGTCTCGACGCTCAAAGAGGCAGAGCAGTTCGCCGACGCCGGGGTGCGCGACCTGATCTATGCGGTCGGCATCGCCCCTGACAAACTGCCGCGCGTGCTGGCGCTGCGCGCGCGCGGCGTCGATGTCGCGGTGGTGCTCGACACGGTCGAACAGGGCCGCGCCGTCGCGGCGGCATCGCGCGCGGCGGGCGTGGCGATCCCCGCGCTGATCGAGATCGACTGCGACGGGCATCGCTCGGGCGTGTTGCCGGGCGATGGCGGCGCGCTGCTGGCGATCGCGGGCGCGCTGGTCGAGGGCGGCGACCTGCGCGGGGTGATGACCCATGCCGGCGGCAGCTATGCCGCGCGCGGCCATGACGAGCTGCGCCGCCTTGCCGAAGCGGAGCGCCGGAGCGTGGTCGATGCGGCGGCGACGCTGCGCGCGGCCGGCTTTTCCTGCCCGGTCGTCAGCATCGGATCGACCCCGACCGCGCATTTCGCCACCGACCTGACCGGCGTGACCGAGGTGCGCGCGGGCGTGTTCGTGTTCTTCGACCTCGTGATGCACGGCATCGGCGTGTGCGCGATCGACGACATCGCGCTGTCGGTGCTCGGCACGGTCATCGGCTTCCAGAAGGAAAAGGGCTGGATCCTGATCGACGCGGGCTGGATGGCGATGTCGCGCGATCGCGGCACCGCGAAACAGCCGGTCGATCAGGGCTATGGCGTCGTCTGCAAGGTGGACGGCACCCCCTTTCCCGACCTGATCCTCGCCGATGCGAACCAGGAACACGGCATCATCACCGTGCGCCCGGGATCGAACGGCACCCTGCCGCCGCTGGCGATCGGCGACCGGGTGCGGGTGTTGCCCAACCACGCCTGTTCAACCGCTGCGCAACATCCCGCCTATCATGTCGTCCATGGCGACGATCCGGCGGTCGTCGCGACATGGTCGCGCTTCGGAGGATGGTGATGGCCGATCGCATGATCCATCCGGTGCTGACCGCCGACGCCCCGTTGCCCGCCGGCCATTATGCGCAGGCCGTCCGCGCGGGCGATCTGCTCCATATCTCGGGCCAGTTGCCGATCCGCGCCGACGGAGCGCCGCTGGACGACATGACGTTCGAGGCCCAGGCGGCGCAGGCGATCGACAACCTGCTGGCGATCCTGACCGCCGCCGGGGGGACGCCCGCGCATCTGGTCCGCGTCACCGCCTATATCGTCGGCGTCGAGCATTGGCCGCGGTTCAACGCGGTCTATGCCGCGCGATTGGGCGATGCCCGCCCGGCGCGGAGCGTCGTGCCGGTGCCCGAACTCCACTATGGCTATCTGGTCGAGGTCGACGCGGTCGCGTGGCTGGCCGACGCCTGAATGCCAACTCTTGTAACGATGGACCCCGCCATGGCGAGCATCCCGACCGACGGTACTCTCTCTTCCGGCACCACCGGCCACCACGTCGCGACCGCGAAGCCGGCGGCGGGAGCCCGGCTGCTCAGCATCGACGCGCTGCGCGGGTTCGTCATGGTGCTGATGCTGCTCGACCATGTGCGCGAGGGGTTTTTCCTGTGGGTGCCGATCGGCGATCCGGTCGACGCGCTGACCGTCTCGCCCGCCAGCTTCTTCAGCCGCCTGACCAGCCAGATCTGTGCGCCGGTCTTTGTCGCACTCACCGGGCTGGGCGCCTATCTCTACGCGCAGAAGCACAGCACGTCGGAGACGACCGCCTTCCTGCTCAAGCGTGGGTTCTTCCTCGTCCTGCTCGAACTGACCGTCGTTAATTTTCAGTGGCGCGCGGAATTTCCGCCGACGATCGTCTATTTGCAGGTCATCTGGGCGATCGGCCTCAGCATGATCGTGCTGGCCGGGCTGATCCGCCTGCCGCATAGCGTGATCGCCGCGATCGGCGTGGCGATCGTCGCCGGGCACAACCTGCTCGATCCGATCGTGCTGCCGCCCGAACATCCCTTCTACGCCATCTGGTCGTTGCTGCACGAACGCGGCACGATCACCACCGGCGGACTGCCGATCCGGTTCAGCTATCCGGTGCTGCCGTGGATCGGTGTCATCTGCCTCGGCTGGACCGCCGGGCCATGGTTCGCGCGCCGCGACGTCGCGGCACGGGGGCGGACGCTGGCGCGCGCCGGCTTCGCCATGCTGGCGGCCTGCGTCGCGCTGCGCTTCGCCAATGTCTATGGCGACACGCCGTGGTTCGTGGTGCCGGATTCGTCACTGCGCACCGTGATGAGCTTCCTTGCGCTGACCAAATATCCGCCGTCGCTGCTGTACGTTCTGGCAACGCTCGGCTTCGGCCTGTTGCTGCTCGCGCTGTTCGACCGGATCGCCGATGCGCGGGTGACCGGATGGCTGGCGGTACTGGGCGGCGCGCCGATGTTCTTCTACCTGTTCCACCTCTATGTCCTGCGCGCGATGTATCTGGGCGCGCGCGCGATATGGGGCACGAACCACGGCGAGGTTTTCGGCCTGCCGTCGCTCGGGTGGGTCTGGCTGTTGTGGATCGCGATGATCGTGCCGCTCTATTTCCCGACGCGCTGGTTCGCGAACCTCAAGAAGCGTCGCAAGGACATTCGCTGGCTCAAATATCTCTGAGCCTGCCCCCCATCCCCGTTCTCTGCCGCTGGAGCCCGTTCGAATGCCCGCACCGCTGACGTTCGTCGATTCGACCCCCGACCTGCCCAACACCGCCGATGTGGTGGTGATCGGCGGGGGCATCGTCGGCAGCTTCACCGCTTATTATCTGGCCAAACGCGGGTTGAAGGTCGCGCTGGTCGAAAAGGGCCGGATCGGCGCCGAACAGTCGAGCCGCAACTGGGGCTGGTGCCGCCAGCAGAACCGCGACGCGCGCGAACTGCCGATGGCGACCAAGGCGCTCGACCTCTGGGAGCAGTTCGCCGCCGACTCCGGCGAGGCGACGGGGTTCAGCCGCTGCGGCCTCCTGTATCTCAGCGACAACGAGGCGGAGATCGAGGGCTGGGCGCGGTGGCGCGATTTCGCGCAGACCGTCGGCGTCGCCACCCACATGCTGTCGTCGGCGGAAGCGAGCGAACGCGGGCGCTTCGGCAACAAGCCGTGGAAAGGCGGGGTCTTCTCCCCCACCGACGGCACCGCCGATCCGTCGCGCGCCGCTCCGGCGGTCGCGCGTGCGATCATGGCGCTGGGCGGGACGGTGCATCAGAGGTGCGCGGTGCGCGGGCTGGAGACCGAGGGCGGACGACTGTCGGGCGTCGTCACCGAACGCGGGGTGATCCGCACCAAGGTCGCGGTCCTGTCGGCGGGCGCATGGGCATCGTCGTTCTGCTATCAATATGGCATCCGCTTTCCGCAGGCGACGATCCGCCAGACGGTGATGGCGGTCGGCCCGGGCGAGGACGTGTTTCCGCCCGCGATGCACAGCGACTTCGTGTCGATGACCAGGCGGGGCGACGGCGGCTATACGCTGTCGATCAGCGGCAGCGGCAAGGTCGATCCGACGCCGCAGTTCCTGCGCTTCTCGACCCAGTTCGTGCCGATGTTCCTGCGACGCTGGCGCAAGCTGTCGCCCGGCGGGCTGGAGGGGATGCGGTCGGGCCACGAGCGGGTCGCGCGCTGGAAGCTCGACCGGCCGACGCCGATGGAGGCGATGCGCATCCTCGATCCCGCGCCCGACAAGGCGACGGTGGCGCGCACCCATGCACGCGCGCTGGCGGTGATGCCGCGCCTTGCCGACCGTGCGGTGACGGGGGCGTGGGCGGGCTATGTCGACAGCACGCCCGATGGCGTGCCGGGCATCGGCGAGGTCGATACGCTGCCCGGACTGGTGCTGGCCGCCGGGTTCAGCGGGCACGGCTTCGGCATCGGTCCGGGGGCGGGGCATCTGATCGCCGATATTGTGAGCGGCGCCACCCCGATCGTCGATCCGCGCCCCTATCACCCCGACCGCTTCCGCGCGTCGGCATGGGGCAAGGTCGCGGATTTTTGAACGGTCTGAAAATGCGTTGAGACGCATTTCCGGACCGGCGCTATGCTCCGCGCAACCCGTGCTTCAGCCGCACCTCGCCCTCGCTCCACGACGAGGTCCATGTCGCGACGTCGCGTCCGCTGCCCAGCGAGCGCAGCCAGCCGTCGTACACGCCCTCCAGCACCGGGCGCATCACCGCTTCGGTCGCATGGCCCAGCACCGGCGCGAGGTTGCGGACCGCGCCGCTGTGGGTGATGAGGATGCCGTCCGCCGCCATGTCGAACTGCGCCTGCCCGCAATTGTATTCGAGCCATACCCGGTTCACGACCGTCGCCAGCCCCGACAGGTCGTCGACCATGTCGACCGGATGGATCGCGGCGATGCGCGCGCCGACCGCGCGGTAGAAGGCGGCCTGCTGTCCGCGCGGCGCGGTGGCGCCGATCTCGGCGGCGATCCCGCCGAGCAGCAGCGCGGAAGCACAGGTTTCGGTGGCGGTTTCGGTCGCCCACAGCGGCATGGCGGTCATCTGTCCCTTCCCAGCGACTGACGCAGCTCGAAGGTCGAGCGATATTCGTCATAGGTTCCGAACGTATTGACGCTGGCGGTGGCCCCCACCCGCGTGTTCGGCGTGATACGGTAATAGAGCGAACCGTCCGCTGCAAAGGCGAAACCGGTGACGCTCAGGCTGTCGTAATAGGATCGCACGTCGCTGTTGCTCGCCTTCAGCGCATCGAGTGCCGCCTGCGCCGTCGGATCGGTCGGATAGATCGGCGCCCGGTCCTGCTCGAAGCTCTGATAGCCCGGCGCGCCGCCCAGCCGCGCCTCCCAGCGATTGTCCGAATAGGTGTAGCGCAGCGGCAGGCTCATGCTCAGGAAACTCTGCGGGCTGAAATAGCCGCCATGGCCGAAGGTGAAGAAATTCTGGTTGTTGTCGAATGCCTGCCAGTTGATGTTGACGCCGCCGGTGAACGTCGAACTGCCGTCGCGGTAGAGCGGGAGATAGCCGCCGACATTCGCCTGATAGCCGCGATTGCCGCGCACATTGTCGCCGGCATAGCGAAAGCCCGAGATGTCGCCGTAGATGCCGGTGCCCTCGCGGTCCCACGACAGCGACGCGCCGCCGCCGGTGCGCATCACCTGCCCCCAGCGCGCGCCCGTCACCGGATCGCGCGTGCCGGCATAGGAGACGATACTGTCGCCCACCGCCTCGCTGCGGACCCAGCCTTGCGCCGACACGGTGTTCGACAGGCGCGGGCGGGCGGTGAAACCCCATGTCACCTTGGTATCGTCGAAGCCGAGCGGGGTCGTGCCAATCTCGATGCGGATGGCGGGGCTGTCGTAGCTCGCCTGCACCGCCACGCCCGAGGCATGTTGCGTCTCCGCCTGCGCGAGCCGCGAGGGTTCCTCGGCGACGATCGCCTCGGCCTCGGCGGTGGCGTTGCGGCCGAAGCGGGCCAGCGCCGATCCGGTCGGCCGCCCCGAATCGATCACCACCGGCGTGGCCGACAGGGCGATGCGCCCGCCGCCGACGCTGGTCGACACCCGCGCCGTACCCGACAGTTCGCGCAGGCCGCTCAGCCCCGTCTCGCCCGATCGTTCGCGGTAGCCGAGCGTCATTTCCGCACGCGGACCGCTGTCTCCGACCTGGCTAGCGATCTGTGCGCGCAGCCGGGCCAGTTCGGGATCGCCGATCGCCGCCGCCGGAACCGTGGCGGCGGGCGTCGCCATCACGCCACGCGGGGCGGCGGGGATCCTGCCGCCGCTCAGCGCGAACGGATTGGTCGCGACCGCCGGGGCCGCCGCTGCTTCCATCGCCCGGAACGGGTTGCTGCTGGCCGGGCCGCCCGCGAACGGATTGCCCCCGCTCACCGCCTGCCCCGCCCCGCCGCGCGCGGCATAGGCCGCCTCGCCGCGCCGCAGATAACGCCGCGCCGCGCCGCTGTCGCCGCGCGCCTGTTCCATCTGGCCCGCCGCCGCATAGATTTGCGGATCGTCGGGATAGGTCTGCAATGCCCGCTCGACCGTCGCGACCGCGAGATCGTGATCGCCCGCCGCCCCGGCCGCGCCGATCAGCCCGGTGAGCGCACCCTTGTCGCGCGGATTGCGCGCCAGCACCAGTTGATAGGTCTGTGCCGCCTGCGATGCCATGTTGCCCGACTGGTACAGTCGGGCGAGCGCTCCGAGCACCTCCGGTTCGTTGGGGGCGGCGGTCCATGCCTGCTGCAACAGGTCGAACGCCGGGGCATATTGCCCGGCGAGGCGCAGCCGGTCGGCCTGTCCCGCCGCCGCGATCGCCTGTAGCCGGGCGACTTCCGCCTCGCCGCCGGCCGATCCGGTGGCGGCGCTGCGCGCGCGGGCGATGGCGTCGGCGACCGAGGCATCCGCCCCACCACGCGCGAAGATACGGACGATCGGTTCATATTCGGCGGGACTGGCGGGCGTGGCGGCCAGCGCGCGCTGCGCCAGCGGCATCGCCCCCGCGCTGTCGCCTAGTTCGTCGAGTGCGCCCGCCACCCCGGAGAGCGATGCCGCCGACAGCCCCGGCGTCTCGCCGATGCCGCGCAGCGCCGCCACCGCCTCGCCATTCCGTCCCTGGCCTGCGATCGTGCGGGCGCGGGCGATGGCGGCGTCGACGGTCAACTGCCCCGCGAACCGGCGGATCGCGGCGGTGCGCTGCCCTTCGGGAATGCGGGCGAGCAGCGCGTTCGCCTGGGTCTGGCGGCCCAGTTGCGCGTGGAGCATCGCCGCCGCGTAATTGGCATCGCCCGACCCGATCGTCTGGAGCGACTGGATCAGCGAATCGGCCTCGGGTACGCGGCCGCGCGCCAGCAGGTAGCGGGCGAATTCATAGCGGATCCACGGATCGCTCTGGTCGACCTGCAGCCCGCGCTGGAACTGCGCCTCCGCCTGCTGCGTGTCGCCGCGCTGTGCCGCCTGCAACGCCTGATCGCGGGCGACGCGCACCTGCAACTGCGTCTCGCTGCCGCCGGCTGCACCCGCCTGGCGCGCGAGGTCGGCGGCATCGGCATAGCGCCCCTGCCGTTCGTAGATGTCGGCGAGCAGCGCCAGCGCCGGCCCCCGGTCGCGCACCGGCAGGCGGGCGAGCTGTTCGGCATCGGCCTGCGCGCCGGTCACATCGCCACGTTCCAGCTTGCCGCGCGCCTCGGCCAGCCCGGCGAAGAATCGCGCCGAATCAAGCGCCTCCGACCAGCGCGCCGCGTTGCCGCGCGACGATGCGCGCCCCAGCAACCGCGCGGCATCGGCGAAGCGCGACTGGCGCAGCCGGACGATGCCCAGCCCGCCCGACGCATCGCCGTCGTTGCCATTGGCCGCCAGCGCGCGTTCGAACAGCCGTTCGGCCTGCCCCAATTGCCCGGCGTCGAGCGCGCGGAACCCGGCAGCGCGCGCATCGCCGCCGCGATCGACGGGAGCCGGCGCGGCCCGGCGCGGCCCGGGTTCGGACACGGCGACCGGCGCGGTGGCCGGTTGCGGGCGGACCTGTGGTACGACGACGTTCTGCACCGGTGCCGGCGCAGGTGTGGGTGTCGTCGGCCCGCGCAGCGCGCGGCGTGCCTCCTCATTGCCCGGATCGAGCGCCAGCACCCGGCGATAGGCGGTGCGCGCGAGATCGGCGCGCCCCTTGCCCTGCCAATAGCGGCCCTGCTGCAACAGCGGGGCGACGCCGGGCTGGGCGATGGCGGGCATGCACAGCGCCGCCTGCGCCAGCAGCAGGCCGATGATCGCGCGGCGGATCATGCCTTGTCCTCCCCCAGTCGCTTGGCCTGTTGCCGCTTGAGCAGCAGGTAGAGCGGCCCGGCGAGCAGGATCGCGACCAGCAATCCGCTCAGCCCCATCAGCAGCGGCCGTTCGCTGAACCACCATGCGACACGCATCCATGCCGGCAGCGATCCGCTCCAGTAGCTCTGGCCGACCGCGAAGCTGCGCATCGTATCCCCCGTCGCGATCGACAGGTCGCCCTGCACCTGCGCATTGACGCGCTGATCGGCCAGCCCCTGCACCAGACCGGGCAGATCGGTCGGATCGGTCGCGAGCATTGCCACCACCGTCCGCCCCGCATCATAGGGCGAGCGGAAGCTGACGAAGCCGGTGAAGCGGTCGGCGGTCGTCAGATAGGCGTTGGTCGCATCGACATCGGCATCGCCATAGGGCGAGATCAGCCCGAAGATCCGTTCGACCAGATTGCGTTCGGTCACGCGGATGCGGCCGTTCTGCAAGCCGACCGGCGCACCGGCGAACAGGTCCGACAAATTGTTGCCGGGCGTGCCCACGACCAGTACGTCGCGCCCGGCCAGCGTATCGGCCGAGCCGGCACGCGCGACCGACACCGCCGTCGTCGCCGCGCCGGTCGCATCGCCGAACCGGCCCATCAGTACCAGATAGGCCTCGACCGTCGCCGCATCGACATTGGCGGGCAGCAGCACCGTCGTCTCCGCCAGATCAGGGCTGACTGTGAACGGATAGCCCGCATTGGCGAAGGTCGCGAGCGAGGGCATCCGCGCCGCATGATAGGCATGGGTCAGGTCGATCGCGCTGTCGGGGTCGATCGCCACCCGGACATTGTCGGGCAGCGTCCCCTCGCAACGCTTCTTGTTGGCGAGGATCAGATTATAGTCGAAAATCAGTTCGTTCTGGCCGAACAGATTGTAGCTCGGCAGGTCGACTTGCGCGCGGGTGACGTTGCTCGTCGCACCATCGCCCTGCCCCAGCAGCCGCTGCCACCAGCCCGCCCCGCCGAGCGGGAGGGTGCGCAGATACTGGTTGTTGATCGACACGTCGAGCCGCGAGCCGCGCCGGTCGAGCCACGACGCCGACGGATAGCGATAGTTGAGGTCCAGCCGTGCGCCCGATCGCGGCCAGAAGAACAGGTCGGGCGCGGCGCGGAATCCCGCCGTCAGTGGCCCCGGCGGCAGGCCCACGCCCTGAAGCGTCCGCGGATCGACCAATTCGCCCAGCTTCACCGGCCGGTCGGAGCGCAGCCAGCGCGGCGCGCCGTACCGCTCCCACGTCGGGATGCGCACGCCGTCGAACCGCGCGGTCGCGCCGCCGATCGTGCCACGCCCCACCGCCAGCGCGGCGGCGGCCTGTTTCAGCTCGCGCGCGTCGCGGCCCATCACCAGCAACAGCTCGCCGAACGGATCATATGGGTTGCGGATGACGATCGCCGAGGGTCCGGCGATGGTCGGCACGAAGCCGCCGATCCGCATCCCCGGTCGCATGAACACGATCGCATTGCCGCGCGGCACGCTGCCGAAGCTGGGCTTGAAGGTGAAGCCGCGATAGCTGGCAAGGCGACCGAACCACGACGCCATGCTCGCCGCCGCTTCCAGTTCGCCGTCGGTCGGTTGCCCGGCGAACACGAACGGCAGGCTGAGCGGCAGATTGTCCGCCCGGTCGAAGAACGGGGCGGGCAGCCGCGCCAGATCGGGGGCGAGCGGCAGCGTCTGGATCGTCAGGTCGAAGGCCGATCGCGTATTGCTGACGTTCGCCCACAGCGAACTGTGGAACGGGTCCTCGCAATCGCGCGCATAATGGCCGAGCATCCGCAAGTTCAACTGGTTGTCGCCGGGCAGGAACAGCGCGGGGTTGACCGGGATCGTCACCTGCTGTCCGCCGGCACCATCGGGTGACAGGCGGAAGGTCCGCACGACCTCGCCGTTCAGGATCACGACCAACTGGCTGAGATCGGCGAGCAGCGCGGGCGACCATGCGAAGGTCAGCGTCAGATTGGCGCCGGTCACGACCTCGTTGGCGCGCAGGCCGAACGGGATGGCGATCTCGCCGCGCGTGCCCGCCAGCCGGATCGCGCTGCGCACGCGCAGGTCGCGGAAGGTCAGCCGCTCCTGCCGCACGCCGCGCACGCCGGGCTGTGCCTCGGTCGTCTCCACCGTCTGCGCGATCGCCGCGCGCGGCGTAGCGATCGTCGCGCCGAGCGCGAGCAGCGCGGCGATCGCCGCCGCCTTCGCCGACGTGGCCAGCCGAGTACGCTCGCGCCGCCGTTCGGCACGGTTGAAGCCCAGCAGGCGCTTGAGCGTCAGCAGATCGACCTTCACAATATCCCCCAGCGATTGGAGCGTGGACACGGGTGCCCGTGGCGCGGCTTCGGCCCAGGCATCGCTGCGCCCCATCACCGCGCGGACCAGTTGGCGTTGCTGGAGCATGTCGAGTCCCTGGAATTGCAGGTTGGCCACCTGCCCGCCGATCCGCTGCAACCGGACCGGCAGCGTCAGCATCTCGTCACCCATCGGCAGCGCGACATGGGTGACTTCGCGTTCGCGCAGCGCCACGCCCTCGGGCGCGGCGATGGCGATGCCGCCCATCGACAGGTCGATGGTCTGCGCCTCGACGACATGCCCGTCGGCGAAGTACAGCGTGCCCGGCAGTTCCACCGGGATGCGGATGTGTTCGCGCACCTGCCGCGTCTCGCGCGCGACCGACACCGCCGCCAGCAGGATGACGAGGCTGAAAACCGCCCAGACGGTGTTGAGCAGCAGCGTATCGCCCTGGATGTTGAAGAGGTGCGGGAAGAACCACCATTTTACCACCCCGAAGGCGATGCCGAACAGGACGAGGCCGATGCAGATCAGATGCGGCCGGACCGTCGCGGTGTCGAAATGGGTGCGGTCGAGCAGCGACCCCTTGTCGGTCACGTTGAACTTGCCGCCGCGCGGTTTGAACATCGTCCACACCGTCGGCTTGGCGAGGTGGAAGGCGAGGATCGTCTCATACACCTCGCCCCACAGCGGCCGGCGATCGCCGCCCTGCAACCGCGCGCCCGACACCTGCGAGCAATAGAGATGCGCGGCGGCATAGGCGAAGATCATCGAGGCTGACGCATGGATGATGTTCTCGCCGAGGATCAGATAGGCGAGCGGGCTGGTGAGGAAGGCGATGCGCGGCAGCGGAAACTGGAAATGCAGCATTGCGTTCAGGTAGCAAAGCCGCTGCGCCACGCTCAGTCCCGGCCCGAACAGCGGATTGTCGATGCGTAGGATCTGGGTCATGCCGCGCGCCCAGCGGATGCGCTGGCCGATGTGCAGCACCAGCCGTTCGGTCGCGAGCCCCGCCGACAGCCGCAGGCCGAGATAGGCGGTCGACCAGCCCTTGCGCTGCAATTTCAGCGCGGTGTGCGCGTCTTCCGTCACCGTTTCGAACGCGAAGCCGCCGGTATCGGCCAGCGCCGCGCGGCGGATGATCGCGCAGGAACCGCAGAAGAAGGCGGCGTTCCACAGGTCGTTGCCGCGCTGCACCGCGCCGTAGAACAGGTCGCCCTCGCCCGGCAGGTTCTTCACCGACCCCAGGTTGCGCTGCACCGGATCGGGCGAATAGAAATGATGCGGCGTCTGGACGAGCGCCAGCTTGGCCTCTCGCTGGAACCAGCCGACCGTCATCTGGAGAAAGGCGCGCGTCGGCACATGGTCGCAATCGAAGATCGCGATCAGCGACCCGTCGGTGCGCGACATCGCGGCATTCAGGTTGCCCGCCTTGGCATGGTTGTTGTCCGACCGGGTGATGTAGCCGCAGCCGACCGACCGGGCGAAGGCACGAAACTCGGCCCGCCGCCCGTCGTCGAGGAGATAGACGCGGAACCGGTCGCGCGGATAATCCATGTCCATCGCCGCCAGCACCGTGTTGCGCACGATGTCGAGGCCCTCGTTATAGGTCGGGACATAGACGTCGACGGTCGGCCATTCGTCCGGGGCGCCCTGTAGTTCCACCGCCTGGCGTTCCATCGGCCATGCGGTCTGGGCGATGCCGATCGCGAGGATGACCCAGGCGTACAGCTCGGCAAGATACAGGCCGATGCCCAGCACCGCGCCGATCGGATCGTCGAACGACAGCGTCGTCGTCGTCCGCCAGAACAGATAGCGGGTGGACGCGATCAGCGACAGCAGCGCCAGCACCAATGTCGCGCGGCGCGACCGCATCCGCCCCAGCACGATCGCGCCGACGATGGTGACGCCGGCGAACATCCATTGCGACTGCAGGTCGAGCGGCACCGTCACCACGATCAGCGCCAGCAGGGCGACGAGCGCGAACAGCAACAGGTGCGGGATCGCCGCGAGCTTCACGCCGCGTCCTCCCGCGCCTGCAATCCGCACCGCGCCTCGACCGCGATCGCCAGTGCCGCGAGATCGGGCAGCACGACGCTCTGCGGCGCATAGCGGGCGATCGGCTGGAACGATGCCAGCGCCTCGTTCACCGCCTCGTCGCGGCGGATCGCGCCGATCATCCGGTCGCCGAACAATTCGCGCAGGAAAAGCTGGCTGTGGCGCGACAATTTGCGGGTATCGTCGACGCCGTTGAGCACGAAACCGGTCGATTCGACGTCGATCGCCGCCGTTCCCGGCCGCACCTGCGCCAGTCCGGCGAGCGATACCGGCTGCGGCATCAGCACGCACAGGTGCAACGCCGCCAGCGGCAGCAGCGCGTCGCGCGCCGTCAGATCGGCGGCGGCGACATCGGCCACCACCACCCGGTCGCCCAGCAGCGCCCCCTCGCCGCGCCCGCCGTGCCGCATCCGCCCGCCATGGACGAAGCCATGGCCCTGGAGCAGTTCGACGCCGTCGACGATGATGCCTTCGTCGTCGGCCTCGCCGATGTCGGGCACCGGCTGGGTCGGCAACATGCCGAAGAACAGCTTGAGCGCATCGGCATGGGTGAAGTCCACCGCCGCGACCGGATGCCCCCGCGCGGCAAGAGCAAGTGCGAGATGCGCGGCGACGAAGCTCGTCCCCACGCCGCCGGTGGGCGCATGGCACAGGATCAGCGGCATATCAGCGGCTACCCCGGTGATCGTCGGACAGGCCCGACAGGAAGGCGCGAAGATTGCGCGACGCCGCCGGTTCGTCCGGCGTCGCCCCGCGTTCGGACGGAGTCGCTCCCCCGTAGCGCGCGAACAGCGGCGCGCCCGGCGGCGGGGCCGCGCGCTCGGGAATTCGCTGCGGCCGGCCGACGACCCGCGGGTCCTCGAGCAGCGCCGCGAACAGCGGCCACGGTTCGAGGTCCGAGATCGGATCGGCAAAGGCCTCGTAGCGGAAATCCCGCCGGCCCAGCTTTTCGAGAAGCGCGGTAACGTCGCGTCGCATATCGGATCCTTCCGGGGACATGCTATGCACCGGATAGCGCTTACAGATGGTTAACGCGCTTCTGTTCCAGCAAAAACAGTCCCTTACCCCGCCGAATACCGGGCAACCGCCCAGCGGGGCAGCGCGATCAGTCAGGCAAGACCGTTGGCACCGGTCTTGGGGCTACAGGCCGAGGATGCCGGCCACCGCCTTGTTGCTGTGCCCCATGACCAGCAGGTCGAAGACCGTCCGCGCGCGGACGGCGCGCTGCCGTCGCGACCATGCGCCGCCCTCGGCCGCCCCCGCGACGATTGAGCCAGCCCCCTCTCCCGCATCCGTCACCGCTGCGCTATTGCCGGGCGATGGCGAGGAAGAAACGCTACCTGACCGCGACGATGGCCGATGGCTATGTGAAGACGATCGGCCCCACCGCCGCGCCGTTCACCCATTACTGGCGCATCGTCGCCCATCTGCACAACGGCAAGACCGAGGTGTTCTGGGGGCATGCCACCTCCGCGAAGGACGCCGTGGCCAAGGAAGCGCTGACCCGACAGACGGCGAAGCGGCACGGATGGAAAGGATTCGATTTCGAGGTGGTCGAACTCACCGAAGGCTGAGCGCGCACCGCTTCGTCGCTGGTACGGACGACGCTCCCATCGACCGTTGGCAGTATCATTCGGCACGAGCCCCCGGTCATCGATCGGCAAGCGCAACTGGCGGAACGCCGGTGCCGCTCCCGGCGGTCGAGGACGGCCGTACCGCAGTCGACCCGCTGTCGCTCCCCGCCTGCCGGTCGCGCGAAACGCCCGTCGGTACGCAGCAGCAGTTCCGATCCCGTCTCCATCGCTCCGACCGAGGATAATGACCGGCCAGACCGCGACGCTCGCCGGCCTCCGGCTCAGTCCGGTATCGCGCGGCGAATCGCTGCTCACGCATGTCCCTGGATGACAGGTACAGGCACGACGTCATCATCCGTCGAACGTCGTATCGGTGCGGGCCGGCGGCTTGAACAGGTCCGTCGCCGGCCTGTATGCGCTGTCGCCATGTCGTTGTCCCCCAAGAAGCACGGTGTCGGCGTTGATCGGATCGCGGACGCGCCCGACTTCGTCGTCATCGACGTCGAAACCGCCTGCTCGCGGGTCAGCAGCATCTGCCAGATCGGCATCGTCGGTTTTCGCGACGGGAGGATCGCGTTTGAATATGAAACGCTGGTCGATCCGCAGGAGCAGTTCAGCAGCTTCAACACGCGGATTCACGGCATCACCGCAGAGCATGTGCGGGGGAAACCGAGTTTCGCGGATGTGCATGACGTCGTCAGCCGCCACCTGGGCGGGCGGATCACCGTCGCGCATTCCTATTTCGACAAGGGCGCGATGGCCGCCGCGTGTCGCGTTCACGACCGGACGATGGTCGATACCACATGGCTCGACAGCGTGGGGGTGGCGAAACGGGCGTGGCCGGACCTGCCGAGCCACAAGCTCAATATCGTGTCCCGCCACCTCGGCATCCCGCTGAAGCACCACGACGCGCTCAGCGATGCGCGCGCCGCCGGCATGATCGTCGTGAAGGCCATCGAACATACCGGAGTGTCGCTGGCGGACTGGATGGCGCCGCCGGTGCGGTCGCGCGTTCCCGCTGCCCCGCCGCCGGCCGCGACGGGACCGCTCGCGGGCGAGCGGGTGGCGATCCTCGGCCAGCCCCGCAACGGTCCGCTCGCCCGGCGGATCGCGGCGAGCGGCGGTCGCGTCATGTCCGGGGTGGGCACCACGACCACGATCCTCGTCGTGACCGGGGACGAGCCGTTCGGCTATATTCGCTTCGACGCGCACTATCGCAAGGCGGAGGCGCTGCGGCAGTCCGGCGGCGCGATCAGAATCCTGTCCGAACGCCAGCTCCTCGATTTCCTCGGCACCTGACCGCCCCGTGGTTACGAGGCCGGGCGCGATGTCCAAGCGGATTGCGCCCGGACCATGGCGCGCCCTATCGAGGATTCCGTCGAACCGGTCAAAGGCGAGATAACGGGCGGCGCGTCGAGCCGAAGCCGATCGCCCCGGAAAACTGCCGGAAGACCGGCCGTCCTTACGATGGGCCTGCCGGGACGTGCCGGGGCTCATCGGATGGCTGACCGCACCCGTTGACGACCTGGATCGCGCCGATTTCAGAATATGCGGTATGATACCACGGACAAAGAAAACCCCGCCAAGTCACTGACTTAGCGGGGCTTTCCATGGTGCACCCAGAGCGATTCGAACGCCCGACCCTCAGATTCGTAGTCTGATGCTCTATCCAGCTGAGCTATGGGTGCCCGGTGGAGGCCGCCTGTTAGATGGGGAAATTCATGCTGGCAACCCCGTTGTGTCATTTTTTTATGCTGACTATCGAATATCCATGACCCGAGCCCGCATCCTGTCCGCCTTTCTTGCCCTCAGCGCCTGCGCCGCGCCATCGGGGGACTATCCCTCGCTATTGCCGCGCCCGATCGAGCGGATCAGCCTCGCTGAACCGGTCCGCCCGGTCGCGGTCGCCACGCCCGATGCGGCGCTCGATTCCCGGATCGCCGCGCTCACCGCAGCGGTCGCCACCGCCAGCGGCAGGTTCGACACCGCCGTCGCCCGCGCCCGCCCGGCGGTACGCAGCGGCACCGGCAAGGCCGAAGGCAGCGAGCCATGGCTCGGCGCACAGGTCGCGCTGGCCGGGCTAGACGTGGCGCGTACCGGGATCGATGCGCCGGTCGCCGATCTCGAACGCCTCGCGATTGATCGTGCCGCCGCCGGGCAGCCGCCCTATCCCGCGCTCGACGCCGCGCTGGAGCGCGCGACCCGCACCGCCACCGCCCAGCGCGCAACGATCGCAGCACTGACGGCCGCCCTGCGCTGACGCCGTGAGGTCTGGTCCAACGGGGTTGGATCAGTACGGCATCCGCCTGAGCGGATCGGACGTTACTGCAACGCCCGCAGGACGGGCAGGATCGACGCATAATCGTCGGTCCATGGCGAGGCATCGGACGGCGGCAGCGGCACCCAGTCGCCACCGCTCGCCAGCAATTCGGCAAGCACCTCCGGGTCGGGGGTGAGCGCGATCCATTCGGACCCGGTTTCGCCGTTCGCCTCGCTCGCCGGCTGGTACGACAATCCAGCCGCCATCCACCCGCCCGCCGTCGCCGCGACCACAGGTCCCAGATCGAGGTAGCGGTTGGAGATATGCACCAGCAGCAACCCCTTGGGTCCCAGTACCCGGCGATAGGTCGCGAACGCCTCGCGCGTCATCAGGTGCATCGGCACCGCGTCCGACGAAAAGGCATCGAGCACGAGCAGGTCGAGGCTGTTCGCCGGCTGATCGGTCAGCGACAGCCGCGCATCGCCCATCACGATCCGCGCGTCGGGCAGGCAGTTGCGCAGGAACGTGAACGCCCCCGAATCACGCGCGATCCGCACCACCGTCGGGTCGATCTCGTAGAAGCGCCATTGCTGCCCCGGCCGCGCGTAGCACGACAGCGTCCCCGTCCCCAGTCCGACGACGCCGATGCGCGCTTTCGGACCATAGATCATGGGGGCAGCGCGCAGCGCCTCGCCGACGCCCGATTGCGGCACGTAATAGGTCGTCGGCGTCCGTTCGCGTGCCGGCGATCCGGTCAACTGGATGCCGTGCAGCGTCGTGCCATGCTGCAACTCGCGCACGCCATTGCCGTGGGCCACGGTATAGACGCCGAAATAGCTGCGGGTCCTCGCCCCCGGCTCCAGCGACAGTTCGATCGCGCGATAGCCACCGAACAGATACAGCGCCCCGGCCAGCGCCACGACATAGGGCAGCCGCGCGCCGATCGCGAACAGCCCGATCGCGACGATCCCGAAGAAGGCGACGGCATCGGCCTTTGCGCCCAGCATCCCGGCCGGATTGGTCAGCCCCAGCACCACCAGCACGAAGACTCCGCCGATCGCCACGACCGACAGCACCGTCGCCCGCGCGCGCCACAGCCGCTCGGTTATCGGCAGCAGAAACGGCAGCGGCGCGAGCAACCCGGCGGAGAGGATCAGCAGCGGATATTCGTAGGTCCAGTCGAACACCACCGGCGCGACCAGCCCGGCGAACACCCCGCCCAGCGCGCCGCCGACCGACATCGCCAGATAAAAGCCGGTCAACCGCGCCGGGGCGGGGCGCAGCGCGTGCATCCGGGTATGCAGCGACACCGACACCGCGAACAGCAGCAGCAGCGCCGCCAGTGCGTTCAGCAGCGGAAAATCATGATGCCCGGCGATCATCATGCCGCCGAACACGAGGATCGTGATCGGCGCATAGCGGGTGATCGCCTCTGCCATCCCCCGCCGGTCGGCAAAGGCGACGGTGAAACTCAGCAGATACAGGCCGAGCGGCAGCACCCACAGCAGCGGCACCGCGACGATGTCGGTCGTCAGGAAGGTCGTCGTCGCCAGCATCAGCCCCGAGGGCACGAGCGCCAGCACGATCCAGTGCGCCACCCGCCGCACCCCCGGTGCCGGCCCCGGATCACCGACGACGACGGCGTCGCGCCGCAGCGGCAACAGCCAGCCGCAGGCGACGACCAGCAACAGCAGCACGCCATAGCCGATGCTCCAGCCCCAGCTCTGCCCTTTGAGCGACAGCAGCGGTTCGACCAGCAACGGATAGGCGATCAGCCCGGCGAAACTGCCGACGTTCGACGCCGCATAGAGCGCATAGGGATCGCGCCCCGGACAGGCGAACGCGAACCAGCGTTGCAGCAGCGGTGCCTGCGCCGACACCGCGAAGAACAACGGCCCGATCGATGCCGCCAGCAGCCACGGCGTCCACAGCACCGGTTCGGCCCCGGCGGGCACCTGCCCCGCCAGCACCCCGATCGGCAGCCATGCGGCGGCGAGCAACAGCAGGAGCAGATGCACCGTCGCCTGCGCCTTGGGCACCAGCTTGCCGAGCAGATGGGCATAGGCATAACCGCCGAGCAGCAGTGCCTGATACACCAGCATCGCCGAATTCCACACCGCCGGCGCGCCACCCAGTTGCGGCAACGCCATGCGCGCGACCATCGGCTGGACGAGGAACAGCAGGAACGATCCGGTCAGGATCGCCGCGACATAGGTCAGCCGGATCGGCAGGCCACCGCCCCGCCCCTCGCCTTCGCCATCGCTCACGGGCGCGTCTTCCAATAGGTGATGTGGCGTTTGAGCGGGCTGTCATCGGGCACCGCCGGATGGTCGAAATCCTCAGGCCGGCTGCGCACCATGCCGAGCCGCTCCATCAATCCCCAACTGCGTATATTGGTCGCGGCAGTGATCGCCCCGATGCGATCGACGCCCAGATTGGCGAACCCCCAGTCGAGACTGGCCATCGCCGCCTCGCGCGCCAATCCCTGCCCCCAATATTCCTTGCCGAAGCGCCAGCCGATCTCGACTCCGCCTTCCAGCGGCGTGTCTTCCGCGCCGGGTTTCAGCCCACAAAAACCGATCATCGTCGCGGTCGCCCGCGCCTCGACGACCCAGAAACAATAGCCGTGCGTCGCCTGATAGCCGTCCTGCCGGTCGATCGCGGCATCGACTTCGGCCGGGGTCATCGGCGCCGGGAAATAGCGCATCACCTCCAGGTCGGCGCAATGCGAGTAGAATATCGGCCGGTCGCGATCTTCCCAGCGGCGCAGCACCAGCCGTTCGGTCGCGATCATGGCTGGAGCAACCGCGCCGCATGAACCGCGTGATAGGTCAGCACCCCGCTCGCCCCCGCCCGCTTAAACGCCAGCAGCGTTTCGAGGACCAGCGCGTCACGATCCCCCGCGCCCGCCGCTACCGCCGCCTCGATCATCGCATATTCGCCCGACACCTGATACGCGAACACCGGCACGCGGAACTCGGCCTTCACCTTGGCCACGATGTCGAGATACGGCAGCCCCGGCTTCACCATCACGCTGTCCGCGCCCTCGGCCAGATCGAGCGCGACCTCGCGCAGCGCTTCCTCATGGTTGGCGGGGTCCATCTGATAGGTCTTCTTGTCGCCCTTCAGCAGCCCGCGAGAACCCACCGCATCGCGGAACGGGCCGTAGAAGGCGCTGGCATATTTGGCGGCATAGGCCATGATCTGGACGTTGTGATGCCCGTCCGCCTCCAGTGCGGCGCGGATGATGCCAATACGGCCGTCCATCATGTCCGACGGAGCGATGATGTCGCTGCCCGCCGCCGCCTGCACCCGTGCCTGCCGTACCAGTGCCTGTGCGGTCACGTCGTTCAGCACATAGCCCGCCGCATCGACGATCCCGTCGTGACCATGGCTGGTATAGGGGTCGAGCGCGACGTCGGTCAGCACGCCGATGTCGGGCACCGCCTCCTTGATCGCGCGGATCGCGCGGCACATCAGATTGTCGGGGTTATACGCCTCCTTGCCGTCGTCGCTGCGCAGCGCTTGCGGCGTATTGGGGAACAGCGCGACGACCGGAATACCCAGGTCGCGCGCCTCACGCACCCGCTCGACCAGCGAAGGGAGCGTCCAGCGGGTGACGCCGGGCAATTGCCGGACCGGCGTATCCTCGCCCTCGGTCACGAACAGCGGCCAGATCAGATCGGCGGGCGTCAGCAGCGTTTCGGCATGCAGACGGCGGCTCCAGGCGGACGCGCGGGTGCGGCGAAGGCGCAGCGCGGGGTAAGCGGCGGACATGGGCCGGACTTGTGGGCCAAGCACCGTATCGGATCAACCGAAAGTCGTGCGGCGATTTTCGTTACGGAGCGTTACCGACCGCATGACGCAGATCCGATCCGCCGCCATGATCGTCAACGCCCGGTCACGGCGTGGTCAGGCCCAGTTCGCCGAGGCCTGCCAGGCGATGCAGGGCCTGCCGTACAAGGTCGACGCGCATGCGGTGGAGAACCCCGACGACCTCGTCCCGCGGCTGAAACAGGCGCTGGCCGCCAAGCCCGATCTGGTGGTGCTGGGTGGTGGCGACGGGACGATCAGCAGCCTTGTCGATCATCTGCTGGGGCATGACGTGATCCTCGGCGTGCTGCCGTTCGGCACCGCCAACAGCTTTTGCCGGACGCTCGGCATCCCGCTCGATATTGCAGGCGCGGTCGACGTGCTGCGCACCGGTGCGCCGCGCCGGATCGACCTCGGCATGGTCGATGGCGATTATTACGCCAATTGCGCCGCGATCGGCATCTCGCCGCTGATCGCGCAGACCATTCCGCACGGCGTCAAGAAATTGTTCGGGCGCGCGGGCTATCTCAGTTGGGCGGCGCTCCAGTTCGCCCGGTTCCAGCCGTTCGAGCTGACCGTCACCAACGGCAGCCATGTCCAGCGACTGACCGCGACCGAAGTGCGCATTTCCAACGGCCCCTATCACGGCGGCACCGAACTGGTCGAAGAGGCGCAGGTCGACAGCGGCGAGATCGTCGTTCAGGTCGTGTGCGGCAAGGGCAAGCGTTCGCTGGTCCGCAACTGGGCAGCGGGGTTCTTCCGCCTCGACTCGCGCCGGGTCGATACCGTGTCGTTCCACGGGAAGTCGCTCAGGATCGAAACCGTGCCGCGCCTGCCGATCTCGATCGATGGCGAGGTGCTGGCCAAGACGCCGGTAACGGCGAAGATCGCCGCCGGAATCATCGAGGTGATGGCGCCGGCTTGACACCACTCTTCGTCATTCCGGCGCAGGCCGGAATCCATGGACACGGGCGCTGTCGATAGATGCGCCAACGTCACCCCATCCATGGATTCCGGCCTACGCCGGAATGACGGGAACTACCCCAACCGCCCCAACGCCGCGTGCAGCCGCGCCGCCTCGGCCATCTTGTCGGCATGATCGGCCCGCGCCTTGTCCACCGCCTCGGGCTTCGCGCGTTCGACGAAGCTGGCGTTGCCCAGCCGCCTGGCCAGCGCATCGCGTTCCTTCTCCGCCGCCGCGATCGCCTTGGTCAGCCGCGCGCGCTCCGCGTCGAGGTCGATCACCTCGCCCAGCGGCAGGACGAACGTCGCCTCGTCCACCACGATCTGGAGCGCGCCGCCCGCCGGTGCCTCGCCCTCGACCCGGTCGACCCGCGCGAGCCGCGCCAGCACCGCCGCCTGCGCGTCCAGCTGCTCGCCCGTCACGCCCGAGGCATCGCGGACATGGAGCGGCAGCCGCGCGCCGGGCGGCACGTTCAATTCGGTCCGCGCGGCGCGGATTTCGCTCACCAGCCGGATCAGCCAGTCGATCTCGGCGCGCGCGCCCGGATCGATCGCGCGCGCATCGGCCATCGGCCAGCGCGCGACGATCAGGTCGTTGTCGCGTTCCCCCAGCGCGTGCCACAGTTCCTCGGTGATGAACGGCATGAACGGGTGGAGCATGACGAGGATCTGGTCGAGCACCCATCCCGCCACCGCGCGGGTTTCCTCGGCACCCTCGCCACCGCCCTGCAACACCGGCTTGATGAGTTCGAGATACCAGTCGCAGAACCGGCTCCACACGAACTGATAGATGGTGTTGGCCGCCCCGTCGAAGCGCAGGTCGGCAAGTGCCAGGTCGAGCGCCTGTACTGTCTCGATCGTCTCGGCGATGATCCAGCGGTTGACCGCGAGGTCGGCCTTGGGTGCTTCCAGCGCCTGCGACGCGCCGATGCCGTTGGCCTGCGCGAAGCGAGTGGCGTTCCACAGCTTGGTCGCGAAGTTGCGATAGCCCTCGACCCGCTTCTCATCCATCTTGATGTCGCGGCCCTGACTCTCCATCGCCGCCATGAAGAAGCGCAGCGCATCGGCGCCATAGGCATCGATCAGCCCGAGCGGATCGACGGTATTGCCCTTCGACTTCGACATTTTCGCGCCATCGGCGGCGCGGACGAGCCCGTGGAGATACAGCGTCTTGAAGGGCACTTCCTTCATGAAGTGGATGCCCTGCATCAGCATCCGCGCATCCCAGAAGAACAGGATGTCGAAGCCGGAAATCAGCACGTCGTTGCTGTAGCGCCCGCCCAGCGTCGGGTCGGTGTTCTCCGGCCAGCCGAGCGTGGCGAACGGCCACAGCGCGGAGGAGAACCACGTATCAAGGACGTCCTCGTCCTGCTTGAGCGCAACGCCCTCCCCCGCTTCGGCCTGCGCTTCCGCATGGGTTTCGGCGACGAACACGCGGCCATCGTCGGCAAACCACGCCGGAATGCGATGCCCCCACCACAACTGCCGCGATACGCACCACGGCTGGATGTTCTCCATCCAGTTGAAATAGGTCTTTTCCCATGACTTGGGCACGATCTTCACCGCGCCCGACCGCACCGCCTCGATCGCCGGCTGGGCCAGCGTCGCGGCGTCAACATACCATTGGTCGGTCAGCCACGGTTCGATCACCACGCCCGACCGGTCGCCATAGGGCGTCTGGATACGACGCGGTTCGGCGTCATGCTCCACCCCGTCCTTGTCGACGTGCGGCACGAGGAAGCCCTGTTCCTTGAGCGCGGCGACGACGAGACGGCGAGCGTCGGCCGGAGCCTTCGGGTCATTGCCCGGCAGTCCGAGATACTCGGCCGGGATCAGCCCGTCGGCGGTCTGGCAGACCTGCGCCTTGGCATCGAGCATGTTGAGCATGTCGGCGGCCTTGAACCCGGCGCGCTTGCCGACCTCGAAGTCGTTGAAGTCATGCCCCGGCGTGATCTTGACCGCGCCCGACCCCAGTTCGGGATCGGCATGCTCGTCGGCGACGATCGGGATCAGCCGGCCGGTGATCGGCAAGCGAACCATCTGCCCGATCAGCGCGGTATAGCGTTCGTCCGCCGGGTTCACCGCCACGGCCATGTCGGCCAGCATCGTCTCCGGCCGGGTCGTCGCGACCTCAATAAAACCGCGGCCGTCTGCCAACGGGTAGCGCAAGTGCCAGAAACTGCCCTGCACCTCGCGCGTCTCGACCTCCAGATCGCTGATCGCGGTGCCGAGGCCCGGGTCCCAGTTCACCAGCCGTTTGTCGCGGTAGAGCAGCCCTTCGCGGTAGAGTTGCACGAAGACCTTCAGCACGGCAGCCGAAAATCCCTCGTCCATCGTGAAGCGTTCGTTCGACCAGTCCATCGAACAGCCCAGCCGCCGGAGCTGCCCGGTGATCGTGCCGCCGCTCTCCGCCTTCCATTCCCACACCTTGCCGACGAAATCGTCGCGAGTGAAATCGGTGCGCTTCTGCCCGGCCTGCGCCATTCGCCGCTCGACCACCATCTGCGTCGCGATGCCGGCATGATCGGTGCCGACCACCCAGCGTGCGTCCTTGCCCTGCAACCGCGCGTGGCGGACGAGAATGTCCTGCAACGTGTTGTCGAGCGCGTGACCGATGTGCAGGCTGCCCGTGACGTTGGGCGGCGGGTTGACGATCGTCCACGGCTGCGCGCCCGGCCGTTCGGAGCGGAACAGGCCGGCCTGTTCCCAGTGCGGATACCAGCGGGCCTCGATGGCGGCGGGGTCGAAGGTCTTGGGCAGTTCGCTCATGCTGCGGCGAATGGCGCGGAACCGGCGGGGTTGCAAGGGGCGGGTCGCCCCGTGCTGCTGCCGGGAAGGGAAGATTGGTTCACGCGAAGGCGCGGAGACGCGAAGGGGTTACGCCTAGGTCCGATCGACATTCCGTCGACCGTGACGCCAGCAAAGACCATTTCCGTCACCCCGGACTTGTTCCGGGGTGACGAAGAAGGGCGGCATTTTCGACTACGAACTGCACCGGAATGGCTGAGTGTCGATCGGCCCCAGGGCTGATCCACCCATCCCGAAACAAACGTCATCCCGGCGAAGGCTTGGATCTCCCGGGGAGTGCGCGCGACAGGAGCCGCTTGAGGCCCCAACCTTCGCCGGGGCGACGGTTCCGGGCGGGCGGATCAAGTTTCAGAAAGGGAAAGAGGATTTTCGCGCAGAGGCGCAGAGGCGCGAAGAATATCACGCCTGCCGCGACAGCGGCGCTTCAACTTCACCGGGGGCAGGCGAGAGGCTTCGCCGGAACGCCGACGGATGTTGCGCCCGCAATCCCCTCTGCGCCTCCGCGCCTCTGCGCGAAAACCCCTTCTGCTTTTTCTCCGCGCCTTCGCGTGAACCGGTCCTGCTTCTACCGCCCGCTGATCCGGGCGATTTCCTTGGCGACCATCGTCTCGACGATGCCGGGCAGCTTGGCGTCGAGCCATTCGCGCAACATCGGGCGGAGCATCTCGCGCACCAGCCCTTCGAGCGAATCGGTGCCCGGCGTCTCGGGCTTCACCAGCATCCGCGACAACTGGTCGAGCGAACCACGGCTCGCCTCGGCCGCGCGGTCGGAAACGATCGCCGGATCGATCGAGGGTGCGGCGGCGGCAGGCATCGGCGCAGGCTCCTGCACGGGGGGTTCGGGTTCGGCGACGACGCGGGGGGCCTCGGCGACGGGTTCGGGCGCTTCGGCCCGGATCGGTTCGACACGGATCGATTCGACCTTGGCCTGTTCGATCCGCGGCGGCGGTGGCGCCGCGACGCTGTGGTTCAGTTCGAGGATGTCGTCACGGTCGTCCAGCTCGCGCGGCTGCGCGGTGCGGATCGACTTGCGGCCACGAATGGCCTGTGCCGATCCTTCGCCTTCCTCGGCGATGATCCGTTTGATCGAGGACAGGATGTCCTCCATCGACGTATCGGCTCCGACATCCCCCATCGCCACCCTCATGTGCAAACGTCCCTGTAATCGCTCAGTTGTCGGGTCTGGCGGCCGGACTGTCAACGCCCGGTGTCACGCCATCGCCGCCACGACGCCGGTCCGGCGCGTCGAGCCCGTCGGTCGGGGTATAGGGATTGGCACTGCGCTGCAACTTCGGATCAAGCTCGCGCGTCACCGCCGGCGTCTGCGCGGGGGTGTTCACCGTGCCCGGCGCGACCGGTTTCGGCGCGGGGTCGTCGCTCCAGTCCCAGCTCTTGCCCCGTACCCGGTCGTAATTGGCGACTGGATCGTAGAGCGCGCCGCCGTCGAGTCCGAGGTCGCGCGCCTCCGCCCGGCCCATCGCCGCCAGCAGCGCGAAGCCCGCGACATAGGCGTCACGCCGCGCCGTCACCAACTGCACCTGCGAATTGAGCAGTTCCTGTTCGGCATCGAGAATGTCGAGGATGGTGCGCGTGCCGACGCTGTTCTCGGCGCGCACGCCCTCCAGCGACAGCTTGTTGGCGGTGATCTGCACTTCCGACGACTGGATCACCCGCAACGCCGATTGCCATGCGGCATAGGCGGAGCGCGCGTCGGACACGACGGCGCGCTCGGTCTGCGTCACCTGTTCGATCGCGACGCCCTCCAGCGCCTGCGCCCGGCGGATCTGCGCGGCGGGGCGGCCGCCCTGATAGAAGGGCATCGTCACCCGCACGCCAGCCTGCGCCTGTCCACCGTCCTGTTGCAGCACGATGCCGTCGATCGACTGCGCCGATCCGAGGAAGCTGGTATAGCTGCCGGTCAGGAACGCGCCGACCTGCGGCAGCCGGTCCGCCCGCGCGACACGGACATCGAACCCGGCGGCGTCGCTCGCCCGCTGCGCCGCGACCAGTGCCGGATTGTTGGCGACCGCGACCCGCACCGCGCCGTTCGGATCGGCGGGGAGGTTGGGCAGGCCCGGCGGTGGATCGAGCCGGCCGGCCGGGGCACCCGTGACCTCGACGTAATTCTCGCGGCTGGTGACGAGGTTCGCCTCGGCCTGCTGCAACTGCGCCTGTGCCTGCGCCAGCCGCGCCTCGGACTGGGCGACGTCGGTGCGGGTCAGGTCGCCGACCTGGAACCGGTCGCCCGACGCGCGCAGGTTCACCTGCAACACGCTGACATTCTGCTGGTTCAGCCGGACGATCGCCTCGTCGCGCAGCACGTCGTTATAGGCCG
Organism: Sphingomonas sp. Leaf4; assembly: GCF_920939515.1. NCBI lineage: Bacteria > Pseudomonadati > Pseudomonadota > Alphaproteobacteria > Sphingomonadales > Sphingomonadaceae > Sphingomonas > Sphingomonas sp. Leaf4. The sequence goes on along the minus strand of NZ_CAKLBB010000005.1, from coordinate 84,048 downwards.
CGACGACGAGGGTGAAGACATTGGCCTCGGTGCTGCGCAGGCTGGCGCGACCCGCCAGCACCCGCGCATCGGCGGCGCGCACGCCGTTCTTCACCGCGCCCCCGGCATAGAGCGGTAGCGACGCGGTCGCCTGCGCCTGGCCGATGCGCGGGGCCTGCGTCACGCCGCGCGTCTGGGTGTTGAGTACCTGTTCGGTGACGGTGCCCTGCGTCGTAACCTGCGGCAGCCCCTGCGACCGCGCGATCGGCACGGTTTCGTCGGTGGCGCGCAGATTGGCGCGCGCCCCGGTCAACTGCGGGTTGGTCGCATAGGCGCGCACCAGCGCCTCGCGCAGCGTTTCGGCCCCCGCCGGTCCGGCAAGGAGCGCGACGAACGCGGCTCCCGCGGCAAACTTCCCCCCCCGCATCGTCTTCCTTACCTTGCGAACTGGAACGTCTTGGGACGGGCAAAGCCCGGCAGCACGACGCAATCGAGATCGGCGAACTCGGTCAGGCCAAAGCCGCCGCCGGTCTTGCGGCCGAGCGCCAGCCGGGTGACGCCGCGATCGACGATTCCGGTGGTCAGCCGCCCGCCCGGTGCCAGTTGGTCGACGATCGCGTCGGGCACCTGCTCGACCGCGCCGTCGATGATGATGACGTCATAGGGCGCGGCGGCGGCCCAGCCCTGCGTCAACGGTCCCTCGACCACTTCGGCACCGGCGACGGCGCCGCGCGCGGTCGCGACCATCGCCGCATCCTCCTCCAGCGCCACGACCGATCCGGCGATCCGCGCGGTGACGGCGGCCGAATAGCCGGTGGCGGCACCGATAATCAGCACCCGGTCGTCGGCCAGGACCTCGGCGGCGGTCAGCAGCCGGCCGAGGATCAGCGGCGCGTTGATCGCCCGGCCCCCGCCCAGCGGCAGCGCGGCATCGCGATAGGCCACGCCCGCCTGCGCGGCGGGGACAAACGCCTCGCGCGGCACGTCGCCCATCGCCTCCACGACGCGCGGATCGCTCACCGCGCTGGTGCGAAGCTGGCTGACGACCATCGCATGGCGCATGGCGTCGAAATCGGACGGGGAACGGGTCGTGTCGGTCATGGCGGAGTCCTGTCGCACAACTGTTTTAGGGGCGCAATACACATCGCGCGAATTCGCCGGCTGTCTATCGCGCCGGCGCACCGCCGCCAAGCGAGCAGAAACGTATATTTTGCCCGGAGGCGGTTGACACCGCGCCCTTGCCCGCGCATTGGCCCGCCTCCCACGACATCGAGGCGCGATGGCGGAGTGGTGACGCAGAGGACTGCAAATCCTTGCACCCGGGTTCGATTCCCGGTCGCGCCTCCAGTCGGTTTCCCGACATTCTTGATTTCTTAAGGGTGCAGCCGATGACCGCGCACGTCCTGACGCTGTCCTGCGCCGACCGGATCGGCATCGTCGCCGCCGTCAGCGGGCACCTTGCCGGCATCGACGGCTTCATCCTCGACAGTCAGCAATATGCCGATCTCGACGCCGGCCGCTTCTTCCTGCGCGTCGAGTTTCGCGGCGCAGGCCCCGCCTTCCCCGCCGCGGCCGATGCCTTGCGCGCCGGCTTCGCACCCGTCGCCGGGCGGTTCGGGTGCGACTGGTCGATCACGCCGCGCGACGCGCGGATGCGGATCGTCATCGCGGTGTCGAAGGGCAGCCATTGCCTCAACGACCTGCTCCACCGCTGGAAGACCGGCGACCTGCCGGTCGAGATTGTCGGCGTCGTCTCCAACCACGAAACCCTGCGCGCGCTGACCGAATGGCATGGCGTGCCGTTCCATCACCTGCCGATCGTCGATGGCGACCGCGCCGGCCAGGAAGCGGCGATGATGGCCGTGGTGCGGGACGCGCAGGCCGACCTGCTGGTCCTCGCCCGCTACATGCAGGTGCTGGGACCCGATCTGTCGGCGGCGCTCGCCGGCCGCTGCATCAACATCCATCACAGCTTCCTGCCGAGCTTCAAGGGTGCCCGCCCCTATGCCCGCGCGCATGATCGCGGCGTCAAGCTGATCGGCGCGACCGCGCATTACGTCACCGGCGATCTCGACGAAGGCCCGATCATCGAACAGGCGGTCGAGCGCGTCGACCACCGCGACACCGAAGCCGATCTGATCCGCATCGGCCGCGATGTCGAGGCACAGGTGCTGGCCCGCGCCGTCCGCTGGGCCGCCGAACGCCGCGTGTTCCTGAACGGCCACCGGACGGTGGTGTTTCGGTAACGCAAAATCCCCCCTCCCTGACAAGGGAGGGGCTGGGGGTGGGTTGGCTTGCGAGGAACGGTGACGCCCGCCACGGGCCGACCCACCCCCGCCCCCTCCCTTGTCAGGGAGGGGAGTATGCCCGCCCCCCGTGACGAAAAGTTCATGCGGCGCTCACCGCCCCGCCGCCCGCCGCCCCCTAAGCGCCGATCCGATGCAACAGGGACACCGGCGTTGAGCAAACCCATCTTCTTCGATCCGACCGGGCGGCGTGGCGTCCGGGCACGGCGCGGCGTCGCGCTGCTGATCCTCGCCGTGGTGCTGGCGGCGATCGCGTTCGCCACCACGCTCGTCGTGACGCCGCGCTCGCTCGGGCTGCCGCTGCCGTTCGCCAGGCGGCATGGCGAGGCGTTCGCGCCGCGCGATGACCGGCTTGCGCGCCCCGACCGCTGGTTGCCGCGCCGCGCCGTGCCCTCGCCCGACACGCCGCAGACGATCGGCTTCTACGCGCCCGACACCGACGGCGGCATCGCGTCGCTGCGCGCCCATGCCCGCCAGCTCGACTGGGTCGTGCCCGCGCTGGTCACGGTCGACGGCACCCAGCCCCACCCGATCGCCGACCGCCAGCTCGACCAGTTCCTCGCCACCACCCCCCATGCGCCGAAGCTGGTGCCGATGGTCCAGAACATCGTCGGCGACGGCTGGGACGGCACCGGTGCCGCCACAATGCTCGCCGACCGGGCAAAGCAACAGACGCTCATCGCCGCGCTCGCCACCTATGTCCGGCAGCAGCACGCCGGCGGCATCGTGATGGATTACGAGAGCATGCCCGCCGCCGCCGTCGCGCGCTATCCCGCCTTCCTCGCCCGGCTGCACGCCGCCTTGCCCAAGGGAGCCGAACTCGCCGTCACCGCGCCAGCGGGCGACGCCGACTGGAACCTCGCCGCGCTCGCCAAGGTCAGCGACCGGGTGATGCTGATGGCCTATGACGAGCATTGGGAAAGCGGCAGCGCCGGGCCGATCGCCTCGCAGCCGTGGTTTCTGGCGCAGGTCGAAGCGGCCATCGCCAAGGTCGGCCGCGACAAGCTGACCGTGGCGCTCGGCAGCTACGCCTATGACTGGCACGGCCGGACCGCCGACGCGCTGTCGATCGAGGAAGCATGGCTCGCCGCGCAGGATGCCGGCGCGGCCGTGGGCTTCGACCGCACCAGCGGCAACGCCGGCTTCGCCTATGACGACGAGGACGGCGCGCATCACCAGATTTGGATGCTCGACGCGGTGACAAGCTGGAACGAGATGGCGGCGCTGCGCCGGCTCGGGATCGACGACGTGGCGCTGTGGCGGCTCGGCAGCGAGGACGCCGGCTTCTGGAACGACCTTGCCGCCTTCCGCACGCCCGCAAAGGTGCCACGGCTCGAAGCGCCGCACACCGCGCTCAACGTCGATGTCGAGGGCAGCGGCGAAATCCTCAAGATCACCGCCCGCCCGACTGAGGGCCAGCGCGCGCTGACCTTCACCCCGCAGGGCGTCATCGCGAACGAGGACTATCGCCGCCTGCCGACCCCCTATGTCGTCCAGCGCGCCGGTGCCGCCGATCCAAAAGCGATCGCGCTGACCTTCGACGACGGCCCCGACCCCACCTGGACCCCGCCGATCCTCGACGTTCTGGAAAAAGCCAAGGTTCCCGGCAGTTTCTTCGTGGTTGGTGAGAATGCGCTCGAACATCCCGGCCTTCTGCAACGGATGGTCCGCGACGGTGACGAGATCGGCAACCACAGCTACACCCACCCCAATCTCGCCACCACCGGCGAGCACACGACGAAGCTGGAGCTGAACGCTACCCAGCGGCTGATCGAGGCCTATACCGGCCGGTCGACCACCCTCTTCCGCGCGCCCTATTTCGGCGACGCCGAACCGACGACGATGGACGAGATCGCGCCCGCGCTGCTTGCGCAGGATCTAGGCTATACCGTCGTCGGGCTGCATATCGATCCCAACGACTGGCAGCGGCCCGGCACCGACGCGATCGTGACCCAGGTGGTGAACCAGATCGCCGCCGCCACGCCCGAAAACTCGGGCAACGTCGTGCTGCTCCACGACGGCGGCGGCGACCGCGCGCAGACGGTGGCGGCGCTCCCGCAGATCATCGCCACGCTGAAAGCCCGCGGCTATCACTTCGTCACCGCCTCGCAACTGGTCGGCGTGCCGCAAGCGGTGGCGATGCCCAAGGTACAGGGCCGCGACCTGCTGGCGGTGCGCACCGACGTCGCTATCTTTATCGTGCTGGCGATCCTCTCGATCGTGCTGGCGTGGCTGTTCTATCTCGCCATTGCCCTCGGCATCGCCCGCGCGGTGCTGCTCGCCGGGCTGGCGTGGTTTCAGGCGCGGCGCCAACGGCCGGTGCCGCCGGTGTATCGACCCAGCGTCTCGGTCATCATCCCCGCCTATAACGAGGAGAGGGTGATCGCCGATTCGGTCGCGCGCGTGCTGGCCAGCGACTATCCGGGGCTGCAGGTCATCGTCGTCGACGACGGGTCGAAGGACGCGACCAGCACGGTGGTGCGCGAGCGCTTCTCCGGCGACGCCCGCGTCACGCTGCTGACGCTGGTCAACGGCGGCAAGGCGGCGGCGCTCAACCGCGCGCTCCGGGATGCGACCGGCGAGGTCGTGATCGCGCTCGACGCCGATACCCAGTTCGAGGTGACGACGATCGCCCGCCTCGCCCGCTGGTTCGCCGATCCCCGGCTGGGCGCGGTCGCGGGCGACGCCCGCGTCGGCAACCGGGTGAACCTCGTCACCCGCTGGCAGGCGGTCGAATATATCACCGCGCAGAACCTCGAACGTCGCGCGCTCGCCGGCTTCGACGCGATGACGGTGGTGCCGGGCGCGGTCGGCGCATGGCGGCGGGCGGCGCTCGATGCGGTCGGCGGCTACCCGGAGGATACGCTGGCGGAGGATCAGGACCTGACCATCGCGATCCAGCGTGCCGGCTGGCGCGTCACCTATGATCCGCGTGCCGTCGCGTGGACCGAAGCGCCCGAAAGCTTCAGGGCACTCGCCAAGCAGCGCTACCGCTGGGCGTTCGGCACGCTGCAATGCCTGTGGAAGCACCGCGCCATCCTGCGTACCGGCAAGCCCGCCGGCCTCGCCCGGATCGGCTTGCCGCAGGCGTGGCTGTTCCAGATCGCGTTCGCCGCCATCTCGCCGCTGATCGACCTCGCGCTGCTGCTCTCGATCACCGGCACCATCGTCCGCGTCGTCCAGCACGGCTGGGCGCAGACCAGCGGCGACGTCGGCACGATGGGGCTCTACTGGCTGGCATTCACCGCGATCGACGTGGCGTGCGGCTGGATCGCCTATCGCCTCGACGGCAACCGCGCGCGCTACCCCGCGCATCTGCTGGTCGCGCAGCGGCTGGTGTACCGCCAGATCATGTACTGGGTGGTGCTGCGCGCCATCGCCTCGGCGATCGGCGGGTTCGTCGTCGGCTGGGGCAAGCTGGAACGCAGCGGCCGGGTGGCGGCGGCGTGAGGGCGGGTGTGAAAACGCACGGCTGCGGGTTTGGCGGATCGACATTCAGTCGGCCGTGACGCCAGCAAAGACCACCTCCGTCACCCCGGACTTGTTCCGGGGTCCACCGTGCGGCAATCGAGGCCGATCGAGGCACTTGCGACAGCTTGCGCAGCTAGGTGGACCCCGGAACAAGTCCGGGGTGACGAAGGTAGGGTGGTGTTTTCGACTACGAACTGCACCTGAATAGCTGAATGTCGATCGGCCCCAAAATCTCACACGTTCGCGCGTTTCCAGACAGAATTTCAAAACGGCAGTTTCAGCCGCACCATCATCCGGTTGCTGACCACGCCGGGCGCCACCGTCGCCTGTTCCACCTCGGCGGCGGCACGCAGGTCGCCGACCACGCCGGTCTCCGCCTTCACCGTGTCGTCAAAGCGGGTCGGATCGACGGGGCGCAACCGGTAGCGTTCCTGCCGCACGTCGCCGCAGACAAGGATCTCGTCGTCAGAAACTGCCCCGCGACAGCGCGCCGGCGGCAACAACGGCGTCAGCTCGATCCGCCCGGGCGGCACCGCCACCGCCTGAACCAGCGACCATGCCCAGAACATCCGCCCCGCCTCCCCGTCGCCCAAGACGATGCCGGCGGATTGCGGCGCGACGACGGCAGGGCCGCTTCAGCGCACAGGCTCGGCCCCCAGCCGGTCGAGCCACGCCTGCGCCTGCTTCGGCTCGCCCACCGCCTGCGGGCCGACCGGTCCGCGCGACCGCAGGAACTGTTGTTGCAGCTCGAACGCCGGCAGGCCCAGTTGCTCGCGCGCCGCGTCGATCGCGTCGCCGATCTCGGCCAGATGGTCGATGACGGGGGCGGTCGCCGCGCGTACCCGGCGATCCGCCTGATGATCGAACAGCCCCGCTTTCCCGGCGGCCGTTACCCGCAGCGCCGCGATCAATGCCGCTGCATAGTCGGCTTCGAGTTCGATGCGGCGATCGTCGAGCCGGGCGAGACGTTGTGCTTTGGCCATGGCCGGGTCGTACCGCGCGGCAACGGGGCCGGCAACCGCCGCTACCGTTTCGCGTCGATCAGCACCGCCTGCTGCCACTTGCCCGGTGCCTTGTCGGTGCGGTGGATACAGCCGGGCCAGCAACACGGCCGCATCTTGCCCTCCCGCAACGATTCGACCGCCCGCCCGATCCGCCGCTGGCGGGTCGCGGCCTGCTTGGCATCCTCGATCCAGCACAGGAACTCGTTGCGCCCGATCGGCGTCAACGCCTGCCACCGCGCGAACACCGCCGGGTCCCCCTCGATCGCGGCCCGCACGTCCGCTGCCGCGTCATGAACCATTCCCTGCGCGAAGCCTTCACCCATGCGATCGTCCGATCGTCAGGCGCACCGCCAGCCCCGGCGCGGCATCCGCCAGTTCCAGCGTACCGCCATGCAAATGCGCCACAGCCGCCACCAGCGACAGCCCCAGTCCCGCCCCGCTTTCGTGCCGCGCCGCATCCAGCCGCCCGAACCGGCGCAGCGCCTCCGTCCGCCGCGCGGGTGCGATCCCCGGCCCTTCGTCACGCACGACGATCGCGACCGTCGCAGCCGTTTGCTCGACCGACAACCGGATCGTTCCCGCACCATATTTCAAGGCATTATCGATCATATTTGCCACTGCCTGTCCGATCATCTCGCGATGCGCCGGCACGACCATGGTCGGCGAGGGCACCACCGAAATCGCCATCCCCCGATCCTCGGCCAGCGGTTCGAACAGTTCGGCAAGTTCCTCCAGCATCGCAGCCAGATCGGTAGCGACGAACGCCTCGCGCCCGATCCCCGCCTCCGCCCGCGTGATCCTGAGCGCGGTGTCGAGCATGCCGAGCAACCGCTCGCCCTCGTCCATCGCGCGCAGCACCGCCAGCCGCCCCTCCTCGCTGTCGGCGGCGGCCAGCGCGCGTTCCAGCGTGGCGCGCAGCCGGGTGAGCGGCGAGCGCAAGTCGTGCGCCAGCGCATCGGTCGCCAGCTTCAGTTCGCCGACCAGCGCGGCGATCCGGTCGAGCATCGCGTTGACCGACCGCGCCAGCGCCTCGAACGCATCGTCGCCGCCGCTCAAGGCCACCCGCCGGTTCAGGTCGCCCGCCGCCACCGCCGCCACCGTATCGACGGTCCGCTCCAGCCGCTGGGCGATGATCCGCGCCGCGACCCATCCGGCAAGCCCTGCCAGCAGCAGCGCGACCGCCATCGCCGCGCCCATCGCCGCCTCCAACGCGCCGACGAACGCCAGCTCGCCCTCGATCACATGGCCGGTCAGCAGTCGCGTGCCATCGGACAGGTCGGTGCCGATCACCCGCATCCGTTCCGGCCGGTCGCGGTCGACGCGGAAGATCTCGATCGTGGTCGGCGGCCCCGCCACCACATCGGGCGGCCATGCCGCGACATTGCCGGCCAGCACCCGTCCGCCGGGCGCGATCAGCAGCACGACTGACTGCGGCCGGTCGCTCCGGTCGAGCCGCGCCAGCGCCGCGCGCGCCGCCCCGGCCTGTCCCCCCGCCGCCCATGCGTCGAGCAACTGACCGCGCAGCCGTTCGGCCTCGCCGGTCGCGGCCTGCGTCAACCGGTCGGCGGTGATCTGCCGCACCACCAGCAGCGTGACCCCGGCCCCGGCCAGTTGCAGCGCGAAGACCAGCGCGGCGAAGCGCAGCGTGGCCGATCGCACCCAGCGGCGCGTCAGGGCTCGATCCCCAGCTTGTAGCCCGATCCGCGCACCGTATGCAGCAGCCGGCGAGCCTGCCCGTCGTCGATCTTGCGGCGCAGCCGGCTGATATGCACGTCGGTCACGTTGCTGCCCGGATCGAAGTGGTAATCCCACACCCCCTCCAGCAACATCGTGCGCGTCACCACCTGTCCGGCATGGCGCAGCAGATATTCGAGCAGCCGGAATTCGCGCGGTTGCAGGTCGATGCCCACGCCGCCACGCTTCACCCGCCGCGCGAGCAGGTCCATCTCGAGGTCGTCGCACGTCAGCTTCGTCTCGGCGACCGGGGTGCCCGGCGCGGCGCGGCGCGCGAGCAGCGTCACCCGCGCCAGCAATTCGGCGAAGACGAACGGCTTGGTCAGATAATCGTCGGCGCCCGACGTCAGCCCGGCGACCCGGTCGTCGGGCGATCCCATCGCCGACAGGATCAGAACGGGCGTCGTCACGCCGCCCGCGCGCATGGCCGCGATCGCCGCCATGCCGTCCATCTGCGGCAGCATCCGGTCCATGACGATGCAGTCGTAGCCGCCGTCGATCGCATGGAACAACCCGTCGCGCCCGGTGCCGGCGCGATCGACCACATGGCCCGCCTCGGTGAGCCCCTTGGCGATATAGCCGGCGGTATCGTCGTCGTCCTCGACCACCAATAGTTTCACGCACCACCTCCGCCGCCGTGCAGTAGCAGCGTGCGGGCCTGCACGTCACCCCTTGGCCTGACGTGCAGCACCACCGCATGGGTCCCATGCGCCGCCGCCGCCAGCCGCGCGACGCCGGGATGCGCCACGCCGTCGACCTCGTCGACCACGTCGCCGACGCGCAGGCCCGCCCCTTGCGCCGCGCCGCCGCTGCGCAGGCTGGTGACGACCAGGCCCGCCGCATCGACCTGCCCCGCAAAGGTCGCCCCGCCGATCGCGATCGATCGCGGCCCGTCGGCCATCGCCGCTGCCACGCCGGCCACGGCAACCACGGCGACGCCCAGTATCCGCGCGATCGACATCGAAGCATTTCCTTTCGCCACCACCATGGCCCACGGCGCTTTGCGACGGCATGGCGGATACATGACGATCCTGTAACCGGCCCGGAAACCTGTTTGAAATTCGCGAAAGCGCGAGTTTCGCGGCGGTGCCGGCCCGCTCCCCCTACCGGCCACCCACACCAGTATCCTGATCGATGGTCGGGAGGAGCGGCGGGCCGGCACCGCGAAACGCGCAACCGCGCGGTTCCAAACAACCCCGCCAAGGTTGACACGCACGCCCGGCCATGGCCGAGATGCCGCGCATGCAGCCACCCCGGTCGCGCGGCCCCAAGCGCATTACCATCGTCGACGTCGCCGCGCGCGCGGGCGTATCCACCAAAACCGTCTCGCGCGTGCTGAACGGCGAACCGCATGTGAAGGAAGCCGTGCGCGACAAGGTGCGCGACGCGGTCCGCGCGCTCGACTATCACCCCAACGTCATGGCCCAAGGCCTCGCGCGGCAACGCTCGCACCTGATCGGGCTGGTGTATGAAAACCCCTCGCCCAGCTACACCGTCGAATTGCAGATGGGCGTGCTCGACCGGCTGCGCGGCGAGCCGTACCGGCTGGTCGTGTTGCCCGTCCGCTCGATCGCCGACCATGCCGACGAGGTCGTGGGCCTGCTCCGCTCGGCGGCGGTCGACGGCGTCGTCCTCGCCCCGCCGGCGTCGAACGACCGCCGCATTCTCGACGAGCTGGTCGGCATCGGCATGCCCTTCGCCCGGATCGCGCCGACCCGCTGGGACGATATAGTGCCGGGCGTCACGCTCGACGATATTGCCGCCGCGCGCGACATCGCGGCGCATGTGCTGGACCACGGCCACCGCCGCATCGCGATCATCAAGGGCGATCCGACCCATACCGCCAGCGATGCGCGGATGACGGGATACGAACAGGCGTTCGCCGCCGCGGGCGTCGCGATCGATCCCGCGCTGGTGCTCGACGGCCGCTTCACCTTCGATTCGGGTTTCACCGCCGCGCGCGCGCTGCTGGCGATGGATCAGCCGCCGACCGCGATCCTCGCCCAGAACGACGACATGGCGGTCGGCGCGCTGATGGCCGCGCGCGAGGTCGGCATCGAAGTGCCCGCCCAGCTCTCGATCGTCGGCTTCGATGATTCGGAAATCGGCCGCATCGCATGGCCGCGCGTCACCACCGTGCGCCAGCCGGTGTTCGAAATGGCGGTCAGCGCCACCGGCCTGCTGCTCGACCAGTTCGCCGGCGTGCCCGTGCCCGACGTCCTGCCGCACGACCACCGCCTGATCGAACGGGACTCGGTGCGAAAACTTGGATGACGCTTGTCTCGAAGGCGGTGCCGGCCCGCTCCCCCTCCCGGCCACCCACAGCGTATCCTGAATGGGTGGTCGGGAGGGGGAGCGGGCCGGCACCGCATCCACGTAAGTGGATCAGACCCTAGCGCGCACGCGATACAGTCAATACAGCGGCTTGTCTGAACCATGGTCCGGCCCCCGGCCCATGACCGACAGCCAGGGATCGGCCCGCGTCGCCCGCCACCGCGCGGTCGGGGCCACAGGGTAAGGAATGCGGCGAATGACCGACGATACGCAGATGATGGAAGCACTCGAGGCGCGGGTGCGCCGCCGCGAAGGGCGCCGCGACTTCTTCCGCACCATGGGGGCCGCCGCTGCGATCGGCGGCGGCATGGCGCTCACCTCGTGCGGCGGCAACGATGATTCGGGCGGATCGCCCACCCCCTCGCCGACCGCCACCGCCACCGCGACCCCCACGCCGACGCCCACCGCGACGTCCAGCAGCGGGCTGACCGATGGCGATTTGCTCAATTTCGCGCTCAACCTCGAATATCTCGAAGCGCAATTCTATGCCTATGCCACCACCGGCACCGGGCTCGACGCGACGCTGCTGACCGGTCCCACCGGCACCACCCCCGGCGCCGTTACCGGCGGCCGGCAGGTGACGTTCACCGATCCCGTCGTCGCCAATTTCGCGCGCGAGATCGCGGCGGACGAACGCGCCCACGTCCAGTTCCTGCGCGCCGCGATCGGCGCCACCGCCATCGCCATGCCCGCGCTCGACCTGTCGGCCACCGCGACCGGCGCCTTTTCGAACGCGGCGCGCGCCGCCGGCCTGATCGGCGCGGGCCAGGCATTCGACCCCTATGCGAACGAGAACGACTTCCTCCTCGCCGCCTATCTGTTCGAAGATGTCGGCGTCACCGCCTACAAGGGCGCGGCGGCGCAGCTTTCCAGCGCGGTGGTGCTGCAGGCGGCGGCCGGCATCCTCGCGGCGGAGGCGTATCACGCGGCGATGATCCGCACGACGCTGTATACCAAGGGGCTGATCACGCCGTCGCTGATCGACGCGACCGAAAAGATTTCGGACGCACGCGATTCGCTCGACGGCGCGACCGATCTCGATCAGGGCGTCCGCGCGATCGGCAACGTGTCGAACATCATACCGCTCGACGCCAACGGCATCGCCTTTGGCCGCACCCCGCAACAGGTGCTCAATATCGTCTATCTCAACAAGGCTTCGGTCAGCCTCGGCGGCTTCTTCCCCGCCGGGGTCAACGGCACCGCCAAGACCAGCGCCGCGAACTGAGCCCGGAGTATTTCACGATGACCAACGATCCGATCCTTCAGGTGCTCGAAGCCGCCGACGTGCGCCGCGCCCATCGCCGTGACTTCCTGCGCGCCGCCGGCGGCGTCTCCGCCGCCGTGGCCGGGGCCTCGCTCCTCGCCGCCTGCGGTGGCGGCAACGACAGCTCGCCCTCGCCGACGCCCACCCCCACGCCGTCGCCGACCCCCACGGCAACCGCCACCGCGACCCCGGCGACCGATGCCGATGTGCTGAACTTCGCGCTGAACCTCGAATATCTCGAAGCGCAATTCTACTCGTTCGCCGCCACCGGCGCGGGCCTGCCCAACACGTTGTTGACCGGCACCGGCACGCAAGGCGCGGTCAGCGGCGGGCGGCAGGTGAACTTCACCGACCCGCTCGTCGCGCAATATGCGCGCGAGATCGCTGCCGACGAACGCGCCCATGTTGCCTTCCTGCGCTCGGCGATCGGCTCGGCGACGGTCGCGCAGCCGGCGATCGACATCGGCGTGACCGCCGCCAGCGCCTTTTCGGCCGCCGCCCGCGCGGCGGGCATCATCGGCGCGAACGCGGCGTTCGACGTCTATGAGAACGACGAATCCTTCCTGCTCGGCGCGTTCCTGTTCGAAGACGTCGGCGTCACCGCCTACAAGGGCGCGATCGCCTTCCTGACCAACAAGACCTATATCGACGCGGCGGCGGGCATCCATGCGGCGGAGGCGTATCACGCCGGCCTCGTCCGCTCGGTACTGTACCGCAAGGGCATCGCCGCCCCGACGCTGATCGAACGCACCGAACAGATTTCGAACGCCCGCGATGCGCTCGACGGCGCGCTCGATCTCGATCAGGGGGTCCGCGCGGTCAACAACGCCTCGAACATCGTGCCGACTGACGGCACCGGCCTCACCTTCACCCGCACCCCGGCGCAGGTGCTGAACGTGGTCTATCTGACCAACCAGTCGGTCGCACAGGGCGGGTTCTTCCCGGCCGGGGTCAACGGTCTGCTCAAGACGAGCGGCGCGAACTGACCGATCACCCGGAGGGACCGACGATGGCACCGCCGCCCGCCGCGAACGATGCCGTGTCCGATCGCCGGCCCAGCCTCCCCGGTTCCTTCCGCACGGTCGCCGTGCCGGAGGGAGCCGGGCAATTCTGGCGCAAGCTCGGCGCGTTCGCCGGCCCCGGCTATCTCGTCGCGGTCGGCTATATGGACCCGGGCAACTGGGCGACCGACATCGCCGGCGGGTCGGCGTTCGGCTATACGCTGCTCTCGGTCGTCCTGCTGTCGAACATCATGGCGATGGTGCTGCAATCGCTCTCGGCGAAGCTCGGCATCGTCACCGGGCTCGATCTCGCGCAGGCGTGCCGCGAATATTACCCTGCACCCGTCCGCTGGGTGCTGTGGGCGTTATGCGAATTCGCGATCATCGCGTGCGATCTGGCCGAGGTGATCGGCACCGCCATCGCGCTGCAACTGCTATTCGGCATTCCGCTGGTGTGGGGGGTGTGCATCACCGCGCTCGACGTGATGCTGATCCTGCTGTTGCAACAATATGGCTTCCGCAAGCTGGAAGCGTTCATCGTCGCGCTGCTGCTCATCATCGCCGGCTGTTTCGCGGTGGAGCTGTTCCTCGCGCAGCCTTCGCTCGCCGGCATCGCGCGCGGGCTGATCCCCACGACCGAGATCGTCACCAACCCGGCGATGCTCTATATCGCGATCGGCATTCTCGGCGCGACCGTGATGCCGCACAACCTCTATCTCCACTCCTCGATCGTCCAGACGCGCAGCTTCGATCGATCTGCGGAAGGGCGACGCGAGGCGGTGAAGCTGGCGACGATCGACAGTTCGATCGCGCTGATGCTGGCGCTGTTCATCAACGGCGCGATCCTCGTGCTGGCCGCCGCCGCCTTCCACACCGCCGGGCGGACCGACGTGGCGGAAATCCAGGACGCCTATCAACTGTTGACGCCAATGCTCGGCGCCGGGGCGGCCAGCATCCTGTTCGCGGTCGCGCTGCTCGCCTCGGGTCAGAATTCGACGATTACCGGCACGCTCGCCGGGCAGATCGTGATGGAGGGCTTCCTCAACCTGCGCTTCCCGGCATGGCTGCGGCGGATCGTCACCCGGCTGATCGCGATCGTCCCCGCTGTCGTCGTCGCCAGCCTGTATGGCGAAAGCGGCACCGCGCAACTGCTGGTCGGCAGCCAGGTGGTGCTGAGCCTGCAACTGCCCTTCGCGGTCTATCCGCTGGTCCAGTTCACCGGCGACAAGGGCAAGATGGGGCCGTTCGCCAATCGGCCCGTTCTCGCGGTGGCGGCATGGACGATCTGCGCCGCGGTCATCACCCTGAACTCGATCCTGCTCTATCAGGTCATGACCGGCTGACCTGTCCTACAGCGGGCGATCGGGGTAGAACGCACGGGTGCTTTCGAGAGAATGCCGCCAAGTCCTTGTAGAACAACGACCGGCCCTTTCCCGTAGCACTGTGCGTAGTGTAAACTTTGTAAACTTCGCCATGGACAGTAATTCGGGTTGCGCTATGCAACGTATATGGCGCTTCCTACCCTGTTCGACCGGTTGGCCCTGCCCGTCGTGGCATCGCCGATGTTCATTCTGTCCGGCCCCGAACTGGTCATCGCCCAGTGTACCGCCGGCATCGTCGGCTCCTTCCCGGCGCTGAACGCCCGGCCGCAGAGCCAGCTCGACGAATGGCTGCACCAGCTCACCGAGGCGCTCGCCGCGCACGACCGCGCCCATCCCGACCGCCCGTCCGCGCCCTATGCCGTCAACCAGATCGTCCACCGCTCGAACGATCGCCTCGACGCCGATGTCGCGACCTGCGCCAAATGGCAGGTGCCGATCGTCATCACCTCGCTCGGCGCGCGCGAGGAACTGAATACCGCCGTCCATGGCTGGGGCGGCATCACCCTGCATGACGTGATCGACGACCGCTTCGCCCATAAGGCGGTGGAAAAGGGCGCCGATGGGCTGATCCTCGTCTGCGCCGGTGCCGGTGGCCATGCCGGCCGGCTGAACCCCTTCGCCTTCACTCAGGAAGTCCGCCGCTGGTTCGACGGGCCGCTGTTGCTGTCGGGCGCGATCGCCAACGGCGGCGCGATCCTCGCCGCACAGGCCGCCGGCGCCGATCTCGCCTATATCGGCTCACCCTTCATCGCGACCGCCGAGGCCCGCGCCGTGCCCGCGTACAAAGATGCGATCGTCGCCGGGCATGCCGCCGACATCGTCTACACCAGCGCCTTCACCGGGGTGCATGGCAATTATCTGCGCGGCTCGATCCTCACCGCCGGGCTCGACCCCGACGTCCTGCCCGAACGCGACGCCACGACGATGGACTTTGCCGCCAGCACGGCCAAGGCATGGAAGGACATCTGGGGCGCCGGCCAGGGCATCGGCGCGGTCGACGCGGTGGTTCCGGCCGCGACCCGTATCGCGGCGTTGGCGGAAGAATATCAGGCCGCCCGTGCCCGGCTAAGCCTATAACGCCAGCGCCAGCCGGTCGAACATCGCCCGTGCCGGACTGGCCGGCGGCGGTCCCTCATGCGCCCGCTCGATCCGCTCGACGCGGCGGTACAGGTCGATGCTGGCGGCCACCAGCGTCCGGGTGCCGTTTGGCATCGCCTGCAACACTCGCTCCTCGGTCCGGGGCGCCGGCCCCAGCAGCCGCGCCGGATCGCGCGCCGCGACCGCGCTGATCTCGCCCGCCGCCACCGCCCGCTGCGTCAACAGCCACGCGATGACATGCATCAGCCGCGTCGTGATCTTGAGCGACTCGCACGAAAACACCACCCGCGTCATCGGATCGAGCATCGCCCGCTCGCCGCGCCCGCCATCGTCGAAATAGGCGCGCGCCTCGTCGGCCAGCACCATCGCCTCGACATAGAGCGAATCGACCAGACGCCGCTGAACGACGGCCGAGCTGCTGTGCGTTTCCATGGGTCGAAGGATGGCATGCCGGCCCCCGCCACGAAACGATTCGATCGGTGGGCCGTCGGCGCCAACTGTCCCCGAACGTGACGATCAGGCGATGATGTCAGGGATCAACTGGTCCTCGATCGCCGCGATCTCGTCGCGCAGCCGCAGCTTGCGCCGTTTCAGCCGGGCGAGCTGCAACTGATCGGCCGCCCCGGCCCCCGCCAGCGCGGCGATGGCATCGTCCAGGTCGCGATGCTCGACACGCAGCACCGCCAGCCGCTGTTCAAGGTCCGATTCGTCCATTGCCGATCCGTCACTCCATTGGCCCCGCGCAACACTCTATCCGCGATTCCTGCACGTCGCACCGAAAATGGC
Source organism: Sphingomonas sp. Leaf4 (assembly GCF_920939515.1). Taxonomy (NCBI): domain Bacteria; kingdom Pseudomonadati; phylum Pseudomonadota; class Alphaproteobacteria; order Sphingomonadales; family Sphingomonadaceae; genus Sphingomonas; species Sphingomonas sp. Leaf4. The sequence goes on along the minus strand of NZ_CAKLBB010000005.1, from coordinate 67,689 downwards.
ACCGACGATGGCGACAATCGTCAACTCGTGTGTTTTACTCCATGCCCCATCAAGCAAGCAGGAGAATGGATCGATGCAGACCGGCCACCTCAACGCTCTCGAAGCGAAGCACGCCACGCTCGACCGCCAGATCGCAATGGAAACCCAGCGCCCCTCGCCGGACCAGAGCCTGTTGTCGTCGCTCAAGAAGCGCAAGCTGATGGTAAAGCAGGAGATGACGTCCATCTGACGCCATCGGCGCGGGACCGCCCCGGTCCCGCGTCCATACTCCCTATTCTTCCCGCGAAACCTTTTCCTGCCGTTCGTGGCGGCTCTGCGCCTCGACGGTCATGGTTGCGATCGGACGGGCCTCCAGCCGGGCCAGCGCGATCGGCTCGCCGGTGACTTCGCAATAGCCATATTCGCCATCGTCGATCCGACGGATCGCCGCCTCGATCTTGGAGATCAGCTTGCGCTGCCGGTCGCGGGTGCGCAGTTCGATCGACCAGTCGGTTTCGCTCGACGCACGGTCGGTCAGGTCCGCCTCGCGCAGCGATTCGTTCTGGAGATGCGCCAGCGTTCCCTGCGCCTCGCGGTGGATCGCGTCCTTCCACGCCAGCAGCTTGGCCCGGAAATAGGCCTGCTGCCGCGGGTTCATGAACGGTTCGTCGTTATGCGGACGATAACCGCTGCCGTCGTCGTTCACCGGCGGCGGCATATCGAGTGGTTGTGTCGTATCGCTCAAAGCCGTTGCCATCCCCAGTCTCCGCTCCGGTATGCCGCCGAACGCCACCGGCGAAGGTCCCGACCCGTCTTTTCCCGCGGGCCTATATCGGGCGGGGCGTTCGACCACAAGCCGCGCAGAACGCACGGGAATGATCGCCGGCCGACTCGTCGCCGCCTGGCCCACCGTTTGTCGTGGTCGATCACCCCGAGTCGAAGCGGCGGTATGAAAACCGCTCTATTCCCATGTCTCTTTACGGTACGTTAACCATTACAACCCGCTGGCAAGGCGGGGACGTCCATACTAACGACGCCTGATCGTGGTTAAGGGTGTTGAACTTTACGCTTTGTTTCGTCTTGGTGAGCCATGGCCGCAAGGGTCATGGAATCGCCGCGGTCACGGGGCGGGTAGGGAAAGAGTGGAACGGCATGTCGGTTAAGATGGCATTGGCAAAGCTCTGCGCTTGCGCTTGCGGTGGCGCCGTCATCGGCGGCGGTGCGGTGCATGTCGCCGAATCCTCCCCCCATCGCGAGATTACCAAGCGGGCGATCACCAAGCGCGTCGTGACCAAACGGGCGGTGGCACAGCGTCAGGCCCGCCAGCGCGTGGTCCGCCGCGTCGTCACCCGGACGCAGACGACCTGCGCCCCGGCGGTCGTGACCGTCGCCAGCCAGGGCGCGCCCGTGCCGCTGCCCCCCGCCTTCCTCGGTGCGGAAATGCCGATGCTGTCGGGCGGCGGTGGCGGCTTCGGCGGGGCCGGCCCGGTGCTGGTCGGCGGCACCGGCGGCGGTGGCTTCGGCGGTGGCGGCTTCTTCGCGGGCGGGTTCTTCGGCGGCGGATCGTCGGGCGGCGGGTCGAGCGGCATCGTCGTCTCCTCGACGTCGAGCACCAGCGGCGGGTCATCCTCGACCTCCTCGGGTGGCTCGTCCAGTTCAACCTCGTCGGGTGGGTCGGGCGGATCGTCGACCTCCTCCGCATCGGGCGGATCGGGCGGCTCCGGCGGTTCGTCGACCAGCACCGGCGGCGTATCGAGCACCAGCAGCACGTCGTCCGCTTCCGGCGGGAGCAGCGGCAACATATCGTCCGCATCGGGTGGCAGCAGCAGCAGCGGCAATGTGTCGTCCGCGTCGGGCGGCAGCAGCGGCAACGTGTCCTCGGCATCGGGCGGGAGCAGCGGGAACGTCTCGTCCTCGTCCAGCGGCAATGTCTCATCCTCGTCGAGCGGCAACGTTTCCTCGTCGGCTTCCTCGAGCGGCGACGTATCGTCGTCGGCCTCGTCCAGCGGCGACGTGTCGTCCTCGACCTCCAGCTCGTCGAATGGATCGTCGACCAGCACCTCGTCCTCGTCGAACGGCTCGTCGACCTCGACCAGCACGTCCTCGTCCTCGAATGGATCGTCGAGCAAGGGCTGGAGCTCGAACGGCGGGTGGAGCTCGAATGGCGGCAGTTCGTCGCACGGTGGCAGCTCGACGAGCTCGGGCGGGCCGACCCCGGTTCCTGCTCCCCCGATGCTGCTGCTGTTCGGTGCCGCCGCCGCCGCGCTGGTCGCGCGCAAGCGTCTCGCGAAGTCGAAGACGTCGACCGCCTGAGCCGCACCGGCAACGGGATCGAACGGGCCGCGCGAGTGATCGCGCGGCCCGTGTCGTATCGGCCAATACCAAGCCTTGGCCGTCGTTCCGGCGCAGGCGGGCACCCATCAACGCATCGGCTTAGATTCGATCACCGCCGTCGGCGTGTATGGATTCCCGCCTGCGCGGGAATGACGAGAAGGTTCGAGGGCAAATTTCCCCTGTCGAAGCGGAATGGCTTCCCAATCTGCTCCCCTCCCTGACAAGGGAGGGGAGCCGCCAGGAGCCATCGTCTGGCTAAATGTCGATCGGCCCTAGGCGTTGGTGAGCAGCTTCTCGATCTGATCGACCGGATGGCCGGTCAGGTCCTTATCCAGCTCGCCCGCCAGCCGGGCGCTGACGCTCTGGTGATAATGTTTGCGCATCTCGCCCAGCGTCTTGGGCGGCGCGACGACGATCAGCGTCTCGAACTCGTTGGCGAGCGCGCGGCGCTTAAGTTCCTCGGCGGCCTGCGCCGCGAAACGGTCCTCGGCCTGCTGGTGATAGTCGGTCTCGCCGATGCTGCCGCCGCCGCTGGCGAAATTGCCGCCGCGGATCGACGATCCCTGTCCGGCGGCGTCGGTCTTTTGATGACGGTCGGCGGGATTGGCCTGCTGCTGCTGATCCTCGACGATCAGGTTCGGCGCATCGGCATCGCCCTTGTTGCGGAAGAACAGCATCTTGCGCCCGTCGGCGACCAGCACGCAGGCGTCATGGGGAATACGCATCACTCTCGCTCCTCTTGTGGCTTCGGGTGGGGGAACGCGCCGGGGGCGATACCGGTTGCGGCTTGCATGGGTGGGGATCGCCAGCCATAGCCCGGCGCATGCACGACATTCGCCTGATCCGCGACGATCCCGCCGCCTTCGACGCCGCCCTCGCCCGCCGTGGCCTTGCCGGCCGATCGGGCGAGCTGGCGGCGATCGACGAGCGACGCCGCGCGCTCCAGACCGAACTTCAGACCGGACAGGCGCGCCGCAACGAGGCGTCGAAGGCGATCGGCGCGGCCAAGGCCCGCCGTGACGAGGAAGCCGCCGCCGCGTTGATGGGCGAGGTCGCCGCGCTCAAGGACCGCATGCCCGCGATCGAGGCCGAGGAAGCGGCACTCGCGCAGGAGCTGACGCACGCGCTCGAAACCATCCCCAACCTCGCCCTCGCCGACGTGCCGCAGGGCGCGGACGAGGACGACAATGTCGTCGAAAAGACCGTCGGCGATCCGGCGAGCTTCGCCTTCACGCCGCGCGAGCATGACGCGATCGGCCCGGCGATCGGCCTCGACTTCGAAACCGGCGCGCGACTGTCGGGCGCGCGCTTCACGCTGGTGCGCGGCGCCGCTGCGAAGCTCCACCGCGCGCTCGGCCAGTTCATGCTCGACACGCTGACCGGCATCCATGGCTATGAAGAGGTCGTGCCGCCGGTGCTGGTGCGCGAGCCAGCGCTCTATGGCACCGGACAGTTGCCGAAATTCGCCGACGACCTGTTCCGCACCACCGACGACCGCTGGCTGATCCCCACCGCCGAGGTATCGCTGACCAACATCGTCGCCGGCCAGATCCTTGCCGAAAAGGAACTGCCGCTGCGCTTCACCGCGCTGACGATGTGCTTCCGTTCCGAAGCAGGGGCGGCGGGCCGCGACACGCGCGGCTTCATCCGCCAGCACCAGTTCGAAAAGGCCGAGATGGTGTCGATCACCACCCCCGACCAGTCGGAGGCCGAGCATGAGCGGATGACGCAGGCGGCCGAGGATGTCCTGAACCAACTCGCCCTCCCGTTCCGGCGGATGAAACTGTGTACCGGCGACATGGGCTTTTCGGCGGCGCGGACCTATGATCTCGAAGTCTGGCTGCCGGGGCAGAACCGCTACCGCGAGATTTCGAGCTGTTCGACCTGCACCGATTTCCAGGCGCGGCGGATGAACGCGCGCTACCGGCCCGAGGGGGAGAAGGCGACACGCTTCGTCCATACCCTCAACGGCTCGGGGCTGGCGGTCGGCCGCACGCTGGTGGCGGTGCTCGAAAATTACCAGCAGGCCGACGGGTCGGTCGTGGTGCCCGACGCGCTGCGGCGCTATGTCGGGAGCGAGGTTCTGACGCCGGCCGGCTGACGCCGACGCGAACCGGAGGGGTCATGGGGGGACCAATGCAGCCAGTCACCAAACGCATCGCCGCGCTGTCGTTGGCAGCCGCGCTCGCCGGCTGCATCCCGCCCGGCCCCGACCGGATGGACCCCGGCGTGCCGCCACCGCAGCGCGGCCCCCTCGCCGCGCCCGGCACCCCGCCCGCCACCGAATCGAAGGGCGACGGCGTCACCGCGCTCCCCTCGCCCCCGCCGGCATGGGAGGCGCGCCGCGTTGTCGCCAGCGCGCGCACCGTCGCGAATGGCAGCTATGTCGTGCGGCCGGGCGATACGCTGCGCGGCGTCGCCAACACGACGGGGGCCGGATCGGAAGCGATCGCCCGCGCCAACAATCTGCCGCCGCCGTTCACCATCCGCGTCGGCCAGCGGCTGACGATCCCCGGCGGCCGCTATCACGGCGTCCGCGAAGGCGAGACGGGCATCGCCATCGCCCGCGCGTACGGCGTCGACTGGTCGCGGATCGTCACCGCCAACGCCCTTGCCGAACCCTATATCCTGCGCACCGGCCAGCGCATCCTGATCCCCGGCGACGCCGCGCCGCGCTCCGCCGCCGAACGGGCCGCCGCCTTCCGGCTCGACATCGACGACATCCTGACCGGCGGCGAACCCGCGATCGAGGCGGGCGAGCGCCCCGTCCGCCCCGTCACCTCGCCGCGCCGCGTCCTGCCCTCCACCGCCGTCGTCGCTGCGCCGAGCATCACGCCGGGCGCTTTCGCTTGGCCGGTCGACGGGCGCGTCCTGAAACGCTTCGGCGCGGGTGACAGCGGCGAACGGACCAACGGCATCAAGATCGGCGTGCCGCTCGACACGCCGGTCACGGCGGCGGCGGACGGCACCGTCGCCTATGTCGGCACCGGCGTGCCCGGGCTGGGCGGCGTCGTCATCATCCGCCACGGCGGCAACCTCGCCACCGTCTACGGCCATGCCAGCCAGTTGCTGGTCCAGCGCGGACAGGCGGTGAAGCGCGGGCAGAAGATCGCGCTGTCGGGCGATTCGGGCTATGCCGACCGGCCGCAGGTGCATTTCGAGATCCGCAACGGCCGCACCCCGGTCGACCCGCTGGCAAGACTGCCCCGGCGATGATCCGCGCCCGGGGAAAGGCGATCCTGCGCCAGTCCTCGCCGCTCCCGGTCTGGGCATCGATCCTGTGGCGGGTCGTCGCGGTGCTGACGCTGGTCGGCATCGCGGTCGGCGTCCACTGGTTCGATCGCGCCGGCTTGCGCGACACGTACGACGGACAGGTCAGCTTCGTCGACGTCATCTATTTCACGATGATCTCGATCACGACCACCGGCTATGGCGACATCGCACCCGTGAGCGAACGCGCCCGGTTGTTCGACGCGCTGATCGTCACGCCGATCCGGGTGTTCGTCGTGCTGCTGTTCATCGGCACCACCTATCAATTCGTCCTGCGACGTAGCTGGGAGCGTTGGCGCATGGCCCTTCTGCAACAGAAACTGACCGGCCACATCATCGTCGCCGGCTTCGGCCGGACCGGCGCGGAAGCGGTCGACGAACTGATCGCGCGCGGCGAGGAGCCGCGCCGCATCGTCGTCATCGATCCGCTGGCCGCGAACATCGCACGCGCGCAGAAACTCGGCTGCATCGTGCTGGAGGCCGATGCGACGCGCGACGCGACGCTCACCGACGTGCGGATCGCCACCGCCCGCGCGCTGATCGTCGCCACCGGCCGCGACGATACCTCGATCCTGGTGACGCTCACCGCCCGCCACCTCGCCCCCGACGTGCCGATCAGTGTGATCGTGAAGACCGAGGACAATGAGTTTCCGGCGCGCGCCGCCGGGGCGACCACGGTCATCAACCCGGTCAGCTTTGCTGGGCTGCTGCTCGCCGGATCGTGCCGCGGGCCGCACATCGCCGATTATCTGCTCGACCTCGCCTCGATCGGCGGCACGGTCGCGCTGGCGCAGCGCCCCGTCGCCGAGCATGAGATCGGCCAGCCGCTGTCTGCGATCACCACCGGCATCGGCCTGCGCGTCTATCGGGGCGGGGGCGCGGCGCCGCTCGACAGCGTCGAGGCACGGCACCTCGAACGCGGCGACATGATCGTCGAAGTCGTGAAGCGATAATCCCCGCCGCCGGGCGCACGTTCTTCCCGTCGGGGCGAGAGGTTCCGCCGCCCCCTATTATTTTTCGGCGAAACGCTTATGTGCCCATGCGATCATGGCAACTCGACTTCCCTCGCCCCCCCGTGTCGGGATGGTTTCGCTCGGCTGTCCGAAAAACCTCGTCGACAGCGAACGCATCCTGACGAAACTGCGTAGCGACGGCTATGCGATGTCGCCCGACTATGCCGGGGCCGACGTCGTGCTGGTCAACACCTGCGGCTTCCTCGATTCGGCCAAGGAGGAATCGCTCGAAGCGATCGGCGAGGCGATCGCCGAGAACGGCCGGGTCATCGTCACCGGCTGCATGGGACAGGAGGCGGAGACGATCCGTGCCCGCTTTCCGCAGGTCCTGGCGGTCACCGGCGCGCATCAATATGAACAGGTGGTCGAGGCGGTGCATGAAGCCGCCCCGCCGATCCCGTCGCCCTTCGTCGACCTCGTCCCCGAAAGCGGGCTGAAGCTGACGCCGCGCCACTACAGCTATCTGAAGATTTCGGAGGGCTGCAACCACCGCTGCTCGTTCTGCATCATCCCGTCGATCCGTGGCGACCTCGTCAGCCGCCGGCCCGACGCGATCCTGCGCGAAGCCGAAAAGCTGGTCGCCGCCGGCACGAAGGAACTGCTGGTCATCAGCCAGGACACCTCGGCCTACGGCATCGACATCCGCCGGACGCCGCGCCCATGGAAGGGGCGCGAGGTCGTGCCGCACATGACCGATCTGGCGCGCGAGCTGGGCCAGATCGCGCCATGGGTGCGGCTGCATTATGTCTACCCCTACCCGCATGTCGATCAGGTCATCCCGCTGATGGCTGAGGGGCTGGTCCTCCCCTATCTCGACATTCCGTTCCAGCATGCCGCGCCGAACGTCCTGCGCGCGATGAAGCGTCCGGCGAACGACGCCAAGGTGCTCGAACGGCTGCGCGGCTGGCGTGAGGTCTGCCCCGACATCGCGATCCGCTCGTCGTTCGTCGTCGGCTTTCCGGGCGAGACCGAGGCGGACTTCCAGTATCTGCTCGACTGGCTCGACGAGGCGCAGCTCGACCGCGTCGGCGCGTTCCGTTTCGAACCGGTGGAAGGGGCCGCCGCCAACGCGCTGCCCGATCCGGTGCCCGAGGAAGTGAAGGAAGAACGCTACGCCCGGATCATGGAGCGGACCGCCGCCATCTCCGCCGCGAAACTCGCCGCGAAGATCGGCCGGACAATCGACGTCATCATCGACGAGGTCGGCGACGAAGGCGCCACCGGCCGCAGCACCGCCGACGCGCCGGGCATCGACGGCGAAGTGTTCCTGCGCGACGCCGCGCATCTGACCCAAGGCGACATCGTGAAGGTCGAGATCGAGGACGCCGACGATCACGACCTCTATGGCGTGCCCGTTACGCAGTAATGGCTGGTTCCTCGAACCAGAAGCGTCGCCCCAGCGGAGGCTGGGGCCTCCAGCGGCTCCTACTGTCTGCTGTCACGGGGAGATCCCAGCCTTCGCTGGGATGACGTGCTTCAAACAGTATGAATCAAACTTCAGACTGACCAGCATCACCAGCGAAATTGCTCCCCTCCCTGACAGGGAGGGGCCGGGGGTGGGTCGGCCCGCGAGGAACGATATGCGTTCCACGATCGCCCCCGGCCTGTCCCACGCTTGCGCGCGAGGGCACCCACGCCCTACATCGCGGCGATGACACCGACGATCATCGCCGACCGGGGGCAGGACGCCCACGCCATCCATCTGATCGACCGTAGCGGCTTCGACACCTGGCTCGCCCGGCAACCGTCGCGTGTCCGCGCCGCCGCCGCCGCGCAGCAACTGGCCGCCAAACCGGGCAAGACCGCGATCCTGCCCGGCGAACAGCCCGACGACTGGTCGGTCGCGACCGTCGTCGCCGATAGCACGGCGCTGTCACCATGGTGCCTCGCCCATCTGCCCACGCTCCTGCCGCCCGGCCACTACCGCCTCGCCGGTGGCACCCCCGGCGCGGCGAAGCTCGGCTGGGCGACCGCGCAGTACCGTTTCACCCGCTATCGCAAGGCCGAGGACGATGCCTCGCGCATCCTCCTGTCGAGCGAACCCGCGCATATCGACGAAGCGCTGCGACAGGCACGGGCGACCGCGCTGGTCCGCGATCTCGTCAACACCGCCGCCGCCGATCTCGGCCCCGCCGAACTCGCCGCCCACGCCCGGCAACTTGCCGACCGTCACGGCGCGACGCTCACCGTCACGCAGGGCCGCGAGCTGGAGTCGGGCTATCCGATGATCCACGCCGTCGGCAAGGCGGCGGCGAAGGGCCGCGACCCCCGCCTGATCGAAATTACATGGGGCAATCCGGCGCATCCCCGTGTCGCGATCGTCGGCAAGGGCGTGTGTTTCGACAGCGGCGGCCTCGACATCAAGCCGTCGGCGGGCATGCGGCTGATGAAGAAGGACATGGGCGGCGCGGCCCACGCACTGGCGCTCGCCTCGCTGGTGATGGAGACTCATCTGCCCGTCCGGCTCCACCTGCTGGTCCCGGCGGTCGAGAACAGCGTATCGGCCGACAGCTTCCGCCCCGGCGACGTGCTGAACAGTCGCAAGGGACTCACCGTCGAGAACACGAACACCGACGCCGAAGGGCGGCTGATCCTCGGTGACACGCTGACGAGAGCGTGCGAGGACACCCCCGAGCTGCTGATCGATTTCGCCACGCTGACCGGCGCGGCGCGGGTGGCGCTCGGCCCCGATCTGCCCGCCACCTTCGTCAACGACGACACGCTCGCCGCCGACCTGCTGGCGGCGGGCATCGCCGAGCACGACCCGTTGTGGCGGATGCCGTTGTGGGACGGCTATGACGACATGCTCAAGTCCGACATCGCCGATATGGTCAACGCGCCCGAGGGCGGCATGGCCGGCGCGGTGACGGCGGCGCTGTTCCTCCGCCGCTTCGTGGACCCGGGCGTGGCCTGGGCGCATCTCGACACCTTCGCATGGCGCGCCGCCGCCAGGCCGGGTCGCGCGAAGGGCGGCGAAGCCTATGGCCTGCGCGCGGCATGGCGGTTGTTGCGGGATCGCTACGCGCGACCATAAGACCTCCCCTCCCTGACAAGGGAGGGGCCGGGGGTGGGTAGGTGTGGGGCGGACGCCAACGGTCCCTCGCAACCCGACCCACCCCCAACCCCTCCCTTCCAGGGAGGGGAGCGGTTAAGCCGCTTCCGCCGCCTCCGTCGTCCAGCCCAGATGCGGCAGCGCGATCGATCGCTTCCCCGCCAGATCGATCCGGCTGACCATCAACTCACGCCCCTCGATATAAGCGAGCAGCCGCTTCACCCGCCCCATCGAACTGGTGCCATAGGTTCGCGCGATCTCCATGTCGCTCGGGCACGGCCGCCCCTCGCGCGCGGCGCGGGCGATCAGCATGAACGCGCCGAGCATGTCGTCGGGCAGCACCTCGGCGATTGCCAGCGCCTGCGCCCATTCGTTCTCGGGCGCAGCGAAGATGCCCGCGCGCGCACACGCCAGCCGCCGGGTGAATCCGGGCAGGTCGAGTGGCGGCCGCGCCAGCCCGACCATGCGACAGCGCACGTCGAAATCCTGATACAGCACCGCCGCCGCGCGCGGCTGATCGCCCTCGTCCTCGACCAGCGCCTTCAATACCTCGGCGACGATCGTGTCGGTTTCGTCGGTCGATCGCTCGGGCAGGTCGGGCGCGACCACCGGCCGGGGCGGCGTGGCGATCGCCGCGATCACGTCTTCCGGCGGCGCGACATGGCGGATCGGCGGTCCGAGCGGCAGCATCGCCTCGACCGGGGCCATCAACAGGTCCTTGATGTCCGCCACCGGGCTGCTGGGCAGCGGGGTCAGCTTCGGGCTGCCGCTGCGTGCCGAGGTCTGCACCGCGCCGATTTTGATCGACAGCGGCCGCCTGGACACCGCCGGCCCCAACGCCAGGAAATGCCCACGCTGCAAGTCGCGAATCGCCTCCGCCTGCCGCCGCTCCATCCCCAGCAGGTCGGCGGCGCGCGCCATGTCGATGTCGAGGAAGGTGCGCCCCATCAGGAAATTCGACGCCTCGGCCGCGACGTTCTTGGCCAGCTTCGCCAGCCGCTGCGTCGCGATCACGCCGGCCAGGCCGCGCTTGCGCCCGCGACACATCAGGTTGGTCATCGCCGACAGCGAGGCACGGCGGACGTCCTCCGCCACCTCGCCGCCACCGGCGGGGGCGAACAACTGCGCCTCGTCGACCACCACCAGCGCGGGATACCAGTGTTCACGCGGCGCATCGAACAGCGCGTTCAGGAAGGCGGCGGCGCATTTCATCTGCCCCTCGGCCTCCAGCCCCTCGAGGCTGAGGACGACCGAGGCGCGGTGTTCGCGCACCCGCGTCGCGAATCGGGCGACCTCGCGCTCGCTATGGTCGGCGGCCTCGATCACGACATGGCCGTAGGTGCCCGCCAGCGTCACGAAATCGCCTTCGGGGTCGATCACCACCTGCTGGACATGGCCGGCGCTGCGTTCGAGCAGGCGACGCAACAGGTGCGACTTGCCCGAGCCCGAATTGCCCTGCACCAGCAGGCGCGTCGCGAGGAGTTCTTCCAGATCAAGGGGAACGGTCTTGCCCGCCGGGTCCGTCCCCATATCGACGTTCACGGTCATCGCGGGTCCTTACGCGCGCGCGGCGCTTCGGGGCAAGCAGTTGCGTCGCGGCCCGCCGCACGGCAGGACGGCGTCGAGGGGAACGAGCGATGCGACTGCACCGGGGATATGCGCTGGCAACGATCGTGCTGCTGATCGTCGAGATTGGAATCGCACTGTTCGTCCGCGACCGGATCGTCCGCCCCTATGTCGGCGATACGCTGGCGGTGATCCTCGTCTACACGGGCTTGCGCGCCATTACCCGGCTATCGGTGCCCGCCGCCGCGCTGACCGCGTTCGGCGTCGCGGTCGTGATCGAATTCGGCCAGTATTTCCACGTTCTCGACCACATCGGCCTCGGCGAAAACCGGCTGGCGCGCACCGTGCTGGGCAGCGGTTTCGACCTCCACGACTTCATCGCCTATGCCGCCGGCGCGCTGATCGCCTATGCCGTCGACTATCGCCGCGCGTCGCGTGCCCCCGCCGGCACCCGCACGCGCAGGCCATCGAGCGACTCGTCGAGCACGATCTGACACGCCAGCCGGCTGGTCGCGACCGCGCCGGCTGCGAAGTCGAGCATGTCCTCCTCCTCCTCGCTGGGTGCGGGCAGTCGCGCATGATCCGCCGGATCGATAATGACGTGGCAGGTCGAACACGCCATCTGCCCGCCGCACGTCCCCTCCAGCGGAAAATCATACGCCTGCGCCAGATCGAGCAGCCGGTCGCCCGTCGCCCCGCGCACCGCCTCGCTTCGCCCGTCCGGCCCGGTCAGGTGGACGATCACCGCCACTGGCTCCGCGCTGCTAGGTCGATGGTTTCCAGCGCCATCACCAGTTCCTCTTCACTCGTATAGCGGCCGAAGCCGATGCGGATCGACGATCGCGCCTCGCGCTCGGTCAGCCCCATCGCGCGCAACACATGGCTGCTGCGCCCCGATCCGCTGGCACAGGCCGATCCGGCCGAAAACGCCAGCGTGCGGCACTCGCTCATCAACCGCGCCACATCCAGCCCCTCCATCCGCACGTTCAGATTGCCGCGATAGCGCGCATCGGCATCGCCGTTCAGCACCCACTCAGGCCCCAGCACGTCCCGCGCCACGCGCCACAATCCCTCGACCCGCGCCGGATCGTCGTCCTTGAGCAGCACCGCCGCCGCACCGAACCCCGCGCACAGCGCCGGGCTGAGCGTGCCCGATCGCAGGCCACCCTCCTGCCCCCCACCATGCAGGATCGCCGCCGGCTCCGCCCCCGCCCGCACCCACAGCGCACCGATCCCCTTGGGACCATAAACCTTGTGCGCCGACACCCCGATCAGGTCGCAGGCATCGACCGGCAGCGGCACCCGCCCGAACCCCTGCACCGCATCGCAGAGCATCACCGCGCCGGCCGCACGCGCCAGTTCGCCCAGCCACGCGATCGGCTGCACCACGCCCACCTCATTGTTGACCAGCATCGCCGCGACCAGCGCGGTGCGGTCATCGATCGCCGCCTCGGCCACCTCCCGATCGACCAGCCCGTCGCGTCCCACCGGCAGCACCACGACCTCCGCGCCCACCGCCCGGCAGGTGTCGAGCACACAGGCATGTTCGGTTGCGATCGTCACCACCTTCGGCCGGTCCCGCCCGATCCGCGCCATCGTCCCTGCGATCGCCCAGTTCGCCGCCTCGGTAGCACCACTCGTAAAGAACAACCGCCCCGCCGCCGCATCACCGCCCAGCGCGCCCAGCACCTGCCCACGCGCCACCTCGACTGCTGCCTTGGCGCGTCGCCCCTCGCGGTGCGGCGAATGGGGGTTGGCATGGTGGTCGCGCAGCCACGGCACCATCGCCTCGAACGCTTCCGGCGCGAGCGGCGTCGTCGCCTGATAGTCGAGATAGGTCATGCCATCGCCTTCCACGCCGCCGCGAACCGCTCGATGTCATCGGCGGTCGTCGTCCAGCCGAAGCTGACGCGGATCACCTCGCTCGCCGCCTTCGCCTCGATCCCCATCGCGCCCAGCACATGGCTGGTCTTGAGCGTCCCCGACGAACACGCGCTCCCCGCCGACACCGCGAACCCCGCCGAATCGAGCCGCATCAACTGCGCCGCCGCCGATCGTCCGGGCAGGCGATAGGCGGCGATCGTCGCGATGCGGGGCGATGCGTCGGCGATCACCTCGCCGCCGTTGTCGCGCACCACCGCGTCGAGGTCACGCCGCAGCGCCACCGCCCGGTCGAACCAGTCGCGCGGCGCCTCCAGCGCGGCGGCAAAGCCCAGCGCCGCGGGCAGATTCTCGGTCCCGCCGCGATAGCCCTGTTCCTGCCCCCCGGTCGGCGTCAGCAACGACAGGTCGCGCACCAGCAGCGCACCGATCCCCGGCGGCCCGCCCAGCTTGTGCGCCGACACCACGATCAGGTCGGCTGGCGGCAGCGGCAGCTTGCCCGCGCTTTGCGAACAATCGGCCAGCAACGTGATGCGCCGCCCGATCCAGTCCTCGCGCCGCCGCGCGTCGATCACGTCCAGCGGTTGCAGCACGCCCGTCTCACTGTTCGCCGACTGGATGACGAATCGGTCGGTCGCCTCCAGCGGATCGAGCGCCGCCAGCAGCCACGACCGGTCGCGGGTGTCGACAAGTCCGTCGCCGCCGACATGGATCCGGTTATTTCCCTCCGCCACGCGGAACACCGCGTCATGCTCAACGGTCGTCACGATCGTCTCGTACCGACCGGCACCGCGCAGCGCGATCGCCAGCGCCTCGCTCGCCCCGCCGGTCAAGATCACCTCGCCGTCCCAGTCCAGCGCCGTCGCGATCCGCGCCCGTGCCTCCTCCAGCGCCCGCCGGGCGGCGCGCCCTTCGGCATGCGGGCTGGACGGATTGGCCCAGCGCGCCATGCCGTCGATCACCGCCGCCACCGCCTCCGGGCGCATCGGCGTGGTCGCGGCATGATCGAGATAGATGCGCTTCGTCAAAACGGGGCCGTTCCGATTGCTTGTGGGATCGTTGGTCCTATATAGCCGCCAACCATCTTTGCGCCATCGCCGCCCCCCCGCATCTACAGGACGTCCCATGCCCGAAGTCATCTTCCCCGGTCCCGAAGGTCGACTGGAAGGCCGTTTCGCTCCCGCGCCGCGCCCGCGCGCGCCGGTCGCGATGATCCTCCACCCGCACCCCTCGTCGGGCGGCACGATGAACAACCGCATGGTGCAGGAACTCTACAAGACGTTCCAGCGGCGCGGCTTCGCCACGCTGCGCTTCAATTTCCGTGGCGTCGGCAAGAGCCAGGGCACGTTCGACAACGGCGTCGGCGAATTGTCGGACGCGGCCTCGGCGCTCGACTGGGTGCAGAGCTTCCACCCCGAAGCGCAGACGACATGGATCGCGGGCGTCAGCTTCGGCGCGTGGATCGGCATGCAGTTGCTGATGCGCCGCCCCGAAATCCGCGGTTTCATCTCGATCGCGCCGCCGGCGAACATGTACGACTTCACCTTCCTCGCCCCCTGCCCGTCGTCGGGCATCATTATCCAGGGCGATGCCGACGAGGTGGTGACTCCCGCCGCCACCCAGAAGCTGGTCGACAAGCTGCGCACCCAGCGCCACATCACGATCCATCACGACACCATTCCCGGCGCGAACCACTTCTTCCAGAACGAGATGCCTGAACTGATGGGCAGCGTGGACCGGTATCTGGACATGCGGCTGGACCCGAACTCGCCGATCAAGTGAGGCTCGCCGCAGCGGATTAGCGTTGCTAATCCGCGCGCCAGCGGCGAGCCCGGCCGGCGGCACGACCGTGCCGACCGACGGCGCGGCTTCGCCGCGCCGCCACCCGCTATCAATCTTGCCATATTCTTTGAACGCCCTACGGTAGCCGGCAACATTCCGTTACAGGAACTCGCCATGCTGACCGTCCTGTTCCTCGCCGCCGCGCTCCAGACCGCGCCCGCGCCGCCGCCGGAAAAAAAGATTTGCCGCCGCGACGTGGCGACCGGGACGATCATGCCCAGGCGCACCTGCCGCACCCGCGCCGAATGGGCACAGATCGACGCCGCGACCGCGAACCTGACCGACCAGACGATGCGCCAACGCGCCACCCAACCGAGTTCGCTACGCGAGTATTGAAACCAAGTCGTATCAGCCTGATGCGAGGCGCTCGACTTCTCCCCTCCCTGACAAGGGAGGGGGCGGGGGTGGGTTGGTCGGTTGTGGAACGCGCCCTTTTTCTCGCGAGCCGACCCACCCCCAGCCCATCCCTTGTCAGGGAGGGGAGCAATGTCGCTGTCAGTTCGACGTAACCGTCGATCGAACCCTACACCGTCCAGATCGCCACATTCGCCACCATCACAACCGCGCAGGTGAACATCAGCGCGCCCTTGCCGCGCTCACCACGCCGCCACAGCTTGAACGCGCCGACGCACAGCAGCAGCGCGGCGATCATCACGATCGACAGCAACGTGCCCGCCTGCCCCCCGCTCATGCCGCCAGCACCTTCGCATAATCGACCATGTCGACGTTGCCGCCCGACAACAGCACCAGCATGCCCGGCTCCACCGCCACCTGCTCGGTCAGGATCGCCGCCAGCGCCACCGCCCCGCCTGGCTCGACCACCAGCCGCAGGCGCTTCGCCGCCCAGCGCTGCGCCTCGGCGATCGCTGCCTCGCTGACGGCCACCCCGGTCGCGCCGCGCGCCGCCAGTACCTCGAACGTCCGTTCGGCCACCCGGGTCGTCTGGAGCGCATCGCACGCGGTCGGCGGCGGATTGACACCGACCGGTTCGATCGCCCCGCCCGCCAGACTACGGCGCATGTCGTCCCACCCCTCCGGCTCGGCGACGGTGATCCGGGCATCGGGCAGCGCCAGCGCGATGCCCGCCGCCAGCCCGCCGCCGCCGCACGGCACCACCACCCGGCTCGGGGCGGGCAACCCGGCGGCGGCCATCTGCTGCGCCGCCTCGATTCCTGCCGATCCCTGCCCCTCGATCACCCACGGGTCGTCGAAGCTCGGCACCAGCACTGCGCCCCGCGCATGCGCCAGATGCGCCGCGATCTTCTCGCGACTCTCGCTCGCCCGGTCATAGCGGACCACTTCCGCTCCCAGCGCCATCGTCGCCTCCAGCTTCACGCGCGGCGCATCCGCCGGCATCACGATCGTGGCGGGCATCCCCAGCCGCTTCGCCGCCCAGGCGATCCCCTGCGCATGATTGCCCGAGGAGAAGGCGACGACGCCGCGCGCCCTCGTTTCGTCGCTCAAAGCGGTCAACCGATGCCACGCCCCGCGCAGCTTGAACGCGCCGACAGGCTGCAAGGATTCCGCCTTGAACGCAACCGATACCCCGTTGATTTCGATCGTAAAAAGCGGCGACGGCGGCAGAATGGCCGCGATCTTCGCGGCGGCGTCGCGCACCCCGGCGCGGGTCGGCTGTCGTAAAATCGTCATAAACTGCTCTTTCCGTCGCAGAACCACTTTACATCATGGGACCGGGGTCATAGATCGCGCCTCCGCTGCCCCATGGGACTTCCAACCGCAAGGCAGCTTTTGTCACCGTATGCCGAAAGGCAATTGGAGGTCCCTTGAATTGGCCAAGCACTATAGCGCGCTGGGGCTAGCTGCCCCCTTTATCGCCCGTGACTCCTCGTTCGAGCGCGGGATCGACATCGCAGAGCGCCGACCGGTCGAACCGGTCACGCTCGTTCGCCCCCACGCCGCCGCGCGTGCCGCCCGATTCTTCGTCGAGAAGTTTCCGGGCCGCTCGATGTATGCGGTAAAGGCGAACCCGTCGCCCGATCTGCTCGTGGTCCTGTGGGACAACGGCATCGAACATTACGACACCGCGTCGATCGGCGAAGTGCGACTGGTGAAGTCGACGCTGCCGGACGCGACCTGTCACTTCATGCACCCGATCAAGGCCCCGGAAGCGATTGCCGAAGCCTATTTCGAGCATGGCGTGCGCACCTTCTCGCTCGACAGCATGGACGAACTGCACAAGATCGTGGCCGCCACCAACGGCGCGACCGATCTGACGCTGTGCGTGCGGATGCGCGTGTCGTCCGAATATGCCAAGCTGTCGCTCGGCTCGAAGTTCGGCGTGGGGCCAGGCGAGGCGCGCGAGCTGCTGATGGCGACCCGTCAGGTCGCCGACGCGCTCGGCATCTGCTTCCACGTCGGCAGCCAGACGATGTCACCTGACGCCTACAGCAACGCGATGGAGCGCGTCCGCGCCGCTATCGTCGATGCCGGCGTCACCGTCGACGTGATCGATGTCGGTGGCGGCTTCCCGTCGCGCTATCCCGGCATGACCCCGCCGCCACTGGAGCGTTTCTTCGAGACGATCCACCGCGCGTTCGAAAGCCTGCCGGTCAGCTATTCGGCCGAACTCTGGGCAGAGCCGGGCCGCTCGCTGTGCGCGGAATATGCGTCGGTCGTCGTTCGCGTCGAGCATCGCCGCGGCAACGAGCTGTTCATCAACGACGGTGCCTATGGTTCGTTGTTCGATGCGGCGCACATCGGCTGGAAATATCCGGTGCAACTGCTCCGCCAGCCGGAATCGGACGCGCGCGACATGGACTTCAGCTTCTGGGGTCCGACCTGCGACGACATCGACCAGATGAAGGGTCCGTTCCCGCTTCCGGCCGATACCCGCAGCGGAGATTATTTCGAGATCGGCATGCTCGGCGCCTATGGCTCGGCGATGCGTACCGCGTTCAACGGCTTTGGCAACGGCGAGACGGTCGTGACCGACGACGAGCCGATGGAGTCGATGTACATCGAACTCGAAGCGATGCCGGCGTTCGTCGCGAACAACGTCGTCAAGCTGTAACCGCTTCGTTCTAACCAGATGCCTCCCCCTTCCCGCGCCGTGCGGGAGGGGCCGGGGCTAGGCTTTGCATGGCATTGGCGCTATGCGGCCCGCTCTGGCTCCTTCCCCATGCGCGGGCAGGAGGCCACCCGGGTTTCCGCGTCCCCTTAACGACGACGGCTTATCGATGATGATGGGACCATCATGACCGACACGACGATCAACGACACCCGCAAGGCCGAGCTGCTCTCGACCACCGTCGAACATATCGACATCACCACGTTCGACGCGCGCCCGATCATCGACGCCATGGGCAAGATGAGCTTCACCAGCCGCGACCTCGCGCGCGCCACCGGCATCTACAACCAGATGCTGGAGGACAAGGACTGCTCGATCTTTCTTGTCATCGCCGGCTCCACCTCGGCGGGCGGCTGCATGGACCTGTACGCCGAACTGCTGCGCTCGAACATGATCGACGGCATCGTCGCCACCGGCGCGTCGATCGTCGACATGGATTTCTTCGAAGGGCTGGGCCACAAGCACTATCAGGCGCTGGAAATCCCCGACGACAACGTGCTGCGCTCGCTCTACATCGACCGCATCTACGACACGTACATCGACGAGGAACAGCTCCAGGATTGCGACCACACCATCGGTGAAATCGCCAATTCGCTCGAACCCAAGCCCTATTCGTCGCGCGCGTTCATCCGCGAGATGGGCAAGTATCTCGTCGAGCATGGCAAGAAGGACAACAGTCTCGTCAAGCTGGCCTATGAGCATGACGTGCCGATCTTCTGCCCGGCGTTCGTCGACAGCTCGGCCGGGTTCGGTCTGGTCAAGCACCAGGTCGAGCGCGCCAAGGAAGGCAAGCCGTACATGGTGCTCGACGCCATCGCCGACTTCCGCGAACTGACCGACATCAAGATCAAGGCGGGCACCACCGGGCTGCTGATGATCGGCGGCGGCGTGCCGAAGAACTTCATCCAGGACACCGTCGTCTGCGCCGAAATCCTCGGTCACGACGATGTCGAGATGCACAAGTACGCGGTGCAGATCACCGTCGCCGACGTGCGCGACGGCGCCTGCTCGTCGTCGACGCTCAAGGAAGCGGCGAGCTGGGGCAAGGTCGACACCACGCTCGAACAGATGGTGTTCGCCGAAGCCGGATCGGTCATGCCGCTCCTCGCCTCGGACGCCTATCATCGCGGCGCGTGGAAGGACCGTCCGAAGCGCGCATGGGGCAAGATCTTCAACGACTGATCCGTCGAAGAAGTCTGGACCAAGGAAACGGCGGGGGAGCGATCCCCCGCCGTTTCTCGTTCGCGCGTCGGCTACAGCTTGAACCCGTAGCGTGCATATTCGCGGTCGATCGTCGGCGAAAGCCGCCGGGCGATCGCCAGTTCCCCCGCCGCCTCGCCGTCGCGCTTCGTCGCCTTCAGGATCGCCGCGCGCAGATAGCGGGTCGACGCATGGTCGGGATGGTCGGCCAGCACCGTGTCGACATCGGTCATCGCCTCGGCATAACGGCCTAGCCGGTACCAGACCATCGCCCGGCTATCGAGCGCGGCAGCGGTGTCGTCGCTTAGCTCGATCGCGGCGGTGCAATCCTTCAATGCGGTATCGAGCATCACCGCGCGCGTGCCCTTCACCCAGCAGCGGCCGTTGAGCAGCAGCGGCGACCCCGGCTTCTCGCCGATCAGCGTATCGTAGAGCGCCACCGCCTCCGCCGCCGCGCCGAAATCGCCGAGCAGCGTCGCCTTCATCCGGCGCAGCGGAACACGCGATTCACCGCCCAGCGCGATCCGCTGGTCGAGCAGCGCCAGCCCGCCGGCAAGGTCGCCCGATTCCGCCTTCATCTGCGCGACCTGCCCGATCGCGGTGAACGACGCGGGGTCGATCGCCCGCGCCCGTTCGGCATCGGCCAGCGCCTGCACCGGATCGCCCAGCCTGGCATGGACCTGCGAGCGTTGCAGATACAGGTCGACCGACGGCTGGATGCCGATCACCTTCGTCAGATCGGCCAGCGCCGCGCGGCGGTCGCCGATCGCGCTCTCGAACGTCGCCCGGCTGGTATAACCGCTCGGTTCCTCGACATCGTCGGCGATCGCCTTGGCGAACACCGCGCGGATCGCCTTGACCTGCCCCGATCCCTCGATCGCCGCCGGGGTCAGCGTCCAGCGGCGCGGCGTATCGGCCGGGGCGACCAGTTGCGGCAGTTGCGCGCGCATCGTCGCCACCGCGTCGCGCTCGGCGGCGACCTGCGCGGCGGGAATTTCGCCGCCGGTCGAATCGACCCGCTCGTCGATGGTCAGCACCCCGTTCGACAGCCGCGTGGTGCGCTTCACCACGAACCCCGCGACGCGCAGGTCGGCGTCGCCCGTCCCCTCCAGCGTCATGCCGCGCCCACCCTCGGGCAGCTTCACGCGCAGCAGGCTGTGGATGCCGGTCGGGGCGGGCACCACCACCGGGATGCCGGTCCATTCCGGCCGGCTCCGATCGGGCGCGAAGCCGAAATTCGCGTAGCGATAGGTGAGCGAACGCTTGCGCCGCCGGTCCTCGCTGCGCCACGGCGTGGTCGTGACGCCGGTCGCCCTGACCACCATGTCGCCGCTCGGCCCGTCGGCGGTCAGCGTCACATCGGCGAACTGCCCCTCGCCGATCCATTGCTGCAACATCCCGTTCAGCAGGTCGCGCTGCTCCTCGGCGCCCAGTTGCGACTTCGCCATCCGCAACATGCTGGCCAGTTGCCCGTGGATCGTGGCGGTGATCGCCAACGGGCTCGGCAGGTCGACCGCGCCGCTCTCGTCGGCATCGATCGTCAGGTCGATCATCGGCCGGGCATTGGCGCGGGTCACGATCCGCTCGGGCGTCGCCCCACCGGCGCGAAGCGGCAGGACATAACCGGCCGGCGGTGTATCGCGGATGTCGGCCATCCGCGCGTTGCTGCCGGTCCCGTCGAGCCACAAAGACTGCCCGTCGATCGTCGCGCGCACGAACACATGGTTGAACGCGGCGGCACTCGGCAGGCGTTCGGGGACGAAGTCGCCCTCGCCGACATTGGCGACCACCGCCTCCGCCTCGATCCCCATCGCCTTGAGCATGGCCAGCAGCAGCAGCGTCTTGGCCTTGCAGTCGCCATAGCGCACGTCCCACGTCCGCGCCGGCTTCTGCGGCACGTAATTGCCGCCGTCCATGCCGACCGCGAGATAGCGGATCTTGTCCTGCACCACCTCCAGCGCGCGTTGCGCGCGGCCGATCGGCGTCGCCTCCGCCGTCTGGATCGCCGCCACCTCTCCGGCAAGCGCGCTGCCCGGCGCGATCAGCCCGTCGGAGGCATAGAGCGACGCGAACGTCCGCGACACATCGGCCCAGTCGGCAAAGGTCGCCAGCTCGATCAGCGGCGGATGGCGATAGCGGCTCGGCGCATCGTCGGGCATCTCCTTGGGCTTCGCCAACGGCAGCGCGATGGTCAGCTCGGTATAGGCACCGTTCTTCACCGGGGTGGCGGTCACGCCATCGGCGAGCAGCTTCCATTTCGGCGCGGCGGCGGTCGGCCATGAAAAACGCACCCGCCCCGCGCCGATCCGCGCCGGCGCGGCGATCAGCGGGGTCACGTCCTGCACCCGCCCGCCGAGCGCGCGGTCGCGCTCGGTCGTCGAAAAGCCCAGATCGAGCACATCGCCGACCTGCAACCCCTCGACCGCCATCGTCGCGGTCAGGATGCCGGTCAATTCGCGCTGTTCGAGCGATTCCTCACGGCGCAGCACGGTGAATTTCTGCCCCTGCGCCAACAGGTCGATCCGCTTGCCGTCGCGCAGGATGGCAAGGTCGTGGACGATCAGGTCGCCCTTGTCCGGCGCCCATGGCAGCGTCAGCGTCGCCGCCTGCGACAGCATCTCGCTGGTCGCGATGCGGGTCTGCTGACGGGCATAGCTCCACAGTCGGCCGTCCTCGATCCGGTGCTGCATATCGACCAGCATGACCGGCGGGCTGCCCTCGCCGGTCGGGGCGGCCGGTGCCGCCGCGATCCATGCCGGCGCGGGCTGATACAGCGGCGTCTCGCTCGCCCGTGCCGTCGCCGCCGTCGTCAAAACCGTCAGGGCGCACCCCGCCCATAGCATCCGCCGCACCGAACCATCCCCCCGTATCGCCGGTCCCCACCGGCATGTGCCAAAGGTCTATCGCACCCACGGCGATTGTCGAGAGCGATCGAGACGCTTTGACCCCCGCGCCGCAACCGATACAATCGGCGGCAAAGCGACATAGCGAGAGGGACCATGCCATGACGATCGACCGGCGCACCATCTTGGGGGCGGCCATCGCCCTGCCCGTCGCCGCCCGTGCCGCCACGGTGCAGGGTGGCGAGACACCGACCGCGTGGCCACCGCGCGAACATTTCCGGCTGTGGCCCGGCCGCCCGCCGGGCAGCCCGGCGACGCTGCCCGCCTATGCCCCGTCGATGAACGGCCGGCCGGGCGCGCGCGAACTGTGGCTGCGCGGCGTCGCCGAACCGGTCGTCGGCGTGTTCCGCCCCGCCCGGCCCAATGGCATCGCCGTCCTTTCGATCCCCGGTGGCGGCTATGGCTTCGTCTCGATCGAGAATGAGGGGATCGATGTCGCCAAGGCACTGAACCCGGCCGGAATCACCGTGTTCGCGCTCGCCTATCGCCTGCCCGGCGAAGGCTGGGCGCAGCGGCAGGACGTGCCGCTACAGGATGCGCAGCGCGCGATGCGGCTGATCCGTGCCAATGCCGCCCGCTATGGCATCGATCCGGCCAAGCTCGGCGTCTGCGGTTTCTCGGCGGGCGGGCACCTCGCCGGGTCGGTCACGGTGGCGCACGACGACCGGGTCTATGCGCCCCTCGACACAGCGGACCGCCAGTCGGCGCGCCCCGCCTTCACCGGCCTCGTCTATCCGGTGACGAACATCGGCACCATGTCGCACCGTGGATCGCGCGACAATCTCGCCGGGCCGAACGCGGAGGACGCGGTCTATGCCCGCTATGACATCCCTGCGCGCGTGACCACGCAGACCCCGCCGGTGTTCCTCGCCCATTCGATCGACGACGGCACCGTGCCGGTCGACCAGTCGCTCGACATGATCGCCGCCTGTCGCCGCGCGAAAGTGCCGGTGGAAGCGCATCTGTTCGAGAACGGTGGCCATGGCTGGGGCGCGCTGCACAGCCCGGCCGACAGTTCGCGCCGCACCTGGACCGACAGCTTCATCCGCTGGATCGGCGAACGCCGCTGACGCCCCCGCTGTCCTACACCACGCCACCTGAGTAGGATCGCAACCCTCTCCCCTCCCTGACAAGAGTTTCGGGTGAACAGTGCGAAGCACTGTTCACCCGAAACTGGGCCGGGGGTGAGTGGGTCGATGGCAAGCGCAACACCTGCTGCGAACACGCCGTTAGTGTAAACTTTGTAAACTTTGGAGGGAATTAAAGCTGACAGATCATGCAATCATCCGCCTGCAACCCCCTGTTTTCAAACGAAAAGCCGCCTCGCGCTCCGCTCCAGCATCACCAACTGCCACAACGTCCGGCCGTGTTCGGCGCGCCCGCTGCGATGGTCGGCCGCCAGCCGCTCGATCATATGCGGATCGAACCACGCCGCCAGCACCGGCGAGCGCGCCAGCCCCGCCGCCTCGTCGGCCAGTGGCCCCCGGAACCACGCGCTGATCGGCGTCACGAACCCCATCTTCGGCCGATAGAGGATCTCGCGCGGCAGCCATGGCTCCAGCGCCTTCTTCATCAGCCACTTGCCCTCGCCGCCGCGTAACCGCATCGCGGAAGGCAGCGTGGCGCAGAACTCGACTAGCCGGTGGTCGAGCAGCGGCTCGCGTGCTTCCAGCCCCACCGCCATGCTCGTGCGGTCGACCTTGGTCAGAATGTCACCGGGCAGCCAGTGGCGGAAATCGGCATATTGCGCCCGGTCCAGCCCGTCGCGCGCCGGTGCCTCGCGCATCGCCGCGACATAGCGTTCCTCGGCGCGATAGCCGCCGATCGCCTGCGCGGTGGCGGCGTTGTACAGCCGCTGGCGCACCGCCGGCGTCGTCACCCCGACCGCCCGGGCATAGGCCGCCTCGCCCCCCTCGGCCAGCGCCAGCAGCGTCGTCCTGGCACGCAGCGGGCGCGGTGCCCAGTCCGCCTTGGGCCAGATCCGGCCGAGCGTCCCGAACACCGATCCGCGCACGCCTTCGGGCAACAGCGCACGGACGCGCTCCTCGGCGGCATGGAATCGATACCGCCGATACCCCGCCAGCGCCTCGTCCGCCCCGTCGCCCGACAGCGCGACGGTCACATTCTCCCGCGCCAGCGCACACACGCGGTAGGTCGCGAGCGCCGAGGCATCGGCGAACGGCTCGTCGAAGGCTGCTACCAGCGGGTCGATCAGCGCGAAGTCGTCCGACGCGACGGTGCGGACGCGGTGCTCGGTCGCGAAGCGCCGCGCGACCAGTTCGGCCGGCCCGCGCTCGTCATGCCCCGCCTCGTCGAAGCCGATGGTACAGGTCTTGACCGGTTGCCGGCTGGCCTCGGCCATCAGCGCGACCACCGCCGAACTGTCGACCCCGCCCGACAGGAACGCGCCCAGCGGCACGTCGGCGACCATCCGCGACCGCACCGCCTGCCGCATCAATTCGGTCAGTTCGGCCGAGAGCTCGCGCACGCTGCCCTTCGCCCGGTTCGAGAAGTCGATGTCCCACCAGCGCGTCGGGGCCGGCACCGGCTTCCCCCGTTCGAGCCGCAGGAAATGCCCGGCGGGCAGCTTGCGCACTCCGGCGACGATGCTGGTGTCGTCGGGCACATAGCCGAACGCCATATAATCCTCGATCGCCGCGACATGCGGCGTCCGCCGCACCAGCGGATGCGCGAGCAGTCCTTTCAGTTCGGAGGCGAACGCCACCGCCCCGTCGCTCAGTTCGACATAGTGGAGCGGCTTCACCCCCATCCGGTCGCGGGCGAGGAATAGCGAGCGCGAGCGCGCATCATAGAGCGCGAAGGCGAACATGCCGTTCAGCCGCGCCAGCATGTCCGGCCCCCACGCCGCCCAGGCGTGGAGCAACACCTCGGTATCGCCCTGCGTGACGAACACCGCCCCCTTCGCCCGCAGTTCCGCGCGCACCTCGGCGAAGTTGTAGATCTCGCCGTTGAAGGTCACGACCGTCGATCGGTCGGGCAACGCCATCGGCTGCGGACTGCCCGCGACGTCGATGATCGACAGCCGCCGATGGCCAAGCCCGACGCCGGCATCGGTCCACACCCCCGATCCGTCGGGCCCGCGATGCGCCTGCACCTCGCACATCGCCGCGATCCGGGCGGGATCGACCGGCTTGGGGGTGACGGGATAGAACAGCCCGGCGATACCGCACATCTCAGCGCATCCCCGCCGCTTGATCGGCAATCGCCTCGACCGGCCCCGCCGCTTTCAGAAACGCGGAAATCGCGGCACGTGGCTCCTGCGCACCCTTCTGCGCCGACAGCAGTATCGCGACGCCACGCTGTGGCCCGCCCAGCAATCGCACCTTCAACGTCTCCAGCTTCACCCGGTCGGGATCGCCGGTGACGATGTCGCCCACGCGATACCATGTCGCCGTCTCGCGCTCGACCGGCCCCGGCGCGGCCATCCTCAGCGCCGCACCGCCCGCGATCGGCGCAGTATCGGCGACACGGACCCAGCGGTCATTCTCACGGATCGCACCCTGTCCGAAACCCACCAGTTCATGCCCCTCGCCCTGCGATCCATAGACCGCAATCGCCATGTCGACCTGCCGCCCCTGCCCATCGCCATAGCGCCCGATCAGGAAATGGTCCGCACCGGGATAATGGGGCACCCATGGCTCGCCGGTGATCGCCACCCGCTGCCAGCCCGGTACGGCGGGCAGCTCGATCCGCTGCGGCAGCGGCTGCGCCCGCGTGTCGATCACATGCCCCCATGCGGCAAAGGCCACCGCGATGCCCAGCACCGCGCCGGCCGCCAGCGACCGGTCGATCGGGCGCATCGGCAGGTCGGCCAGCCGCACGGCATCGAACCACGGCGCATCGGGATCGCGATCGAACCAGCGCCAGCCGAGCGCCAGCACCGCCGCCATCGTCAGCGCGAAGAACACCCAGCCATAGACGATATGATCGAACCCGGTCGCCGCCTCGACCGAGGTCAGATGCGCGGCATAGATCGTCCCCGCCGCGCGCAGGCCGTTGGCGAGGATCGGCACGACGATCGCCATCGCCATGAACCCCGCCCGCCGCCGCCAGTCGACATAGCAGACGTTGGCGACCAGCGCGCCATAGGCCACCATCGCGATCAGGAACTTGGCCCCGGAACACGCCTCCGCGACTTCGAAATAGCCGCCCGGAATGGTGATGAGCACCCCGTCGACCCGCGCCGGCACACCCAGCAAATGCAGCAGCGGCATCGTCATATCGACCGTCGCCGCCTGCAACCGCGGTTCGAGGAAGTCACCGAACGGCACGAGGAACGCCATATAGGCCAGCGGAAACGCCAGCCCCTGCGCGACCCGCCGCCCGAGCATGGTGATCGCCGCGCCCTGCAGCAGCAGCACCAGCCCGGCATGGCGGAACAGCGCGACCGCCGCCGCCTCGCCGATCAGCCAGATGAACCCGCCGCCCGCGACCCAGAACAGTCCCGGTGCCCATGCGGCGGGCCGCACCTGCGCAAGATCGGCGCGGCGTTGCCACACCAGCCAGCCGAGGATCGGCGGTACGAACAGGCAATGGCCATAGGTCGTCGAATTCCACCAGATGCCGACGACATCGCCGACATCGCGGCGGAACAGCAGCAACAACGCCACCCACAGTCCGGCAAGCGCCAGCAGACTCGCCCGCCACGCCGCATCGGCGGTGCGCGGTTCGGCCGAGCCAGAGGAAAGCGCGATCGTCATGCCGCGATCCGGTTGCCAGCCGGCGGCAGCCCCATCAAGCCGCCAAGCGGCGCAAGACACGCATCCCAGCCATAGCGCGCGATCACCCGCGCCCGCGCCGCCGCGCCGAGCGCATCGGCCGCGCTCCGATCGTCAAGGAGATGTACGACCTCGCCGGCATGAGCGGCGGCATCGGCCGCGACGCGCAGCGTGCCGCCATGGTCGATCCCTTCGGCCGCCGCCGTCGACGCGACGACCGGGCGCGCCATCGCCATCGCTTCGAGCACCTTGTTCTGGATGCCCCGCGCCAGCAGCAGCGGCGCGACGACGACACGGGCGGCGGCGATCCAGCCGCGCACATCGGCGACCTCGCCGGTCACGATCACCGCGTCGCCGGCCAGCGCCTGCACCGCCGCCGTCGGCTTGCGACCGACGATGGCGAAGCGGGCCGTCGAATGCGTCCGGCGGATGATCGGCAACACGTCCTGCGCGAACCAGCGGACGGCATCGATATTCGGGCGATAGTCCATCTGCCCGGTAAAGACGATCAGCGGCGTATCGCTCGCGACCAGCTCGACGATCGCCGGATCGAAGAAGCCGGTGTCGATCCCGTTCTCGATCGTGACGACACGCTCGCCTGCGCCGAACAGGTCGGCCTCGGCCCGGCTGACCAGCAGCGTCGCCATCGCCCGCTCGGCAACCGTCTGCTCAAACCGTCCCAGCAACCGCGCCTCGCGGGCGAGCATCCAGCGCAGCGGCGGCCGGGCGCTGTCGGCATAGCCGGCGAACTTGGCCGAATCGACGTCGACGAAATCCATGACGAAGCGCGCGTCGCCCGGCAGATACTGCGCCATCTGCCCCGAATAGACATAGATGCCTGCATAGCGCCGGGCGGCCAGCAGCCCGGCGACGGCGCGCCGCATCGCCGCCGCATCGAACGCGGTCAGCGACACCGGGCGGCCGGTCGCCAGCGCCTCGAGCGCGGCACGCGGATTGCCTTTGGTCCGGCGGATCACCTGCGCGCTCGCGCACCATGTCCCGAGCGCCGCCTCATGACCGAGGTCGCGGTCGTCGTCGGCAAAGGTCGCCAGATGCACCCGGCCGAGAGTCGACAGATGTTTCAGGACATGGTGGCTGCGTACCTTGTCGCCGCGATCGGGGGGATAGGGCGTGCGATGGGTGAGGAACAGGATGTCGCTCACCCCAGCCCCTTTGCGATCCACGGCCCGATGCGGTTGGCGATCGGCAGCGGCAGCTTCTGCCACGCCGCGATCTTGGCCCGGTAGCGCGGGTTGAGCGGGCTGGCATCGCGCGGTGCCGCCCCCGAAGCCGTCCATGTCGGATAGCCGAGCGGCTCGCCCACGAAGCCCCAGTTCTTCTTGTAGGCCGCCGGCCCGGTGCCGACCTTCGACCGGCCGAAGTCGAACCGGGTACACCCCTTGGCACGGGCATGGCGCATCAGTTCGAAATACATCCGCTCGTTCGCGCGCAATCCCCGCGCCGCCGCCGTACCGCCGCCCCAATAGGGATAGACCATGCCGCGCCAGTAAAGCGACAGGACGCTGGCGACCGGCTGGCCCTTACGAGCGATGGTCAGGATGTCGGCACGCTCGCCGAAGCGGTCGAGCACTTCGGCGAACAGGCGTTTGGGGAATACCGGCGTGCCGAGGTTGCGGACCGAGGTGGCATAGACATGGAAATGCTCGGACCGCGCCGTCGCATCGCGACCGATCGCGACCGCGAACGGCATCGCCAGCGCCTTGCGCACGTCGGCACGCTGTTTGCGGGGGACGGCGAGCAGTTCGGCATCGTCATCGGCGGCAAGATCGCGGACGAAGCCGAGGTAGCGCGTATCGTCGAAGCTCCATCCCGCTCCCGCCGGTGCCGGCCCGCCGCGCAGCTCAATCGTCGGCACGGTCAGCTCGGCGGCGAGCGATACCGCCGCATCGGCCAGCGCCTGCGCCGCCGCCGGATCGATCGCGAGCACACCGCCGCCGACCGCGAACCCGGTCGATACCAACGCCGCACCGAACAACGGCGAGCGGACATGCGTCAGCGGCAGCAACCCCAGCAAGGCGCCGTCACCACCCTCGACCAGCAGCATACGGAACGACTGGCCGCAGCCCGCCGCCGTCGCCTCGCCCCATTCGGGCAGATGGAACGGTGTGCCGTCGGGATGCGCCGTGATGAACGCATCGATCCGCGCGCGTTCGGCCGGATCGGTCAGCGCGGCGGTGCGAACCGTCTGGACGATGGTGACGGGCGCGTTCACAGGCCGGCCGCATGCGCGGCGACGATCCGGTCGCTGCGATCCCATTGATGCTCCGCGAGCAGCCGCCGCAGTTTCCCCGCCATCGCGCCCAGCCGCGAATAATGGCGGATGCGCGACCGGAGCGGCGCGCGCGCCACGCGCGGCTGGCCGGGATCGATTTCCCATGGATGGAAATAGAACATCGCCGGGTGGCGATCGTCGCCATTGCTCCGCTCGACCGCGCGCTCGACGATACGGTTGGGCAACAGGCGAAAGAAGCCGCCTCCCGCCGGCACGTCGCGTCCGGCGACGCGCGCGAGCGTGATCGGCCATTCGATCAGTTCGGCATCGGCGAGCGGACGATGGATCGCGCGCGGGCTGCCCTGCCAGCCATAGTGGTCGTGGCGTACCGGCGCGACCGACGACGAATAGGCATAGCCCGCTTCCGCCAGTATCCCATGCGCCCATGGCGTGCGCGTATCGATCGAGAAGCTCGGCGCGCGATACCCCGCCACCGCCTGTCCCGAGGCATCTTCCAGCGCGGTGCGCGCCTTCGCCAGATCGGCACGGAACTGGTCGGGGGTGAAGGTGAATACCCGCGCATGGTCATAGCCATGGCTCGCCACCTCATGCCCACCCGCGACGATCCGCCGCATCAACGCGGGGAAGCGATCGGCGACCCAGCCGAGCGTGAAGAACGTCGCCTGCACATCTGCTTCGGCGAACAGGTCGAGCACCGCGTCGGTATTGGCCTCGACCCGGTGTTCGAGGCCGTTCCAGTCGCGACGGTCGATCACCGTTTCGAACGCCCCGACCTGAAACCAGTCCTCGACGTCGACCGACATGGCGTTGCGCATCGAGGTCAGCTCGCCGCGCGCAGGCCGGACAGGTCGGGTCGGCGCTGATCGCTCTCGACCCAGTCGACCAGCAGCGTCAGCACCCGGCGCAGCGCCGCTTCCTGTTCCTCCAGCCGGGTTTCGAGCATGGCGATACGCTCGTGCAGCGCCGCAGCGTCCCCGCCCGGTGCATCGGCCATGAGGGCAGGCGGAGGCGCAACCGGCATGTCGATCGTCACCACCGGTTCGACCGGCGGCGCGCGATACTCGGCACGCGGCGCGGCTGCGGCATCGCCGTCGTACCAACTGTCCCGGGTGTCGGGCAGCGCATCGAAATCCTCGTCATCGCGATCGAGCAGCGGCGGCGTGTCCCATGCCTGCGCCGGCACGACCGACAGGTGGATCGGACGCGGCGGCATCGGCGGCGGCGGCGGGGTCATCGGCAGCGGTTCCGGTTCGACCGCTTCCGGTTCGATCGTGGCAGGCTCGATCACCGGCGCCGGCGGGGCAACCGGTTCGGGCGGCAGTTCGGCGACGGGTTCGGCCACGGGTTCGGCCACGGGTGGCGCAACGCTCTCGGGTTCGGGCGCGACACGCGGCACGGCATCGCGCATCACGCTGCCAAGGCCGTCACCGTCGAGATCGTCGATCACCTGTTCGACATGGCGGCCGACGAAATCATCGACCCCCTCGATCGCGCCGAACAGCATCACCCGTCCGGTCAACTGGTTCAGCCGGCGCGGGATCCCCCCCGACCAGCGATGCAGCGCCGCGATCGCGTCTTCTGCAAAACTCGGCCGCCCGGTCCAGCCGACGATGCGCAGCCGGTGTTCGAGATACGGCCCGACCTCCTCGACGCCCATCGGGTCGAGGTGGTGCATCGCGATCACCCGCTGGCGCAACTGTTCCAGCCGGTCCGATCCGTGAAGCCGCTGGCGAAACTCGGGCTGGCCGAGCAGGAAGATCTGGAGCAGCGCATAGCCGCCCGCCTGAAAGTTCGACAGCATCCGCAGCTCTTCGATCGACGCGACGGGGAGCGACTGCGCCTCGTCGATCACCAGCAGCGTCCGCCGCCCCGACCGCGCGACAGTGTGCAGCCCGCGCTCGATCGCGGAAAGCAACTGCGCCTTGGTCAGCCCGCCATGGTCGACGTCGAGCCCCGCCGCGACCAGCCGCAACAGGTCGTCGGCCTCGATCTGGGTGGTGACGATGCGGATCACGTTCAGCCGCTCGGCATCGATCGTCGCCATCAGATGGCCGACCAGCGTCGTCTTGCCGGTGCCCGGATCACCGGTGATGACGATGAACCCCT
This sequence comes from Sphingomonas sp. Leaf4, assembly GCF_920939515.1. Taxonomy (NCBI): domain Bacteria; kingdom Pseudomonadati; phylum Pseudomonadota; class Alphaproteobacteria; order Sphingomonadales; family Sphingomonadaceae; genus Sphingomonas; species Sphingomonas sp. Leaf4. Next base: position 36,462 of record NZ_CAKLBB010000005.1, on the reverse strand, counting down.
CGCCTTGGCTCAGCCCATAGCCGAGATAGGCCATGGCTTTGCGATGCGTCGCGGTATCGAACCAGAACGCCGGGTCGGGCGTCAACTGGAACGGGCGTCCGCTCAGGCCATAATGATCGTCGTACATCATCGTCTCCGTGGGGCGCATCGCCCCGCTCACACGGTTCAGAACCGGATACCCATCGCCAGCAACGCCTGGGCGATCACATCGGCGTCGCCCCCCTCGACGTCGAAGCCGTAGACGCCGGCCGACAGGCTGCCATAGGCGCGCCCGAACGTCCGGTAATAGGACCCCTGCGCCCCGCCGCCCCACGCATCGGGCGCACCCTCGATCCCGCTGCTGAAATAGTTGCCATAGAGATCGGCGGTCAGCCCCGACCGGCTGTCGAGCGCCCATTGCCCGAAGCCCTGAACGTAATAGCTCTGATCGTTCGCGCGATAGACGACCGCGCCGGGCACCGGCGGCAAATAATAGCGGCGGTTGGCATAGCCCGCTCCGACACCCAGCCGGGTGCCACCGTGCGTGACCGAATAGACCGCATCAACCCCGCGCGCACGATAGGTCGCGCTGCTGATCGACTGGAACACCGGCGTCAGGCACCCGCCGGGGGCAGGCGCGCCATCGGGCGAGCTGCCGCCGCCGAAGGTGCAGCCGCCATAGCGCGATCCGAACGGATCGTTGCCGCCGAAAAAGCTGGTCGGCAGTTGCGCCAGTGATCCGGTCAACTGCCGACCAAAGGTGGTGACGCTGTCATAGACGCCGACCTGCACCCCCGCCCCCGGGCCGCTGGCCCATGAGAAGGAGCCGATGTAGCTCATCGTACCGTAGCGCCGCCCGATCCGCGCCTCCAGCGTGGTGCGCGGTGACGGCCGCCACAGCACGCCCGCATCCCAGATGATGCCGTCGGTATCATAGGCAAGGCGGGGCGCGGACGCCGGATCGGTGACATAGCGCCCCGCCCCGTCGAGCACCGGGGCGCCGGTCGCGTCGAGCAGGGGATCGCGCTGCGTCGCCTCGATCTTTTCATAGCCGACACCGCCGATGACCGCGAGCGTCGGCGTGACCGGCAGCACCGCATCGACCCGGCCATAGGTGCCCTCGAACTGCTGGTCGAGCTGACCGGCGTCCTCGCGGGTCCATGCGCCCGACACGGTGAAACCGATCGGCAGAAGCGTGCCGGCGCGCGTGCCGATGCTGCCGAACACCAAATGGCTGGTCGCCTCGTCATAATAATCCAGCCGACGCTGGCCGGCGGGCAGATCGACGAAGCCCGGTACCTCGGCCTTGGTATAGCCGAATTGGTAGGTCGCGTTGACCGCGAACGGCCCCGCCCGTGTCGCAAGTGTCGGTCCGGCATACAGGCCATAGACCTGCGAACTGTTCACGTCGCTGCGGTTGACGAACGGGCCGAAGCCCCCGCCGCGAATGTCCGAGCGCGAGCGGGTGGCGATCGCCCCGCCCTCAAGGCTCAACCCGCGCAACAGGTTCACATTGGCGCGCGCGAGGCCCGAATGGACATCGCTGTCACCGACGCCGCGTTCCCATTCGAAGAAGCGCTGATACTGGTAATTGGCCTGCACCTGGACCCGCTGCGTCGTGACGGTCGCATCGACGCCCGCCGTCAACTGAGTAAAGGTGACGACGTCGCCGTTGGTCAGATCGGCGGCGACGACCTGTCCGGCCTCCAGATAGGGCGAGACGTCGACGCGCTGGGCATAGGCGGCGGTCGCCCCCATGCCCAATGTCATCGGAAGCGCGATCCAGCGCATCATGCCTGCTCCTGTCCGTAATAGCCAAAGCGTGCGCCATCGGCGCGGTAGGTGGTAGCGTTCAGCAACAACTGGATTTCCTCGCAACCGTCGAGCAGCGTGACCGCTTCGCGCAGGTCGCTCTCGCTGCTCTTGTCGGCGCGGACGACCAGCATCGTCTGCCCGACCAGCGTCGCCAGCACGGCGGCGGGCGACGCCGCCAGCGCCGGCGGCGAATCGAAGATGACGATGCGGTTCGGATCGGCGGCCAGCAACGATGCCACCACCTGCCGTGCCCGGTCGCTGCGCAGCAGTTCGGTGTCGGCATGGCTGCGGGTTCCCGCCGGCAAGATCGACAGTTGCGGCACGTCGGTCGCGATCACCAACGCCTCCGCATCCACCGCCGGATCGGCCAGCGCATCGAGCAACCCGCGTTCCCCCTGCAGCCCCAATCGCCCGAGAATGTCGGGCTTGGCAAAGTCCGCATCGACCAGCAGGATTTCGACATCGCGTTCGGCCGCGAGCGAGAGCGCCAGATTGATGGCGCAAAACGTCTTGCCGTCGCCCGGCTGCGCTGAACAGACGAGGATCATCCGCGCGGCATCGGCATCGCGCTTCGCGACACGGTCGGCGGTTGCGAGCAACTGACGCTTCACCAGCCGGAATTCCTCGGCAAGCGCCGTCACCGGTCCACCGGGGACCAGCATGCCGCGATCGGCCAGCAAGATACGATCGATCGGCACGATGTCGACGGGGCGACGGCGTGCCGAGGGCACCGCCGGCTTGCGCGATGGCGCTGTGGGCGCCGGTGCGGGCACCGGTTCAGGAGCGATCGCATCCGCCGGTACAGCCGGCGCGAACGTCCAGCGGTCGGCGGCACGTTCCAGCAGCGACGGCCGCACCGGTCGGGGAGAATAGTTCATCGGGTCCTTCTCCGTCACGCAACCAGTCCGCGCTGGGCGAACTCGAGCCCCAGCAACAGCACGAACGCGACCCCGAGCGCGCCGGCCCCGCCCGCGAACAGCTTGAGCCGCCGGGCACGACCGGCCTTCACCGCATCGGTCACGACCTCGCCGATCGATCCGAGCACCGGCATGCCGCTGACTTTCTCCAGCTTGCCCGCCGTCGCGAAGCTGGTCCTGAGCCGGCTGAGCGCGAAGGCGGCCGCCACCCCCGCCCCCAGCCCGACGATCAGCACGCCCAGCAGCAGCAGCGGCCGGTTGGGCGCGGTTGGCGCGCGCGGCTGCGTCGGTGGATCGATCACGCTGAACTTCACCGCATCGGTATCGGTCTGCACGCTGCTTTGCAGGCGGACCTGTTCGCGGTTCTGGAACAGCGTATCGTACTGCGTCTTGAGCGAGGCAATGTCGCGATCGAGCTGCGACTGCTGCGCCGCTGCCTGCGGATCGGCGGCGATGCGCGATTGCAGCGCGTTCAACTGTCCGTCGATCAGGCTCTTGCGCTGGTTGAGTTCGGCGACGCGCGCCTGTCGTTCGGCCTGCGCGGCGCGCAATTGCAGGTAGAGCGGGTTGGGCGATGCCGCCGTTCCGCCGCTGACGCTGGTGCCCTCGCTCCGCGCGGCGCCACGCGCGCTGGCGAGCTGGCGGTTGAGCGCGACCATGTCGGGGTGCGAGTCGGTCCAGCCCCGGCTGCGCCCCTCGGCGATCTGCCCCTCGATCGCGCTCAGCCGCGCACGCGCCGGCCCGGCGATGGCCGAACCCGCCGTGCCCGGCAGCGTCGCCGCCGTGCCCGCCATCTGGGCATTGGCGGCGTTCAGGCTCGATTGTGCGGCGGCGAGATCGCCCTCGATCTGCGCCAGTTGCTCGCGCGCGCCCGACATGCGGTCGTCGACCGATCCGGTGCCGGGCAGCAGCGCCATATATTGCTGCTCGAACGCCTGCCGCCGGCTTTCCGCATCGGCAAGCTGCTTCTGGCGCTGCGCGATCTGCTGGTCGAGGAAGCGGAGCGACTGGCTGGTCGCGTCGCGATCGCTGCTGAGATTATCCTCGACGAAGATGTCGATCATCTTCTGGACGATCTCGCGCGCCAGCTTCGGACTGCCCGAGGTCGCCGAAATCTCGAACAGATTGTCCTGCTGCGCGGTCAGCTTGATCGCGTTCTGGAGCGAGGCGACACGGTCGGCGACATCGGCGTCGCTGGACACGCTGTCGGCCATCGACGTGCCGCGCACGACCTTTTCGAGATTGACCGCCGAGGTCAGCGTCTGGCGAACGCGGTCGATGTCCTTGGCCTGTTCGTTCTGCGCGACCTGCGCCTCGGCACCGGGCAGCACCTGGCGCATCTGCACCAGCACGCGCGCGGTCGATTGATAGCTGTTCGGGATCTGGCTGACCGCCAGCCAGCCGCCGAGGCAGACCACCCACGCGATAGCGAGCGCGATCCAGCGCCGCTGCCAGATCGCGTGCAGCGACAGCCGCAGTTCGTCGTACAGCCCGTCCATCTCAGAACATGCTCTCGGGGATGATGATGACGTCGCCCGGCTGCAACCGCACGTTCGCGCTCGAATCGCCGTTCTTGAGCAGGCTGGAGATGCGCAAGCCGAATTCCGACTGCTGGCCCGATGCGCGATCGTAGCGCACGAGACGCGCGCGGTTGCCGGCGGCGAATTCGCTCAGGCCCCCGACCGAGATCATCGCGTCGAGCAGCGTCATGTTCGCACGATACGGGATCGAGGCGGGCTTTTCGGTCGCGCCGACCACGCGCACCTGCTGACTGAACGTGCCCGAAAAATTCTCGACGATGACCGAGACGAGCGGGTCCTTGATATATTCGCCCAGTGCCAGCTTCAGGTCGTCGGCCAGCATCGCCGGTGTCTTGCCGGTGGCGGGCATGTCGTTGATGAGCGGCGTGGTGATGCGGCCGTCGGGGCGGACCTGGACCTTCGCCGACAATTCGGGATTGCGCCACACGAAGATGTTGAGCTGGTCGAGCGGACCGATGACATAATCCTCGCCCGGCGCCTCGCGCGCCTGAACGAACGGTGCCGGGGGCAGTTCGGGACGCGCGCCGCCGGAGCAGCCACCCAGCAGCGCCGCGATGCAGACCCCAAACCCCAATTGCCGCTTACCGCGCATACCATACCTCATCCAAACAAGCGCGACCGCAGGAGCGACCTGACGCGGGACTGCCAACGACCATGAAGGTTAAGGGGTAAAGATAGGGTTGCCTTGCGTAGCGCCGCAACCGCCCTGCCCCGGATCGGGACGGTTGGGTACGTTCAGACCAGCAGCTCGCGCGCCGGGGGGTGGCCGAGAAACGCCTGCGGGCTGGCGGTCGCGCCATAGGCTCCCGCCTGAAAGATCGCGATGGTGTCGCCGACCGATACCGCAGGCAAGGCGATCCGGTCGGCAAGGCGGTCGAGCGGGGTGCAGAGGCAGCCCACGACCGACGCGGTGATTGCCGGGTCGGCATTCATCCGGTCGGCCAGCGCGACCGGATAGTTTCGGCGTACCACCGTGCCGAAATTTCCGCTGGCGGCCAGTTGGTGATGCAATCCGCCATCGACGACGACGAACCATTCGTCGCCGCTTCGCTTCACGTCGACGACGCGCGTACAGTAGACCCCTGCCTCGCCCACCAGATACCGGCCGAGTTCGATCGCAAAGCCGGTTTCAGAGAGGACCGGGTCGCGAGCGGCAAGCGTATCGCCCAGCGCCGCACCGATCGCGGTAATGTCGATCGGGGTGTCGCCGGGGAAATAGGGGATACCGAACCCGCCGCCCAGATTGACGAACGCCGGGGCATGGCCGGCCTCGTCCGACAGGCGCGCGGCGAGCGTGACGGTCGCCGCCTGCGTCTCGATCAGCGCGGCGGTGTCGAGCGTCTGCGATCCGGCGAAGATGTGAAAGCCGTGCCAGTCCGCGCCGGCCGCGACGATATGGCGGACGAGTGCCGGGACTCGCGCGGCATCGACGCCGAACGGTGAGGCGCGTCCGCCCATCCGCATGCCCGATCCGCGCAGTTCGAAATCGGGGTTCACCCGCACCGCGATGCGCGGGGTCAGCCCTAGGCGATCGGCGATGGCAAGCGTGCGCTCCACCTCGCCTTCCGATTCCGCGTGGAGCGTGGCCCCAGCCCGCAATGTCGAGGTCAGTTCGTCGTCGCGCTTGCCGGGTCCTGCGAAGCTGACCGCCCGCGCCGGCTTGACCGCAATCGCCTTGACCAGTTCGCCACCCGAAGCGACATCGAGGCCGTCGACCAGCGGTGCGATCAACGCCAGCACATCGGCATGCGGATTGGCCTTGATCGCATAATGAATGCCGACCGACGGCGGCAGCGCGGCGCGCAAGGCCGCGACCCGACCGGCGATCGCCGCACCGTCGTACAGGAACGCGGGCGTGTCGCCGGCCCGCGCCAGCAACTCGGCGAAGTCGACTCCGCCGACATGCAACCGCTGCTGTCCGGCAAAGGCCGGCGGGATCGGTCCGATCGGCTTCATGCGTCGCGCTCCAGCGCCAGCGCGCGCAGGCCCGAGCGATCGAGCTTGCCATTGGCGTTGCGCGGCATGGCATCGACCCAGATATAGCGTGTTGGCTGCTGGAACATCGGCAGGTCGCGGCGCAGGCGGGTGCGGACGCGGTCCTCGGCATCGGCGACCAGCGCGCGGGCGACGACGGTGATCGCCTGCCCCTGCCGGGAATCGGGCACGCCGATCGCCACCGCCTCCGCCACTTCGCTGCCCGCCAGCACCGCTTCCTCGATCTCGGTCGGGCTGATGCGGTTGCCGGCGACCTTTATCATCTCGTCGGCGCGCCCGACGAAGCGCAGCAGGCCGTCGCTCCCTTGCGCCACGCTGTCCCCCGACCAGACCGCGGTGCCGCCGCTTTCCATCCAGTCGGGCGCGGGGCGGAAGCGCTGCGCGGTGCGTGGCGCATCCCGCCAATATCCCTGTGCGACCAGCGGCCCGGCATGGACCAGCTCGCCCGCCTCCCCCGTCGCGGCGCGGCTGCCGTCGGGGCGGACGACGGCGACCTCGGCGAACGGGATCGCGCGGCCGATCGCGTCGGGGTTGGCATCGATCAGCGCCGGATCGAGCCAGGTCGAGCGGAATGCTTCGGTCAGGCCGTACATCGCGTAGAGATCGGCCACCGGGAACCGGCCGCGCAACGCCCGGACAAGGGAAGCGGTCAGCGCCCCCCCCGAATTGGTCAGCAGCCGCAGCCGGCCGGCGACCGCGTCGTCCCATCTCGTCTCGATCAACTGGGTCCATAGCGGCGGCACGCCGGCCAGCGTGGTGATGTCGAAGCGATCGACCGCCTTCACCACATCCCGCGCGGTCAGATAATCGAGCGGGACGACGCTGCCGCCCGCCGCCCATGTCGAGAACAACTGGTTCTGGCCATAGTCGAAGCTGAGCGGCAGCACCGCCAGCACCCGGTCGTCCGGCGTCAGGCACAGATACTGCGCGACCGAGATCGCGCCGAGCCACAAATTCGCATGGCTGAGCATCACCCCCTTGGGCCGCCCGGTCGAGCCCGAGGTATAGAGGATCGCGGCCAGCGCATGACAGTCGCGCGCCGGATCGGCACCGATCGCATCGCTCTCGGGCGGCTCGACGATGACCGCGCAACCATCGGGCACGTCGCCATCGGCCAGCGTCGCCGCACGCCCCGGCTGGGTCAGCAGCAGCGCCGCGCCGCTGTCGTTCAGGATATGCGCGACCTGCGCCCGTTTGAGCGCGGGGTTGACGGGTACGTGAACCAGTCCGGCCCGTGCCACCGCCAGCGGCAGGACGCAGGCCAGCCGCGTCTTGGGAAGCCACGTCGCGACCCGGTCGCCGGGACGCAGGCCCCGTGCCCGCAGCCCGCCGGCGATGCGGGCGACGCGGTCCTCCAGACCGGCATAATCGAGCGTCCCGTCCCGGTCGCGGATCGCGACCGCGTCCGGCTGCCCGCGCGACGGCAGCATGTCGATCGGCAGCGGGACGGGATCGGGGAACGGCATCGCCCGCCTTTACCCGTTCGGGACGGGCTGTACCAGCGCGTGGCTTGGCAGCGCACGGGCTTGCGCGTACATCCGCCGAAACGGTCCGGCGGACAGGCCGGCGACAGGGGGTATGCGTGGTTCCAGAGGGCAAGACCGAGATCGAGACCACCGTGCGGGCGGTATTGCGCGACGTGCTGGGCCTGTCGGACGATCGGGTCGCCGCGTTCCGCGACGATACGCCGTTGTTCGGCGCGCTGCCCGAACTGGATTCGATGGCGGTGGCGGGTGTGCTTACCGAACTGGAAGACCGGCTCGGCATCCTGATCGAAGACGACGACATCGACGGCGACACGATGGAAAGCTTCGGCTCGCTGGTCCATTTTGCCAGCGGCAAGGCGCTCGTTTGATCGACCGCTACGACTGGGCCGGGGGGCAGGAAGCGCTGTGGCGCTTCGGCCCGGCGGACGGCCCGGTCGTGGCGCTGGCGCTGCCCCCGTTCGAGGAAGCGAACCGGACGCGGACCTTCGCGGTCGGGCTGCTGCGCGCGCTGGCCGAGCGCGGGGTCGGATCGATGCTGCCCGATCTGCCCGGACAGGGCGACAGCCTGATCCCGACCGAGGCGGCGAGCCTTTCGGACTGGCGCGCCGCCTTCGCCGCTGCCTGCGCGACGTCCGGGCGACCGGTGATCGCCGCATCGATCCGGGGCGGCGCGCTGATCGATGGCGAGGCCGACGTCGCCGGGCGGTGGCAGTTGAGCCCACAGCCCGGCGCGCGGCTGGTCCGCGAATTGCACCGCGTGGCGAAGACGGCGGGCGAGGCCGACAGCGGCGAGGCGGTGGTGATGCTGAGCGGCAACCGCATCGCCCGGCCCCTGCTCGACGCACTGGCCGCCGCCGTGCCGGCCGTGACGCATCCGGTACGGGTAGTCAGGCTGGGCACCGACCCGGCGCCTGCCGACCTGCGGATCGACGCCGCGCCCCTGTGGCGGCGGGCCGAACCCGGCGACGACCGGGTGCTGGCCGAGGAACTCGCCGACGACCTCGCCGCATGGAGCCGCGCATGCGCCGGCATCTGACGTTCCCCTGCATGGGCGAGACGCTGGCCGCGACGCTGGACGAGGCGGCGGGCGATACCGGGCTGCTGATTGTCTCGGGCGGCAACGAGCTGCGCATCGGCGCGCATCGCGGCATGGCGCTCGCCGCCGCCGCGATCGCCGCGCAAGGCTTTCCGGTGTTTCGCTTCGACCGGCGCGGGATCGGGGAATCGGGCGGGATCAACCTCGGCTTCCGGTCGAGCGGACCCGATATTGCCGCTGCCGCCGCTGCCTTTCGTACGCAGGCGGGGGTCGGGCGGATCGTCGCCTTCGGCAATTGCGATGCGGCGACCGCGCTGGCGCTGTTCCATGAGGACGCAGGGATCGATGCGTTGCTGCTCGCGAACCCGTGGATCATCGAGCCGATCGACGAGCTGCCGCCCGCCGCCGCGATCCGGGCACGCTATGGCGAGCGGCTGCGTTCGCCCGCCGAATGGTTACGGCTGGTCCGCGGCGGGGTCGACCTGCGCGGAGTCATCGGCGGGGTTCGCAAAATCATCGCCGCGAAGCACGAGCGGTCGCCGCTGATGGCCGCGTTCGTCGCCGGGCTGGAGCAGGGAACGCCGACGCGCATCCTGCTGGCCGAGGGCGACAATACCGCCATCGCCTTTGCCAGCGAATGGCGCGGCGAACGCCTGTCGCGGCAAGTACCAGTCGTATCGCGGCCGACCGCCAGCCACAGCTTCGGACGCGAGGGTGACGCAGCATGGTTGCGCGAGCAGATGCTCGCAGCGCTACGCTGAGCCCGCCGCCCTTTCGTCCGTAACGACGCAAGGGCGGAACGGGCGCCAGTTATTCGGCAGCTTCGGCCAGATCGGCGAATTCGGCGGCCTGCAGGAAGCGTTCGGCGTCGAGCGCGGCCATGCAGCCGGTCCCGGCCGCCGTCACCGCCTGTCGATAGACCTTGTCCATCACATCGCCGCAGGCGAAGACGCCGGGCACGCTGGTGCGGGTCGATCCGGTTTCGACCGCGATATAGCCATCGTCGTCGAGCGCGATATGACCCCGGAACAGCTCGGTCGCCGGATGGTGGCCGATCGCGACGAAGCCGCCGTCGACCTCCAGCGTCGATAGCTCACCGGTCACGGTGTCCTTCAGTTCGATCGCGACGAGGCCGTGCGGGGTGCCGCCGCCGACGAACCGCTCGACCTGCTTGTTCCACAGCACGCTGATCTTGTCGCTGGCGAACAGACGCTGTTGCAGGATGCGTTCGGCGCGGAAACTGTCGCGACGATGGATGATCGTCACGTCGTCGCTGTGGTTGGTGAGATAGAGCGCTTCCTCGACCGCCGTATTGCCGCCGCCGATCACCGCGACCTTCTTGCCGCGATAGAAGAAGCCGTCGCAGGTCGCGCAGGCCGACACGCCCTTGCCCTTCAACAACTCCTCGCTGTCGAGGCCCAGCCAGCGCGCCTGTGCGCCGGTGGCGATCACCAGGACCTCGCCCTCATACACATCGCCGCTGTCGCCGGTCAGGCGAAACGGACGGTTGGTCACGTCGACATCGACGATCGTGTCCCACATCATCCGGGTGCCGACATGCTCGGCCTGTGCCTGCATCTCGCCCATCAGCCACGGACCCTGCACCACGTCGCGAAAGCCGGGATAATTCTCGACATCGGTGGTCGTCATCAACTGGCCACCAGGCTGAATGCCCTGCACCACGATTGGCTCCATTCCCGCGCGCGCGCCATAAATGGCGGCGGAAAGCCCTGCCGGTCCCGATCCGAGGACGAGCATGCGGGTGGTGTGGGTAGCGGCCATGACATTCTGTTCCGTTCGATTGATCGCGCCGTCTAGGACGAACGCGCTGTCGAACGCAACATGGGGGATTAAGCCGTCGCAGCAAGGCGTCGTGCCCAACGCATCAGAAGATCAGCGCAAGGATTCCCACCCAAATCGGCACCGCGACCGCCATGCAAAGCAGCAGGCCTGTGGGATTGGGAACCCGATCAATACCCGACAGGCGATGACGGGTGGAGGCGCCAGCGACTTTGGCCATGACAGTCCATCCTCTCGTTATATTATTCTGTTTTGAAGCCAACGAACGACAGAGGATTATGTTCTACCAAAAAATCGGTGAACGTCACATTAATCAGCGGAGGATGTGGATGGCGCTGGGCGCATTGCGACGTCGGCTATCGGACTGTCGCGGGTGGTAGCGAAGGAGGGATTTGAACCCCCGACCCCAGGATTATGATACCGCACTAGGGCATTGTCAAAATTGGTGTTTCCCCCAAACCGGGGAACAACACGGGTGGAAAAATCAAACACTTACGGGGGTTTTGCAAACCGCGCCGCCTCGACGTTCGGCAGCATCGCGGCGCAAATCCTGAGCCGGACGCCGGGTGCCCGCAAAGAGGGTGCAGCGACTGATCCCGTCCGCCGCGAAAGCTACCACGAAGCGTCGGCGAAGGCGCAGCCGTGGCGCATCCATCGCTTGGGTGGCGGAAGCCGCAAGCATTGGAGCGCGATCAAGGGCGCGGCCCTCGGCGCGTTCGACCGCCTGTACCGGACCCATTGCCTCGACCTGACCAAAGCCCGCGCCGATCGGCGCGCTGGGCTTCGTGACGACGTGCCACACGCGGACGATCGCCTGCACGGCGATGATCGCCCGGTGCTGTGGTACATGCTCGATCGCTACAACCACATGACCGGCCAGTTGTACCCGACCTATGCCACGATCGCGACCGAGACTGGAAAGAGCGTGGGGTTCGTCAAGGCTTCGCTCCACCGGCTGCGCCGGTTCGGGTTCATCTGCTGGGTACGCCGGACGAAGACCAAGGAAGGCACCGAAGGGCAAGCGGGGCCGCAGCTGGAGCAGACGTCCAACGCATACTTCTTCGCGTGGGCGGAGCAGCTGGTCGCCGAGGCAAAGGCAACATTCCAGAACCTCCTGACGATCGCGACCAAGAAGCTGCGCGGCGACGTGAAACCGTCGCGGCCGACCGTGCCCAGCGACCCGGTCCTTGCGGCCACCCTTGCCCGGATGAGCAGCACGATCGACGCCCGCGATGCAGCTATGCCTAGCGCGAGTTCATAGTCTGCCGACTACCCTCGGATAGAATGAAATATGAAGAGGAATCGCTACGCGATACGCTGATTTGATTGTCCCCTACCCTTCAAGCGTTGCCGCCACACGGGCCCGATCGCCCAGCGGCGACTGTCGGTCGTGGCGGCTTGCGCCGCCCAGTGGGCTTAGCGACGGGGACGAGCAGGACCCGTGCCAGTCAAATCGCACTGTTGCTCTCGCGGATAAGCTGGCTGCGTCGTTTTGCGTCGCGATCAGCACCCGAATCACGCCCCCGCTCTCGGTGTATTTCCCCCTTAGCCGATGGGTCGGATTGCATGCGTCTCTAGCGCCACGAAAAGAGCGCGGGCGAGGCGGGGGTCTCTGCGCGTTTTTAAGGTGCTAACTGGAGGCACCGAAAACATTGGAACTGGTACCCTTGAAAACACCGATTGTTCGTCGACGATTTATGAGCACGTTGTGCTTTCAGAACACGACGCTAGGCTGATGCATAGATCGAGCGAGGGTAATTATGAAAGTAGCATCAATTCACTTGCGTAATTTTCGTGGGTTAGCCCACGCCAGTCTCGCAGACTGCGCCGCATTGAATGTTCTGATTGGTAGGAACAACGCGGGTAAATCAAGTGTAATTGCCGCACTCGAGATTGCCTTTCGACATTTCTCAACAGGCCGCGTAGCCACGATCTGGCAAACTAAGAACCGCCCTGTTGACGAGTTTACTAACCGAGAAACGAATGAACCACTGCAAATTGGCTTATCATTTTTCTTGAGTCCAGAAGACGGTGAAAGTATCCGTTCGGATGTAATTGCAAGCGGTACCGGCCTAGAGATTGCCGTTGAGCAATTGAAAAATGCTGAACTTATCTCCGTAATCTGTGCAGGAATTATAGACGGAGACAATGCGGTTTTATATGTTCAGGAACTTGGCATTGGTCCAATCGACGCGAAGAGCCAAAGGTTAAGAATTCCCGCCAAGCGTCTTCTAGTTATTCCCGAGGCCGTTGCTCGGGAACTAGCAAATCGTGAGCGTGCAATGGCCACGACTAGAAACGATATCAAAACACTTGATCAATTTGACCGTTCGATTCTAGATTTTGTTTACCGGGATGGTAGCCCGAATAGAGTTCGGCGCTTCAGGGAAATACGAAGCCAGAGCAACTTTGGAGGATTGCAAACTAAAATTGACGAAATGCTGAATAAAAATGAAACTATAGAAGAATTTAACAACGCAGTTGAGCAACTAAAAAGCTCTATTGAGTTCGACATATCAGAGTTAGACTCTAGCCCTACATCGGAAACTTTCCAATCCTTCGCTGGACACACAAATGTTTTCCCGGAATACGTAAGCAAGGCGCTTTTGAAATTTGGGGAGACGGAGATAATAAGTTTCAAAGAAATAAGAAACGCGGTTGGTCGAGACGAGGCAGCACAAATACTGAGACTTAAAACAAAAAGGGGTGGCGCTGAAGCACTAGCTCACGTTCAAACTACTGTAAAATCCCTACTCGGAGTACAAGTAGACGCCTTTGAACCGGAACTCGACACAATAAGCGCCTTACGTGGGCGACGAAGCAATCGGAACGCTGACGCGGAGATGGACGTCGATAATTTTCTAGTAGAAGCAAATGGAGCAGGAATAAGAGAAGCTCTGCGCATCATTTTGGATCTGGAACTTAAAAAACCCAACATTGCTTTTATCGAAGAACCGGAGGTTCACCTTCATCCGGGTTTAGAAAAGGTACTGCATAACTACCTTGTGAAAAAAAGTGAAACTATACAGCTATTTGTTGCAACTCACTCAACGAATTTTATTGATGCGTCATCAAGGCAGAACGTTTACCTTGTATCAAAATCAAACTGCTCAAATTCAACCATTTCTAAAGTTGCATCTGAAGGAGACTTACTGAGGCTTACGGAGGAGGTAGGATTAAAACCGAGCACGGTATTGATGTTTGATCGACTGGTATTTGTTGAGGGGCCAAGTGATGAGGATGTGCTCACTGAACTCTCTACCAGAATGGGTTTAGATCTTTCTGCCTCCAGTACAGCATTTGTACAAATGGGGGGAGCGTCACGGTTTGCTCACTACGCTGCCAAAGCTACATTAGATTTACTGAGCCGTCGGCAACTTAAAATGTGGTTCGTAATCGATCGTGACGAAAGGAACGATCTCGACGTTAAAAATTTACTGGACGTTTTGGGGGACAAAGCCCAACTTACTTTCCTAAATCGTCGAGAAATCGAGAACTATCTTCTTATTCCAGAAGCTATACATTCAGTAATTTTAGAAAAACTATCGACCTCGGAAAACAAAGCAACACCGACTGTAGCGGAAATTGATGGACTTTTGAAGAGCGTCGCAGAGTCTCTGCTTGAAAGGGCCGTCGCGCTCAGGATCGCGAAAACGACATTAAAGCCAGTTTATGCAAGTTACGGTGGCTCGAATCCACGCGAACGCTTAGAAGCAATGCGGAACGCTATCTCAGAACGCATTACTACTCTCGAAAAAAACGAAGTTAGTATCAGAGCTGAATTAGAAAGTTGCTGGGAACAGGGCGCAATCAAACTCGCACCAGGATCTGAGATATTGGACGGAGTATTCGGTCATTACGGGCTTAACTACAAAAAAGAAATTGATGGACGTAGATTGGCTTCCAAAATCAATGTTGCAAAACTAGACGCAGAGTTGGAATATTTCCTACGGGAAATTGCAGCCGTGCAAACAGATATTTGATATCTGCTTGTTGATCCATGCCGTGCTAGAAATTACGGCATGGATCATATGAAAAATTCAGTCTGTGACGTCGATAAGTTCGATCAATTTACAAACGTTACAGTTCTTAGTAAGCAGCGTTAATAAGCATAGTAGTCCAGTTCGGCGTCATCGATCATGGCATGCACGTCGCCTTCGACCTGCGCCTTGCCCAGATACGCTCGTACCTCGTCGGCGCTGCCGACGCGCGGGAACGACCGATCGCGCCGGGCCTGCTCGGCCACCTGATCGACCCAGTCCCCGCGATCCCGCTGCAAAAGAAGCCATGCCGCGAAGGAAGGACGCGGCTCTCCGTAACGATCGGTCTGCATGTGCGACTCCGCCTGAACGTTGCCGCTCCGATATAATCGTTCCTACTATGTTCCGCAATCATCCGCGTGACGGAACACCTCGAAAGCGGCGGCCGAATGGACGGCCGCCGCCTTGCGATCACGGGTCGTTCGCCGGCGGCTGTGCCGTGAACGCCGGCCCGGTGTCGTAGTTGGCGACGACCAGTTCGCTAACGCTCTTGGCCGCCCCTGCCCCGACCGTATAGGTCACCGGCAACGTCACCTGATGGAAGCGCCCGAACACCCTGCGCGCGCCGGGCGTGTCGTTGATCGATAGGATGAACCGCCCCTTGATCGCCGCCAGCTGGTCGGCGAGCGCGGCGAAGTCGTCGCGGCCGAACACGTCCTGCCCATAGTCCGTCTCGCAGCCCCAGTAGGGCGGATCGAGATAGAACAGCATGCCAGCGCGATCGTAGCGCCGAATGAAATCGGCATAGCCCAGCTGCTCGATCACGACGCCAGTCAGTCGGTCATGGATGTCGGCGAGCATCGGCTCCAGCTGCGCGACGTTGAACGTCGACACGCCGCCGCGACTGATGCCAAAGTTCCGCCCCTCAACCTTCCCCCCAAACGCCAGACGCTGGAGGTACAGGAACCGCACCGCCCGTTCGAGGTCCGTCAGTGTGTGGGGTGGCGTCGCTTTCAACCGTTCGAATTCCGACCGGCTCGCCACCCGGAACCGCAGCATGTCGATGAAATAGGGGTAGTGGCGCTGCACCACGCGGAAGAACGTCGCGACGTCGCCGCTGATGTCGTTGATGACCTCGACCTTCGGCCGCGACCGGCGGCGCAGGAAGATGCCACCCATGCCGACGAACGGCTCGGCATAGCCGTCGTGCGGCGTCGCCTCGATCAGCTTGGTCAGCCGCGAGGACAGGTTGCGCTTGCCGCCGATGTAGCCGGCGGCAGGCGCGACAGGACGGACCGAAAAAGAACTGGTGGACATGTTGGATTTACTCGCCTTCTAGGAACCCCGCCCGGCGCATGCCGGGTGCGGGACGGCCGATGGGCCGATTGGTCGTGGCGAGGTTCAGTCTCGTCGGTGTGGCGGATGGCAGTCCGTCGCACCCCCGCCCGGCTTGTCACCGGACGGGGTATCTGGTCACGCGGCGTTGGCCGGTTCCACTTCCGCTTCGAACACCACGGCCTCGACGCCGATCGCGGCGTTCAGATCAAGGAACGCGCGCCGCAATGGGCGGAGTTCGTTGCGATTGAACATCGCGGTCGCGTCGGTCGGATTGCCGAACGCAGATCCTTGCGCCGGCACGATCCCCAGCAGCTGGGGCGGCACGCGATGCGCCGCCATGATGTCGGCCTGTGTCGCCCCCTTGATGCCGATAAATTCGTCCTTCGCGCCGGCCTCGGCGATCGGGATGATCTTCAGGCCGCTATCCTTGCCACTGGTCCCGCCGGGGGTGTGGAAGAACAGCGACCGGAAATTCCCCGGCCCCTTCGATCCCTTCATCGCCTCTTTCAGCTTGGCGACGTCACCGGCGTCCATGTCGCCCGACGCCCACATGATGTAACCCGCATGCGCGCCATTGAGATAGTATTTCCGCCGGAAAAGGGTGGCCGCTTCGTTCAGCAGCGCCGCCTGCAGCGCGCTGATATATTCGGGCACGCCGTAGATTTCTTGGTTCACGTCCGACTGCATCAACTGCACGACGCTACCCGGCTTGAACGGCGTCTCTTTCTGAAAGCCGGGGACGTAGAAAAACGTGCCCGGCACAACACCTCGCCGGGTATATTTCGCTGGGGTATAGTCGAGCCGTAGCACCGTGCCCGCAAGGCTGCGGACGACGACCGCATAACAGTCGCCGAACACCAGATAATCTTGCACCAGCTTTTCGAAGGTCGACCGGCTCAAATAGGGGTTCGGCACGAACGCACCGGTCAGCAAATTGCGCTTGAAGATGATCGCGCTCGAATGGTGCGGCGACACCCGGAAAGACCGCGCCAGCCCATCGCGCGAAATCGGCGGCTCGTACCACCGCCCGTTGTGCGGACACTCGATCATGTCGAGCAGCTGGCGGCGATCGAGCACCGGCTCGGGATCGCCGAAGCTAAAGGCGTCCACGACTGCGCCGCGATCGGCGGCGGCATCGGCCGGGACGATCGCGCCGGCCGAAGCGGCGCGCGATTCCTGCCGCGACATCCGTCGCGCGCTTTTCCTGCTCATTCGATGATCTCCAAGGTGCTGACCGGCTTTTCCTTGCCGTCGAGCGGTTCGTTGCTGAGGACGTGCATCGCGGCCCACGCGATGTCGGCGTGACCATCGTCACCCCCGCGCCCGGCCTTGAAGGTGATATTGCGCCCGCTGTCGGTGATCGTGCGCTTGATCGAAACAAAGCTGCTGACGATGTCCATGTACGCGCTGTCGAACGCGAGGCGGCCCCGGCGCACGACGTTCTGCGCCTTCATGACCAGCCCCTGTTTGACCTCCAGCGAATATTCGATTTTCGTCACGCCGCCGATCTTAACGTCGGGCTTGGCGAGCAGCTGATAGACGCCGGCGCCGACGCCGGTCGCGTCAATCCCGAGATAGGTGACATTGTAGCGCGACAGCACCGCCTTGATGAATTCGGCCTGCTGCTCGAAGTCGAGGCCGCGCAGCTGGTGCCGCTCAAGGATGCGGAAGGTGCCGCCCGGCGTGGTCGGCGGGGCCATGATGACCAGCCCGGCATTGTCGCCATTCTCGGAATTCTGCGGATCATACCCGGCCCACACCGGGCGATTGCCATAGGGCCGCGCCGCCTCCGGCTCGAAGTCGGTCCATTCGACCAGGCTGTCGCAGCCGAGCCGGATCAGGTCGTTGAATTTGAACGCCGACAGGCTGTCGTCGACGAACACGCACCCAAACAGGTTGGCGAATTCGTCCTCGGCATATTCGTCCTGAAGCTCGTCGAGGTCGACAAGATCGAACCCTTTGGCGATGGCGTCGTGGACGGTGACGATCTGCCGCCACACGCTGTCCTCGCATAGCCGGCCGTCCTTCAGCGCGGCATGGCTGACGTCGATCTCGATCCGGTCGGCCTTCGCCTTGCGACGGTTAGGTTCGCCCACCACGTCTCCTGATAGCCGAACAGCTGCTGAAGGAAGATTTCCTTCAGATTGGCCGCCTGTTCGGCGGTGAAGTGGTTCGACTTCGCCTTTTCCTTGCGCGGCCCGCTGTTGCGGTTCGCGACCTTGTCGTTCAGGTCGCCTTCGTGGCCGCCCGGTTCCTCATACCGGCGGACCTTCGCCAGCGCGGCGATCTGCCGCCCCAGCAGGTCGATTTCCTTGTAATCCTCACCGGTCTTCTTGACCTTGGCGATCAGCACCATCCAGCGCGCTTCGAGGCAGTCCTCCATCCGGCGGATGCTGGGCGCATCGTCCCACTTGCCCCGGTCCTTCCACGACTGGACGGTGGTGCGCGGCACCTGAAGGTCGCCCGCGATCTGGCTGACCTCCCAACCGCGCCAGTACAGGCTGCGCGCCGCGCGCCGGCGGTCCTCGACCGGTAGCGTCAACGGGTCGGCGTGGAGCGCCAATGGGTTCGCAAGGATCGACATGACGCCGCGACCCTAGTCACGCCGCCCGCCCCGATCGGAGCGCGCGCAATCGTAGAGACGCACTCTACGATTGCCCATGCTTGAGAAGCGCCCCGGCTTGCTCCCCTGTCGTGCTTCCAGTCCGGCGGCGATGCCCCGGCAGCATCGAACCGAACCCGAACCGGAGCGCCTCATGGCCAAGAGCAAGTTCTTCCGCGCATTCGTCGCCGGCAACACGATCAGCGACGGGCGCGTCATCACCCCGGAGATGATCGACGAGGTCGTCGCCACCTTCAGCGTGGAAAACTATGCGCCGCGCATCAACGTCGAGCACGTCACCGGCTATTCGCCGGAACCGCCGTTCAACGGATACGGCACCGTCATCGCGGTGAAGGCGCAGGACGACAAGTTCACGATCGACGGCAAGGAAGAGACGCGCCGCGCGCTTTACGCGCAGGTCGACGGCAACGATCAGCTGGTCGCTCTGTCGAAGCTGGATCAGAAGCCGTTCCCCTCGGTCGAACTGACCGACAGCTATGCCGGCACCGGCAAGGTCGGGCTGGTCGGCCTCGCCTTTACCGACCGCCCGGCCTCGATCGGCACGCAGGCGCTGAAGTTCTCGCGCTCGGCCCCCGGGACCGTGTTCGCCACCGGCGACGAAGCGCCGACCCTCGCGTTCGAAGCGGGCCCGGTCGACAGCAAGGGCATCACCGCCGCCATCGCCAGCGGCTTCGCCACCGTCGCCGCGCTCTTCAGCGCGCAGAAGCCGACCACCCCGGAGCCGGTCACGCCGCCCGCGCCGACCACGCCGCCGACCTCGGCCGCGAACGACAATTTTTCTGTGTTCGCGACCGCGATCGGCGAACAGCTGACGACGGCGCTGAAGCCGATGATCGACGCACAGGCGGCGACCGTCACGAAGTTGATGCGCTGGAGGAATTCGCTCGACTTCTGGATGACCTCTTCGAGCTTTTGCTCGATCGCCGGTGCGACCGAGAATTGCGCCTTCACGTCGTCGGCCGCGACGCCGTTGAGGCGCGCGACCTGCCCGGCGAAGGCGTTGAACAGGGGGCGGGTGGCGTTGTGCATGGTGGTCTCCGGGAAAGGTCAGGCGGGGCGGCGGTGGATCAGAATTCCGTGAGCAGCTGCCCGCCGCCGCCGGTTGCCGGGGTGCGCGAGAAGGTGTCGGGGGCGGGGGTCGCTTCGAGCTTCGCCTCGATCGCCGAAAACCGCGCGTCGGTCGCCGCACAGGAGGGCGAAAAGGTCGGCGTGGGCGTTACCCGCCCGATCGCGAGCCGCACCCGGACCGATCCGAAGACCGGCAAGCGCCGCATCGCCACCGATCCGACCGAAACCGGCGATCGGGGTCGCTATCGCTGCGAAATCACGCACAGTGATGTCGGCATCCGATATTCGAAGCTGGACCAGTGGCGGCACCGCCCCGAGTTCCAGCAGCTGATTTCCGAAGTGATCGTCAAACAGCACGGTCGCGACCGGATTATGATCGGGTGGAACGGTGTCGCCTGCGCCGAAAATACCGATATCGAAGCTTTCCCGCTGTTGCAGGACGTCAATTACGGGTGGCTCTACAAGATTCGCACCCACGCCGACGAACGGGTGCTGGCCGATGGTGATCTGACGACCGGAGCGACCAAGGCGATCTATGTCGCATCGGGCGAAGGCATTGAACTGGTCAACGCCGACGCATCGAACACCGCGACCGCCAACGCCGATTTCGCAAACCTCGACGCGGTGGTCTATGCCGCGACCGAATTGCTGGACGAATGGAACCGCGACGATACCGACCTGGTGGTGATCGTAGGCCGCGATTTGGTGCACAGCCATTTCGCCAACTTCATCAACACCGCCGGCAACACCCCCACCGAAGTCGAGGCGCGCAATCGCATCCTGACGCTGCCCAAGCAGGTCGGCGGCAAGCAGGCGATCATGGTCCCGTTCTTTCCGGCTGACGCGCTGCTCATCACCCGGCTCGATAACCTGTCGATCTATTCGCAGGAAGGCACCCGCCGCCGCCAGCTGCGCGACGAACCCGACTACGAACAGATCGCGGACTATCAGTCGGTCAACGAGAGCTATGTCGTGGAAGACTACGGCATCTGCGCGCTGGTCGAGAATATTCGTCTGCGCAAGAAGCCGGCGGCCTGATCGGCCGGACCGACTGCACCTGACACGTCGCCCATAGGATCAGCGCCATGAGCCTTGCTCGCCGTCATCGGGACAAATGTCTCGCTGCACAATCAGCGCTCGTATCCACGGGCGACGTCGCCGCCACCGGTTCGCCGGTGGCGGCCCCCATCATGTCGCGCGCCGCCGCGACCGCCGCCGCACAGGTCGCGGCGCGCCTGACCTTCGACCTTCGTCGCCTGAAGGAAATCAAGGCGGTGTCGCGCAAGATCGACGCCAAGCGCCAGATGCTACCCGAATACCGGTCGTGGATCGACGGGCTGATGTCCGGCGCGCTTCAGGCGGGCGCGGGCGCGTCGGGCGACGTGCTGCCGACCATCATGGTCTGGTATATCGACGTCGGCGATTATGCCGCCGCGCTGCCGCTGATCGAGCATGTCCTCGCCCACAAGCTGAAGATGCCCGCGCGCTACGTCCGCGACGCGCCGACCCTGATCGTCGAGGAAATCGCAGTCGCCGCGATGAAGGCGCAGTCGGCGGGCGATCCCTTCGACCTCTCCCTGCTCGAAACCGTCGAGGCACTGACCGCCGACGATGACATGCACGATGAGGTCCGCGCCAAGCTGCTGAAGGCGATCGGCTACGAACTCGACCGCACCGCCTATGCCGCTGCCCAGACCGGCGGCGACGCGCTGGGGCTGTTGTCGCGGTCGATCCTCGCCCTTCGCACCGCGCAGGACCTGAACGCCCGTGTCGGCGTGAAAACCTTCATTCGTGGCGTCGAGAAACGCATCGCTGCCGCACAACCCACACCCCCGGAGGCATGACATGGATTGGCCGCTTGCCGCCGTTCTCTGCTGTCTGATCGTCTCGGTCGCAACGGTAGTATGCCGACTGTTCGGTCGGCCCATGATCGACCTCGATCCTGCGCCAACCCGCCTTTTACCACCGCCGCCCCGCGCCTGCTCGGCGGCTCCCCCACCCCGCCCCAATCGGGGCTGACCAAGCTCGCCCCCGGCGCTGGGGGCGGATCGCACGACGCGGGAGGGCCTTCGGGCTGTGGGCCGCGATCCTCCGATCCCCACCCCCAGAATACCAAGGATCGCCCGATGTCCGACCTCGCCCTGTTCTTCAGCCTCGGTGCCGCCCTGATAATCGGCGCGCTGCTGACGGTCGCCGGCGCGGTCGGCTTGGCCGGCATGCCGATCACGCAGATCGCCGGCGGCTTGGAACGTGACATCCGTCCGATCGCGGCGGGCATCGGCGCGTTCGGCCTGATCCTCTTCATGGCTGCCGCCAGCGCCGCCCTCGCCCAGATTGCGACGCCGGTATGAACGGCTTCAGCGGCTTCAACGATTGCCTCGGTTCCGTCGTGCAGCCGGCCGTGCCCACGGTCGAAGCGCCGATCGTCGACGAATGGTATTGTTCGTCAGGCAGATATCAGCTGTGGCGAATGCTCTGCGCCGACATGGGACCGCAGGCGATATGACCGCCCCCCGCCCCACCATCGGTCAGATCGCCCGCCGTATCGGCCTGCTGCGCACTGGCGTCGACTATCTCGGCAAGGAACGCGCCGCTGCCGCCCTCGGCATCGAGCCTCGGTCGCTACGCGCCAAGCTGGAACCCGCCCCGTCACCCCCGGGGCACCGCCATCGCATCGGGTATGAGCAGGTCGGCCCACACCTGCATCAGCCGCCGGCGCGGCCCATACTGGATCGAGCGATTATAGGCGCGCTCCACCTTGATATTGACCTCGACCTCCTTGCGGGGCGCATGGCCCAGGGCGCGATCGATCGTCACCCGTTCGGCTGGGAATTTTTCGTTCAGGATCGTCGAGAAGGTCGCGCGCCATCCGTGCGGCACATGGCGGCCGGCGAAGCCGGCACGACGGTATAGCGCGCCGATCGCGCTCTCGGCGATCGGCGCGCCATGGTCGCCTCGGCCGAACACCAAGACGACGTCGCTGCCCGGCAGCGCGCGGACCGCGCGCAGGACCTCGACAGCCTGACGCGACAGCGGCACTACATGGTCATTACGCGGATCGAGCTTCTTCGCCTTGGCCAGCTTCATCCGCGCGGCCGGCACGCGCCACACCGGCGCGACTGGGCCGATCGCTTTACCGGTCCAGTCGACGCCCTCGACCTCGTCCCAGCGCATGCCGCGCAGCGTGCCCTGGCGCACGCCGGTCAGCGCCAGAAAGCGCGACGCCAAATCGACGATCGCCGGGCCGCCGGCGGCGGCCGATGCCGCCAGCAGGTCGCGCGCATCGTCGAGCGTCACCAGCGCGAGCTGTTCGCCGCCGATCGGCGCGGCGGCGAGCGCGATGCGCACCTGCATCGCCGGATCGGTCGAGCCCCAGTCATTGGCGATGCCGAAGGCGAACACCTTGGAGATCCGCTGCCGGATACGCCGGGCGGTCTCGATCGCTTCGCGCGCCTCGATCGCGCGCAGCAAGTCACGGACGTCGGCCACGCCGATGTCGTCGAGATCGAGTGCGCCGATCGCGGGAAAGACGTCGCGCTCAAGGCTGCGGATTACGTCGACCGCGTGAACCTCGGTCCACCGGTCGCGGTAGTGGGCGTGCCACTGGCGGGCGACGCCGGCGAAGCTGCGATCGATCGCGGAACGCGCTGCGCGCTCCTCGCGCGGATCGCGCCCGGCGCGCAGCGCCTCCCGGGCGTGGTCGGCCGCAGCGCGCGCAGCGATCAGATCCATGTCGGGATACTGGCCGAGCGTCAGCAGCAACTCGCGGCCATTGAGGCGAAAGCGCCAGCGCCAGGACCGAAGGCTGGACGGTGCAATATAAAGGTGCAGGCCGAGACCATCCGATAGTTTATAAGCGCGCGGCTTTACCCGCGCGGCTCGTACCGCGACGTTTGTAAGCATAAAATGTTCATAATCCCGAACTAAGTGCCTGCCACGCTTCGGAAAAGGGGGTGGCGACAATGGAAGAGGGAGAGGCCGAGGAAGCTATGACGGCCGCAAATGGATTTCTTCGAACAGGGCACGCCGTGTTCCTCGGTTCCGAAGGGCCGGACCTGCTCACGAGGATCGAAGAGGCGATCGTTGTTGGGAAATCGGGAACAGTGTTCGCCGTCGAGTTCGGTACTGGGCGTACCCTTATTTTCCAAAGCTCGCGGTTGGAAATGCACAGCGCACGGGCGACCGGTTCAATTTTGGAAAAAGTTAAGTGGCGGCGCGCGTTGTCTGTCAAAAGGCAGAATGCACTGTGCGATTATTCTGAAGCAGCCTTCATCAAGGCAGATGTTTCGAAGGAGCCCAGTGTGTGTACGGTATCCGCCCTTGCGGCAGGCATACTCGAACGGCAGAGCAACGACGCAGTTTGAAGCAACCGCTCCCTTCACAGTGATGGTTGCTTCGGCTGCCCGCCAGCAGTGTACATTCCCTTGTCGCCTGCTGGCGGCTTCCATTTTGCGATGACATTTTTGGATCGTCGCGGCGGACAATCCGTCCGCCTCCACATCGTGTAAAGGCGCGGAAAACCGTCAGTCTGTGACCCTACACAGGCCGACGATACCCGCGCGATACCCGCGTCCGCCTATCGCTCCGCCGCCTTTTCGATTACCGCGACGGTACGGTCGGCATGCCGAAGCGCCGCCGCCCGCGTGGCGACGTCAACGGCCACACGCGCGATCTGGAGCAGCTCCTCGGCCGCGACGATCGCGCGCTCGATCCGCGCCGCCCGGTCCGGCGCGATCGCCGGCAGGATCGTGGTGCGGATCAGCTCGAGGCGATCGAGCTGCTGTTGGACGGTGTCGATTGTGGCGCCGGCGGTCTCGAGGCGGACGCCGCCGGTACAGCCGGTGGTCGCCAGCGCCATGGCGATCACGACGGGCGCGAAGGGCCGCACTATCACAGGCCCCGCAGGCAGATCGCCCGCTCCCGCTCCCGCCGCAGCGTCAGGCCGCGCACGACCTTTCCGCCAGCGCGATTCCACATCAGGATCGCATCACACCCCTGGCGCCATCGCCCGGCGCGGAAATGCCGGGCCATCGACGATCCACATGCCCCCGACGTGCCGATGTTGTACGCGAGGCTGACCGCCGCCCAGCGCTGATAGTCCCGGCCGGGTTGGCCAAGCTGCGGAATGCACGCCATCACCGGCTCGGCATGGGCCAGGAGCTGACGCTCGAGCCGCGCCTGGCACCCGGCGCGCGTCTCGACCTGCCCGACCTTCACGTTGGCGGTATCGCCATCGCAGATCGTCAGGACGCCGACGATGTCGCGATAGGCGGTGCGATGCTCCGGGCCGCTGACGTGCGTCGTGACGACGTCGCCGGCGGCGCTCACCTCGGCACGCTGGACGCGCCCACTTTCCTCGAGCGGGACCGAGACGAACAGACCGGTCGCGGCGATCGCGCCGACCAGCGCGACGAGCAGCCCGCCCTTGCGGGGCTTCTGCACATTCTGCACTTTACTGGTCATCGGGCACCTCGGCGGGCTGTTGCTGGACGAGGCGCGCGCCGATCGTCAGCGTGAAGAGGATCAGCGGCACGATCGCGACCAGGCGCTCGGGCAGCAGGGCGACGACATCGGCCGGCAGCGCCTGCCACACGGCCAGCAGCGTGTCGGGCGACGCCAGGGCGAAGGCGCAGAGCAGCGAGCCGAGCGCCGACAGGCGCACGGACCACCAGCGCCACGCCTGACGCCAGTCAGGGGTGAGCTTCATTTGGGGGATGTCTCCGATGGAGGTGGCGGCGTCCGGCCGCCGGCGGGTCAGGGGTGAGGCGCGGAGCGCGGCGGCGTCAGCATTTCAAGCTTGGTCTCGATCCGGGCGAGGCGATCGATGATCTGCGTCTGCTTGTCGGCCGCCGGCTGTTGCTGCTGCTCGAGCTGCTCGATCCGCCGGTCGTGTTCGTCGACGCGACGCTCGGTCTTTGCATCGGTGCGGATCACGCCCGTCGCGATCGCGATCGGGCTGACGGCCGACAGGACGATCGACGCAAGCGCGATCCATTGGATTGGCGCGCGAGGCGGCGTGGTGGTCGTCATGCCAGCGCCGCCAGCATGCCGCGCACCTGATCGTCGGTGAAGGTGCCGCGCCGGTAGCCGACGAATTCGACCGCAGCGTCCGGTTGCGACCCGCCCGGCGGACCAGCCCCCGGTGCAAAAAGGGTCATGGGCGGGACACCGACGATTGCGCTCTCCGAGCCAATTTTCGCTTCGCCGTTCGAATTGCGACCGAAACACACATATCTTCCACCTCGACGACGAAGGCCGACGACATAGCGACCCGGTCCGACCTGAAGCACGCCGGGGTCCGACATGGCGGTGAAGATGTTCCCGATAACGACCGCCGCAGCCAAGGAACCGTTCTGATTACGGCCCACAAACAGACGAGACTGTTGAAAAACTCGGCAAGCAGGCAGTGCGACGACCTCGCGCGTAATATGACTGCGTTGAGGTGACCAATTCTAACAAGAAGTTGCAAAGATAGGCATGATACGAGAAGAATATTGCCCTGACCGACGCCTCTTCCGAGCCGAAGCAACTTTTTCAACAGCCTAAGACGATTTGCCTGCGTCCCGTCGCTGACGAGAAGAGGCCGCTCGACATACTCAAGCGTCGCCGAAGTTCGAGCGACCGCAGATGCGATAATAACCCAATCTTCGTCCAAGGGGGTCGGCCCCGTGACGCGCATATCGTCGTTTCCGCTGGAGATAGGGCCATTCGAGGTAGCGACATACGGCCCGGTTATCGGCGACCTGACGAGAGATGGTGCAGACAGGCGCATCGTGAAATCGTAGGTTTCGTCTTGCCGAAGGCTGATCGACAAGAACATCCACATCCGGGCGCTGTTCGTGGACGGCAGAGCCGTCGTCGTTCTCGATACGCGAGGCGGATTCGCTTGGATTACCCCGCCGTCCACCAATGGCACGTTGAAAGACACGCCGATTGCGTTGCCTTCGTCATTCCTCGAATCGAGGGTCAGCACGATGCGCGTCGTGCCCAGGACCGCTCCCGGCAAGATTCTGAAGCCCAACTCGGCAGTCCAGATTTCGCCGGCAACGGCCGAAGGGGCCTCCGTGGCTGCTGAATGGGACAGCATCGGATAAATGGGCACAGTGGCGCTTGCCGTGCCGAAGAACCGATAATCGATGTAGGGGATGCCGGTCGTCGGATCGGTGCCGGTCGCCACGATCTGCCTGGTGATACCGTTGCTAAGGGTGCCGGTGCCAATCTGCGTTTTCGTCGGAGGTGTCCCGGGATTGCCAGCGATTGCCCCTGCAAAATTGCTGTTGTTAACGGCGTTGGCTTTCGATCGCCGCGCAATATAGCCGACGCCCGGAAAGATCGCCGGAATGCCGGCCGCGACCGGCAACAGCCCGCCACCGACATCCTCGAATTTCGCGCCAGTCCGCACGAAGCTATACCCCGGCAGCGCCGCCGGATCGCGCGTGACGACACCGCCCGAGCGATACCACCCGGCGCGGAAGTCCATGCCCAGCTCGAAGCCGGCGAGCGGAAGCGCGCTGCCGAACAGCGCGGATCGAAGTCCAGCGTGCATCAGCTCCGCGCCCCCTCGATCATCAGCGCGAACGTCTCGCCGGCGACGGGCGTGTACGCCCCGCGCGCCTCGATCAGCGCCCACAGGCTGCGCTCCTTGCCGACGACCGCGCCCGTCTCGCAGGTGATCCCGCCGCCGCCATTGACCAGCCCGACGCCGATCGCGCCGATCGCCGCCGCGCGGTCCATGATGATGTCGGCCGCGTCAGCGAGGCGGACACGACGGTCAGCCCGCCGGGCATGTAGGCCGGGAGCGGTGTCGCCGGCGACACCGCGGTCGCTTCCCCTTTGATCGGGCCAAAGATGATCGCCGATGCCGGCACGAAGCCAGCGGGTGCCAGGATGTCGGGCATGTCAGATCCTTTCGGGGGAGTGCGTTACCAGGTGGCGATCGCGACGCGTCGCCACTGGTTCGCGCCGGTGCAAAGGTAGTGATACGAGGCGTCCCAGGCGCTCTGGCCTTCGATGCCGGGCGACGTCGCGGTTTCCGGCACGGCGACGCGCTGGATGAGCAGGCTACCGTCCGTCTCATTCGCCGGATTGGCTCCCGGCTTGGTGTATATCCGCCCGCCGACCGACCAGAAGCGCAGCGTGCCATTGAGCAGCAACGGGCGCTGCCAGTCGGTCCCGAGGGCCTCGGCATTGCCGTTCGTCACCTTGGCGAGATCGATCAGCGCTGGACCCGAGGCGTCGCCGTGCATGCGGATTTGCATCGCCAGCGCGACGTTCGCGAGATCGAGCCCGCGCACGCGCAGCGGCAGCTCGTACACGTCGTCATTGCGCCACACCGTAATGGGCAGCGAGGCGGTGGTTGCCATGGGCGTTTCCTTGGATTTGGGAGCGCGCGACCTACTGGTCGGCTTCCTCGAGCTTCTTCACGCGGCCGCTGACCGCCTCGATCGTCGCGGCCTGCGCCGCGACCAGCGTTGCCTGTTCGGTCAGCGTCTGCTGCTGCGCCTCGATCAGTTCGGCCTGTGCCGCGACCGTCTCGGTCAGGGCAGCGACCGGCTGCGGCACCGCGTCGTCGTAGGCTTGCGTGCCGCCCAGCGCCGGCGTCGGCGGCACGGTGCCGGTCTGGCTGAGCGCGAAGGCATGCTTCGCGGCCGTCTCGCCGATCAGCACGAATTGCACCGTCATCGTCGCCGGATCGAGCGTCCGGCGCAGGATCACGCACGGCGTCGCTGGCAGGCCGTCCTCGGGCAGGTCGACGATGACCAGATCGCCCGGCCCGTAGCGCCGAAGGCGCGGTTTGCAGGTCAGCACGATCTCACCCAGCTCGCGCGCATCCCACAGCTCATAAGCGGCGAGCTGCGCCACCTGGTCCGCGCTCTGGACCAGATTCCACTGGCGCTCGTCGCCCTTCTCCTCGCCATCTTCGGCAAGGAACGTCGCCACCTGCACCGGCTTCGTCGGCACATATTCCCATTTGTGAGCGGCCGATCGGAATTTGGGGGTCAGCGTGTTGATCCGCTGCTCCCACCCCTGCATCGCCCCGACCTCGACGTCGTCGGTCGCCAGATCCTCTTCGGTGATCGTGTCGATGGCGACGCGCGGCGCGCTGAGCTTCAGCGCAAGGCGGCCGCCGACCCAACACCGCTCGGCACCGCCGGCGGCGAGGATGTTGTTCAGGTTCTCGTTGCGACTGCCTGGCTCGAAGATCGTCCCGTCGACGTGCCAGCCATTGGCATCGCAGACATTCGCCAGGGCGACGAAGTCGGCGATGCGGATACCATCCCACGGAATGCCGATGCCGAAGGTCTTGAGATACGGATCGTCAGCTTTGGTCTCGTCCCGCTCCCACGTCCCCAACGCGTAGCGCAGGCCGTGCAGCCCCGGGCAGCGCGTCCATTCCCAAGTCGCCTTCGCAGCAGCGAACGCGACCTTGTCGGACGGGTCCGCCCAGCGGTGCGACCCGACCCCGCCCGGGTAGGTCGAATCCTTGCGCGGGTCATACGCCTTGACCCCGCGCCAGACCGCCCCGGTTGCCGGGATGCCGGCGGAGAAGATCTTGGCATCCTCGTCGAAGCGCAGGCACCACGAGATCGCCGCATAGGACGACAGCTTGTAATCCGCGCCCCAACCGGGGGCGGTCGTCCAGTGGACCGCCAGCGCCGCCGGCTCCGGCGTCTGCCCGAGCTGGCCGTAGCTGTAGAGGTGATTGGCCGCATAGCCCGTCGCGCCATTGCCGGACATCGGCAGCTCGACATAGTCGAGATAGCGCGCCACCAGGCCCTCGACCGGCCCCGCGCCAGAATAGACGTCGACCATCAGCAGGTAGGGATTCTCGACCCCGCCGACCTTTCCGCCGTAGCCGGTCCAGTGCCGCCGATTGCCGGCGTAATAGGTTTCGCCGATGAGGTACGGCCTCGGCTGATTGGCCCCGATCGTCGTTTTATTGACGGACCCGGTCGCGACCGGCGCCGGCTTCTTGGCGAGCAGCGCGCCCCCGATATTCGCCGCGACGGCGACAGCAGCGGCAATTGGCTGGATCGGGCTTGGCACCATGGCGACGATGCCAGCGACCGCACCGACGACGCGCAGGACACCGCTCACAGTCGCCACGCCCCGATGAAGTCGCGCGCCTCGATGTTGACGACGCCGCGGCGCAGCTCGTCGGAATGATAGCCGGCCATCAGCCGCCCGGCCGACACGACGATCGCGTCGAATTCACCGTCGCCCTGCATCAGCGCCAGATCACCGACCCACATCGCCGCCGGCGCGATGCGCGGCAGCATCGAATCGAGCAGGCCGGCGAGATCCGCGTGACCCGTCGCCATCAGCGCCCGACGCGCGCCGATCGCCGAACGGAACCGCGGGATCGGCGGCGGCCGGTAGCCCAGCGCCCGCATCTGCGCACGCGCGAGGTGGATGCAGGTGCCCGCCGTCGCCCAACCGAACGGGCGGACGCGGAATCGATCGACGACAGACTGCGTCGCCTCGGCCCGCTCGGCCAGATCGCGCATCATGCCGCCTGTACCCCGCGCGGCGGCGAGGCGACGCCCCATGCCACCTCGATCTCCATGCCGAGCGCGTTGTCGTGGCCACGTTCGCCAGGGAACAGCCGCTGGTGCCCCGACGTCGACATCGCGTTGCCATCGTTGCGCACCAGCAGCCGCTGCGAGCGCGACACGCACACCATCTCGAGCGAGCGCGGCACCTCGCCGCCCCGGCGCAGGATGGTGCGGTCGCTCTGCCAATCGGCCATCGTGTCGGGCTCACCAATCGGCGCGCCGGTCGCCTCGTCGATCTCGGCGATCCACATCTGGACGCGCGACCCCTGAAATCCCGGCCGCGACAGATCGATCGCAGCCGCCAGCTCGGGCGGCAGGAAGGTGATCTTGCCGGCGGGCAGCTCGTCCCCGGTTCCCTCGGTCAGCGCCTCGAGGACACCGATCGTGCCGAACACAGGATCGAGCGAGAGATATTCTTCGTCGCCCCAGCGGACATAGCCGCCGTCGCACAGCAGCACGTCGCGCGTCGGCAGCGAGATCTTCACCAGCCCGGCCAAGGTGACAGTCTGCATCAGGCCGCCTCCTCCAGCACGAAGCTGATGCCGGTATTGTGATCGATGGCGAGCTCCCACGACAGCTCGTCGCCATCGATCACGCCCTCGATCATCGGCCGCGCGATATGGACGCGGCATCCATCGGCGAACGGACGGCGCAGCAGCGTGTCGGCCACCGACAGCGTCGCCTTGCCCGCCGCGTCCGCCATCACCTCGGCACCGATATTGTGCAGATAGTGCTGGCCGCTGGCGTCCTCGATCGACATCCAGAAGCCCTCGCGCACCACGCCGCCGCGCGGCAGGCCGCGCACCTTCAGCTTGTCGCCCGCCTGTCCGCCGCCGTCGACGACGACGCTCCACCCGCACCGGCCCTGGTCGACGCCCAGCAACGGATACGGCATGCGCAGCCCCATCCGCTTGGCGCGGATCAGCCGCGAGACGAACACCCGGGCGCGGTCCTCGTCATCGAGCGGCGGATAGGTGA
Organism: Sphingomonas sp. Leaf4; assembly: GCF_920939515.1. Taxonomy (NCBI): domain Bacteria; kingdom Pseudomonadati; phylum Pseudomonadota; class Alphaproteobacteria; order Sphingomonadales; family Sphingomonadaceae; genus Sphingomonas; species Sphingomonas sp. Leaf4. The sequence continues at coordinate 5,349 of NZ_CAKLBB010000005.1, read as the reverse complement.
TCGAGATCCGGTAGTGGTTGCCGAGGCGATTGACCCGGATCGCGCTCGCGCCGCGCATCACCCCGCCCCGGTCGACCAGCGCCGGGGTCGCGGCGTTCGGCGACGGGCGCGGCGGCAGCTCGATCATCGTCATCGGACCGTCTGCCGTGCGGTCATCGCCGACCGGGCGTTATTCTGCCGCACGCTGCGGGTCGTGACGGCCCCGCTGATTCCCGTCACGCGCGGTTCGAACATCGCGCCCTCGTCCATCACCAGGTGGACGACTGCCGGAGCGCCGGCCGGACCATTGTCATTGCCGTGGCGGATGTCGACCATCTCACCCTTGGTGGCGCGGAACGCGACGATATTCGCATCAATCCCGGAGCGACCGCCGACCTTGAAGCCGCCACCGGTCTTGAACCCGGGCAGTTTCGGCGCGGCGGCACCGCCGCCCGACTTGCCACCGAAAAGGCCGGTCAGCGCATTTCCGATCGAGCCGAGAATATCACCACCGCCCCCGCCACCGCTCAGCTTGCCGAGCAGGTCGCCGAACAGGTCGGCGAGGCTATTGAGCGCGTCCTCCATCCCCTTGGCGACGCGGTCCTTCCACCAGCCCGAGATGAAGCCCTTCAGGTCGCCGTCGAGCGCGGCGCGGATGCCCGCACCTTCTGAAGATCGACCCGCTGCTGCATCATCACCATGCTGCCTTGCTGCCGTCCGGGCTGACATAGCGCGGCGGATTGGAAGGGGTGCGACACTTGCCCCGGGCGGCTTCATCGAGCCGACGGGCGATCCCACGCGCTTCGTCCGCAAGCACCTCGTACAGCCCTTGGCTCGGGGTGGCAGTGCGACCGCGCGCGATGGTCCGGTCCAGGTCGTCGGACAGACGCTCAAGGGCGTCGAGGAGCGGCACGGTATCGGCCATGGCATCCTCCCGAAAACGACGACGCCCGCCTGCCCGGGGATGGGCGGCGGGCGGCGGACGCAAGTATCGCGGGGTCGGATTTGGCCGTTTCGTGGCCACTTTGGCAGTGGCGAAAATGTGGGCGCGTCAGGAAATCGCAGCGTGGAAGAGCGTCAGCGTCTCCTCGGTTACGACGTGCCGGCCGTGGCTCAGGAAGCGCGGCCATGCGTCCAGCGCCGCAATCAGCAGCCGCTTCGCGCGACGATTGTGCATATTGTACCGTTTGGCGACGACGGTGAAGCCGATCGTATCGCCCACAATCATATCGAGCACGGCCTGCACCGGTCCCTCGATCGCCTCGCGCCAATAGGTATAGGCGACTTCGTGCTGCACGCGGGAAAGCGCTTCATAGAACGTCCCGTCCCCGCGCCGCCCGGAATCGATGCGTGTCTCGAGGCTGGCGGTCTTCACGGTGACGTCGGCGCCGATGCGCTCGGAAACCGTCGCGATCTCGACGGCATAGGCAAGCTGGTCCGCCGTGATGCCGCCACTCGCATAGAGCCGGGCAAGCGCGCCCTGGTGAACGCGGCCGGCGCGCTCGTGCGTCTCGGCGGTGCCGTCGCCACGCTTGGCCCACCGATCAATCATCACCGCGCGCTCCTTGCGGAACGCCCGCTCGGCGCGCGCTGCCTCGGGATGCCGGGCGGCCCAATCGCGCTTGTGGTCCAGCGCGCGCGCCGCCAGCGCTGCCTCGACCGGTGATGGCTTGCGCCGCTTCGGGGCTTTCGTGGACCAGCTCACCGTCGACGGCGTCGGTGCGGTCGCCGCAGCGTGCGCGGCCTGCGCGTCGCGGCGTTCGGCAAGCGCGGTGCGGTGCTCGCGCGCAACGATCGCCCGCATCACCTTTGCCTCAACCGCTGATTCCTGCTGCATCGCTATCCCACCCCTCGACATCCGCGATGTGGTCCAGCGCGGCAGGAATAGGCAGTGGCGATAATGTGGGTGGTATCAGCTCGCGAATCTCTGCGTTGATCCGCCATCCGACTTGGCGAAGCGCAGCCAGCACGGCTTCCTCCTCGGTCGGCAGCGTGATCGAGCGAGGGACGCCACGCTGCTGGTTGACGATGCCCGCCTTGACCAGGCTTTTTACCGCTTCGCGCGCTCGACCATGATCCGCGCCGATGCCGGCAGCAATTTCACCGTAGCTCGGCGAGCAATTGTTGGTCGACCAATAGCTTTTGATGAACCGGAGCGCCAATTGTCGCCGGCTCACCATTTCAGCACTCAGACGATCGTGCGTGTCCATTCCAGTATTAGCCAACCCCCGGATCAATATAAGCAAAATCGTCCCAATTGCCACGGCTCGTCTGACCGACGGCTCCGCCGGTCGTCACAGCCGCTCCTGCTGGGCCGGCGGCACCGGTGGGCGATCGGGGGCCTCGGCGCGGTGGATCGCTTCCATCAGCGGAATGGACGCTTCCCACCCGAACGCGCGAAGGATGCCGTGCCAATGGGCAAGCATGTCATTTCGCCGGATCACAAGGCACGTCGTCTCATTCTCGATCGGCAGACGCGGGCTGGTCGCCGCTTTCCAGAAGCCGTCGAACGGATGTCGCTCCCCGTCGGACAGAGCGTGTAGCAGCGCGAGGATAGCCCGCAGTTCTCCCGCCTTCGGGTACGGATCCGCGGTCGCACCGACAAACTTTCGATGCAGCACGGCAAGACCGATCAGGATGCTACGGGTCGGCTCCATGTGGAACATGAAGCGAACCAAATCCAACATTGCAAGCGCGCGGGGCGGAGCTACCCTCCGCCCCGCATCAGCGTTTCTGCGACCTAATGCGAGCTTGATACCCGCAACGAGATGATCTGATACCCGCAACATCCGCTAACGCCCCGATTGCGGACCTCCGGCCGCGCACTATTACGGTGTTATGACCCATGATGATCTGGACGCGATTGAGGCACTCGAACGCGCAGCGTCGCGCGGACCGTGGCACGTGCGCAAGCTAGACGATGAACTCCGAATGGGCGCATTCGCTGTTTCTGTCGCGCCTGACACCGGGACAAACGAAGATATGAGATCTGGCACTTGGCCCGGTTCGGAGATCGTCGCGGCCTGTCTTATTCAGTCGCCGCCCTATGTTGTGCCAGCAGACGACCGCCACGAGGATAACGCCAGACTTATAGCCGTAGTTAGGACAGCACTTCCTGAGTTGTTGCGCCTCGCGAGGCTTGGATTGGCACGGTAGTCACAATGTCCGCTTCCGACGAAACGCGGACATTACCGCGACGGAGGATCCCTCCGCCCTGCCCACGTATTTCTGCGGTCCAGCGCGCTGTCGATACCCTCAGATGCGTAGTACAATACCCGCGACGTCTGCTCACGCCCAGTGGCCGACGCTCGTATTTTCGCCTAGCGGTATGGCTCCCTTAGCTAAGCCGGTGGATCAGACTTGGCGAGGGGATCAGCCGGGGCCTTGCGAGAGGCAGACGAGTTTCCACCGCTCTCCCGGCACCAACGCCGCCAGCCACCACTACCGGACATTACCGCGGCAGAGGCACCCTCCGCCATGCCCACGCTTTTCTGCGGGGAAGCGCACCGCTGATACCCTTAGATCCGCGGTACGATACCCGCGATGTCTGCTCACGCCCGATAGCGGACGTTCCGGTTCACGATCGGGTCTCCCGGTAACGGCCGTTCGCTCAGATGACAGGACACCGCCGGGAAGGCGGCGATCAACCTTGCAGATGTTCCGTCATGCGATGCATCGCCGCGGTGATCTCGCTATACTGCGCGGGCTTGGGGAAAAACTCGGCGCGCACCGGCAGGGTCAAGTCGGCTTCCAGGAAGAAGGCGCCCGTCAGGATGATCTCGATCGGCGGCCAGCGGTCGCGGATACAGGCGGCGATCTCGATACCCTTGATCCCCCGTGGCATGTCGAGGTCCATGTAAACGATGCGAATGTCCGGCCGCTCGGTCAGGATGCGGATCGCATCCTCGACGCTCGTCGATTCGACTGGTTCGAACCCCGCTTCCTCCACCATGTCGAGCGCATCAATCCGCAGGATTGGTTCGTCCTCGACGACGAGCACGGGCAAACGTTGCAAAGGCTGTGACTGACCCATGTGTTCCTGGCGCCTCAGGCTTGCTGAAGCTGGTGAAGAGGCGCGCTTGCCTCCACGACGAGGCCGCTTGTACCGTAGTCGAGCTTAACGCCGCCCGAACCGGTTAGACCCATGCCGATGAGCCGGGAGCCGAACCCCTTGCGGGTCGGCTCGATCGCCGGCGGGCCACCCCTCTCCCGCCAGGACAAGTGCAGGACGTCTTCGGTGCCGGCTTGCCGCAGCATCCACTCGACGGTGACCGCACCGTCGGGCACGCTCAGCGCGCCGTACTTGACGGCGTTTGTGGCCAGTTCGTGCAGCATCAGCGACAGTGCCAGCGCCGCGCGTGGTCCCAGTTCCACGCGCGGTCCGGACAGGTCGAACCGGTCCTGTCCGAACGTCGCCAGGGCCCGGCGGGCCAGTTCGTCCAACGTCGCCGTGGACCAGCTATGGGCCGTCAGCAGATCGTGGGAAGAGGCCAGGGCAGAAAGACGTTCGCCGAAGACCCGCATCGCGTCCCCGTCGGCGACCTTGCCGATGGTCTGGTTGGCGATCGCCTGCACCACGCTCATGGTGTTCTTGATGCGGTGAGCCAGCTCACCGTTGAGCAGTTGCAGCTGCTCGCGAGCTTGGGCCAGTTCGGTCACGTCGCGTGAGACCGAGAGGATGCGGCTGGTCCGGCCATCGGAGTCCACGATCGGGGACACCGACACCGACCAGGATTTCAGGGTACCGACGAACGTGTCGGCCTGCGTCAGGAAATGGCTCGACCGCCCCTGCCTTGCGGCTTCCAGGGCCTCGCGCGCCAGGTCGGGGCCGTCCTCCTTGAAGAAGTCGGGCCAGGGACATCCCCTGACGTCGTTGAAGTCGCTGATGTCCATGACGCGCATGCCGCCCTCCGTCATGAAGGACAGTTCGCCGGTCAGCTCGACCACCTTGATGCAGTCGGTCGAAGCCGTCAGGACACTTCTGTTGAAGGCTTCGCTCTCGCGCAGTTCGCGAAGGGCGTTGTCCCGTTCGCGCCGGGCGATCACCCGTCCGCTGACTTCCAGCGTCACGTTGAGCAGTCCCGCGACCGCACCCTGCTCGTCATGGAGCGGGGAGTAGGAGAAATCCCACCACGTTTCCTCGTCGAAGCCGTTGCGCGTCATGGTCAGCGGCATTTCTTCGAACGTGACAGTCTCACCCGAGAAGGTGCGGGCCACCAGCGGCGCGATGTCGCTCCAGACATCTAGAGCAGATTCCGTTCAGTACGCATCGTATCCGGCAGCGGCGAAGTAGTTGGCGCACTCAGCGGGCGTGTAGGTGTCGATGGCGGCGCCGATGGCGCGGGACAGGTCGTCGACGGTGCGCGCAGC